>NZ_PGTB01000173.1 GCF_002786325.1 Pseudooceanicola lipolyticus | reverse complement strand
AGCGCCCGGATCGCCGCCGCCTCGCGCGGCGAGGCGATCACCCCGTCGGCGCCGGCGTCCAGGGCACGTTCTGCGCGTTCGCAGACGATCTCGGCCAGGTCGCCCGGCCGGATCATCGCCGCGTCGAGATCGGCGCGGTCCAGCGAGGTGAGCACGGTGACGGCGAGGATCTTCAGCCCGCTGCCTGCGGCGCCCTGCTTGGCGGCCTGCACCACCTGCGGATCGCCATGCACGGTAAGAAAGTCGAGATCGAACTGCGCCAGTCCGCGCACCGCCGCCTCGACCGTGGCGGAGATGTCGAACAGCTTCATATCGAGGAAGATGCGCTTGCCATGTTCCTGCTTGAGCTCGTTGGCCAGCGCCAGGCCGCCGCCGGTAAGCATGCCCAGCCCGATCTTGTAGAAGCTGACCGCCTCGCCCAGCTGTTCGGTCAGGGCCAGGGCCTGCACGGCGTTTGGCAGGTCGAGCGCTACGATCAGGCGGTCATCGGACATGGGGGGCTCCTCAGGTGTTGCGCGGCTGGAGGGGCCATAACGCAAATGCGCCGCCGGGGCCAGCGCGAGGGGCGGCGCGGCGCGGCCGGGTGATGGCGGCGGTTCGCACAGGCGAAAGAGACGGAATTTGCCGCGCCGCCGCCTCTTGAAGCTGCGGGGCGCGTGCCCAAATGTTATCCGAGGCCCAGGGCCGGGCGTGCCGCGTTGCGGGCGGCCGGCAGGCGGGCGCTTGATAAGGAGAGACTGATGGACTTGAACAAGTTCACCGAGCGGGCACGGGGATTCGTGCAGGCCGCTCAGACGATCGCGCTGCGCGAGGGGCATCAGCGGCTGACGCCCGAACACCTTCTCAAGGCATTGATGGACGATGACCAGGGGCTGGCCAGCAACCTGATCACGCGCGCGGGCGGGGCGCCGGCGCGGGTGGCCGAGGCGCTGGACCTGGCGATGGCCAAGCAGCCCAAGGTCAGCGGCGATGCCGGGCAGGTGTATCTGGACGGTGCCACCGCCAAGGTGCTGGGCGAGGCCGAGACGCTGGCCAGGAAGGCCGGCGACAGCTTTGTGCCGGTGGAACGTATCCTGATGGCGCTGTGCATGGTGAAATCGCCAGCCAAGTCGGCGCTGGAGGCCGGCGCGGTGTCGGCGCAGTCGCTGAACCAGGCGATCAACGACATCCGCCAGGGCCGCACCGCCGATTCGGCCAGCGCCGAAGACAGCTATGAGGCGCTGAAGAAATACGCCCAGGACCTGACCGAGCGTGCCCGCGCGGGCAAGATCGACCCGATCATAGGCCGCGACGAGGAGATCCGCCGCGCCATGCAGGTGCTGAGCCGGCGGACCAAGAACAACCCGGTGCTGATCGGCGATCCCGGTGTCGGCAAGACCGCGATTGCCGAGGGGCTGGCGCTGCGCATCGTCAATGGCGACGTGCCCGAGAGCCTGAAGGACAAGAAGCTGTTGGCGCTGGATATGGGGGCGCTGATTGCCGGGGCGAAATATCGTGGCGAGTTCGAGGAGCGGCTGAAAGGCGTGCTGAACGAGGTCACCGCGGCGGCGGGCGAGATCATCCTGTTCATCGACGAGATGCACACGCTGGTCGGCGCCGGCAAGACCGATGGCGCGATGGATGCGGCCAACCTGATCAAGCCGGCGCTGGCGCGCGGCGAGCTGCATTGCGTGGGCGCCACCACGCTGGACGAGTACCGCAAATATGTCGAGAAGGACGCGGCGCTGGCCCGGCGGTTCCAGCCGGTGATGGTGAACGAGCCGACGGTGGAGGACACCATCAGCATCCTGCGCGGCATCAAGGAGAAATACGAGCTGCACCACGGCGTGCGGATCTCCGACTCGGCGCTGGTGGCGGCGGCGACGATGTCGAACCGCTATATCACCGACCGGTTCCTGCCGGACAAGGCCATCGACCTGGTCGACGAGGCCGCCAGCCGGCTGCGGATGGAGGTGGATTCCAAGCCCGAGGAGCTGGACCAGCTGGACCGCAACATCCTGCAGATGCAAATCGAGGTCGAGGCGCTGAAGCTGGAAGATGACGCCGCCTCCAAGGACCGGCTGGCCAAGCTGGAAAAGGAATTGTCGGCGCTGCAGGAGAAAAGCGCCGAGATGACCGCCCAGTGGCAGGCCGAGCGCGACAAGCTGGCCTCGGCCCGCGACCTGAAGGAGCAGCTGGACCGTGCCCGCGCCGATCTGGAGATTGCCAAGCGCGAGGGCAACCTGGCCCGCGCCGGCGAACTGTCCTACGGGGTGATCCCGCAGCTGGAGAAACAGCTGGCCGAGGCCGAGAAGGCCGAGGACCAGGGCATGATGGTAGAAGAGGCGGTGCGCCCCGAGCAGATCGCCGCGGTGGTCGAACGCTGGACCGGCATCCCGATGTCGAAGATGCTGGAAGGCGAGCGCGACAAGCTACTGCGGATGGAAGATGACCTGCACAAGCGGGTGATCGGCCAGGACCTGGCGGTGCGGGCGGTGTCGAACGCGGTGCGCCGGGCGCGCGCCGGGCTGCAGGACGAGAACCGGCCGCTGGGTTCGTTCCTGTTCCTCGGGCCCACCGGTGTCGGCAAGACCGAGCTGACCAAGGCGCTGGCCGAGTTCCTGTTCGACGACGAGAACGCGATGGTGCGGATCGACATGAGCGAATTCATGGAGAAACATTCGGTCGCCCGCCTGATCGGGGCACCGCCGGGCTATGTCGGCTATGACGAGGGCGGAGTGCTGACCGAGGCGGTGCGGCGCCGGCCCTATCAGGTGGTGCTGTTCGACGAGGTCGAAAAGGCACATCCCGATGTCTTCAACGTGCTGCTGCAGGTGCTGGATGACGGGGTGCTGACCGACGGGCAGGGCCACAAGGTCGATTTCAAGCAGACGCTGATCGTGCTGACCTCGAACCTGGGCGCGCAGGCGCTGAGCCAGCTGCCGGAAGGCGCCGATGCCGCCGATGCCCGGCGCGACGTGATGGATGCGGTGCGGGCACATTTCCGCCCCGAATTCTTGAACCGGCTGGACGAGACCATCATCTTCGACCGGCTGCAGCGCAAAGATATGGATGCGATTGTCGATATCCAGCTGGCGCGGCTGGGCAAGCGGCTGGCCGGGCGCAAGATCACCCTGGAGCTGGACGCATCGGCACGGCAATGGCTGGCCGACGAGGGCTATGACCCGGTCTTCGGGGCGCGGCCGCTGAAGCGGGTGATCCAGCGCGCGCTGCAGAACCCGCTGGCCGAGATGCTGCTGGCCGGTGATGTTCTGGACGGCGGCACCGTGCCGGTCAGCGCCGGTTCCGACGGGCTGATCATCGGCGACCGGGTGTCGGCCTCGAACCGGCAGCCGCCGCGCGATGCGGTGGTGCATTAAAGGAGCGCCAAGGCGCGACCGAGACCAAGTGCCATTGGCCCGGGCGACCAGCCCGGGCCGCGCCCAACCCTCTGCGCGGCTTGCCACTCCGGGCGTTCCCGATCACTCTGAACCAAGGACACGGGCGCGCAGTCGCCCGGCCAGGCATGTCGGAGGTGTGGAATGAGTTTTGCGATGAACGCGCTGGAAGTGCTGGTGCTGGTCTTCGTGGCGCTGATCGGGCTGGCGGTGCTGGTGGCGGCGGTGGTGTTTCTGATCGACCGGATGCAGACCGCCGATGCGATCCGCCGCAATTATCCGGTGATCGGGCGGTTTCGGCGGCTGTTTACCGAGCTGGGCGAATTCTTCCGGCAGTATTTCTTTGCCATGGATCGCGAGGAGCTGCCGTTCAACCGGGCGCAGCGCGACTGGGTCAACCGCGCGGCCGGGGGGAAGGGCAACACGGTGGCCTTCGGGTCGACCCGCAACCTGGGCGTTCCGGGCACGCCGATTTTCGTCAATGCCACCTTTCCGCCGCTGGACGATCAATATGCCAGTTCGACGCCGATGATCATCGGCCCCGGCGCGCGCCAGCCTTACGCGGCGCCGTCCTTCTTCAACATTTCCGGCATGAGTTTTGGCGCGATATCGAAGCCGGCGGTGCAGGCGCTGAGCCGGGGCGCGAACGCGGCCGGCGTGTGGCTGAACACCGGCGAGGGCGGGTTGAGCCCGTTTCACCTGGAAGGCGGCTGTGACATCGTCTTTCAGATCGGCACCGCGAAATACGGCGTGCGCGACGCCCATGGCCTGCTGTCGGACGAAAAGCTGGCCGAGGTGGCGGCGCATCCGCAGGTGAAGATGTTCGAGATCAAGCTGGCGCAGGGGGCCAAGCCCGGCAAGGGCGGCATCCTGCCCGGCGCCAAGGTGACGCCCGAGATCGCCGAGATCCGCGGCATCCAGGTGGGCCAGGACAGCCTGTCGCCAAACCGGCACCCGGAAGTGGCCAGTTTCGACGACCTGCTGGACCTGGTGGCGCATATCCGCGAGGTCACCGGCAAGCCGGTGGGGATCAAGACGGTGGTGGGGTCGCTGGAGGCGTTTGACGACCTGTTTGCCGCCATCGATCGGCGCGGCGCGGCGGGCGCGCCGGATTTCATCACCCTGGACGGTGGCGAGGGCGGCACCGGGGCGGCGCCGATGCCGCTGATCGATCTGGTGGGCATGTCGGTGCGCGAGGCGCTGCCGCAGGTGGCGAACCTGCGCGACCGGCACGGGCTGAAGGGGCGGATCCGGCTGATCGCCTCGGGCAAGCTGGTCAATCCCGGCGATGTGGCCTGGGCGCTGGCGGCGGGGGCCGATTTCGTGACCTCGGCGCGCGGCTTCATGTTCGCGCTGGGCTGCATCCAGGCGCTGAAATGCAACCGCAACACCTGCCCGACCGGGATCACCACCCATGATCCGCGCCTGCAAAAGGGGCTGGTGGTGGCCGACAAGGACCAGCGCGTGGCGCATTATGCGCGCGGCATCATCCACGAGGTCGAAACCATCGCCCATTCGGTGGGGGTGGCCGAACCGCGGCTGATGCGGCGGCGGCATGTGCGCATCGTGCAGGCCGGCGGCACCAGCCTGCCGCTGAACGAGATCCTGCCAAGTTACAGTTCCGTCGCCGAATCGTGAGGCGAAATGTTTTGGTGGAGCGCGCGGCTGCGCGTACTTCTTCTGTAACAATGGAAGGAGATGCCGATGGCCCGACGCTGGAAAAACGACCTGAGCGCTGCCGATGTGACCCCCTATGGCGCGTTCCTGAACCGCCGGCAATTGCTGGCCGGGGCGGCGGGGCTGGGCCTGGCCACGGCGGCGCGCCCGGTGGCGGCGGCGGCCGAGGGGCTGGAGCCCAACAGCTGGGAAGAGATCACCACCTATAACAACTATTACGAGTTCGGCACCGGCAAGAGCGACCCGGCGAGCTATGCGTATATGCTGACCACCCAGCCCTGGAGCGTGACCATCGACGGGCTGGTCGACCGGCCCGGCGACTATAGTCTCGAACAGATCCTGGGCGAGATGACGATAGAACAGCGGATCTACCGGTTCCGCTGTGTCGAGGCCTGGTCGATGGTGATTCCGTGGAACGGATTCGAACTGGCCGACCTGCTGGAGATGGCCGGGGTTCAGGACGGCGCCAAATACGTCGCCTTCGAAACCGTGCTGCGCCGCGAAGAGATGCCGGGCACGCGCTATCCGATCCTGGACTGGCCCTATGTCGAGGGCCTGCGGCTGGACGAGGCGATGCATCCGCTGACGCTCATGGCAACCGGGATCTACGACCGGCCGGTGCCGAACCAGAATGGCGCGCCGATCCGGCTCGTGGTGCCGTGGAAATACGGCTACAAGTCGATCAAGTCGATCGTGCGCATCACCCTGACCGAGTCCGAGCCGCCGACCAGCTGGAACAAGGCCAATGCGCGGGAATACGGGTTCTACAGCAACGTGAACCCCGAGGTGTCGCATCCGCGCTGGTCGCAGGCCACCGAACGGCCGATCGGCGGCGGGTTGTTTGCCCGGCGGCAGCCGACGCTGATGTTCAACGGGTATCAGGACGAGGTGGCCGCCATGTATGATGGTATGGACCTCAGCGTGTATCACTGATGACGGTTGCGGCGCCCCAGTTGCAGTCGGTCCTGACCTGTCCGCGTTGCGGCCACGCCAGCCAAGAGCGGATGCCGGAAGACGCCTGCCTGTATTTTTATGACTGCGCTGGCTGCGGTGCGGTGCTGCGGCCGAAGCCGGGTGACTGCTGCGTCTTCTGTTCCTATGGCAGCGTGGCCTGCCCGCCGGTGCAGGCCGGAGGCTGCTGCGCGTGAGCCTGGGGGAGCGGATCAATGGCGGCCTGCGCCGGGTGCCGACCTGGGCGCTCTATATCCTGGGGATGCTGCCGGCGCCCTGGCTGCTGTGGCAGGGCGCGACTGGCGCGCTGGGGGTCGAGCCGATCCGCGCGCTGGAGCACGAGCTGGGGCAGTGGGCGCTGTGGTTCCTGATTGCGGGGCTGGCGGTGACGCCCCTGCGCCGGTTTGCCGGGCTGAACCTGTTGAAGTTCCGCCGGGCGCTGGGGCTGATCGCCTTCTACTATGTGTTCTGTCACCTGCTGGTCTGGATCGTGCTGGATGTGCAGATCCTGGGGCAGGTCTGGGCCGATATTGCCAAGCGGCCCTATATCACCATCGGCATGGCGGCGTTCGTGCTGCTGATCCCGCTGGCGCTGACCTCGAACAACTGGTCGGTGCGCAAGCTGGGGCCGCGGTGGCGGACACTGCACAAGGCGGTCTATGCCGCGGCGGTTCTGGGGGCGATGCATTTCGTGATGCTGGTGAAGGGATTCCAGATCGAGCCGCTGGTCTACCTCGGCATCATCCTGGCGCTGCTGGGGCTGCGGATGATTCCGCGCAAACGCCGGGTTGCGGTGCGCCAGACGGCGGGGTGACTCGCGTCCAGCTGGCCGAGTCGACGGGAATCGGCGTTTTTTCCGGGGGGTGACTCGGCGCGATTCAGGAGCGGTTCGGGACAGTCTTGGGGGTAACCGTGTGGATAACCCAAGATCTAGTGTTAGCGCCCGAAACGAGTCGCCGTGAGCCGGAGCTGGAAAACCGCTCTCGCCGCGGGTGCGCAAGTTTCTTCGCCCGCAAAGCACTGAAATTAAACGGAAAATGAGAATTCCGAAAAAAATGTGACGTTTCTTGAAAAAAGGGGTTGCGGGTACACCGACCTATCCGTAAATAGCCCTTCACCGGCGGCGCTGAGGCGCACGACGGGGCGCCAGACGGGCCGGACGAAAACGGGACGGCGACGAGGCGGACGACGAAAAACAGAGGTAATGCAGGCGGGGCGCGCCGAGTAAGATTAGGGCGCATCCTGTAGGTTTTGTCTCTACGCTCTTTGACATTGATGATAACTGAAGAGATATGTGGGCGGTTTGGTCCAATCGATGGATCAG
>NZ_PGTB01000172.1 GCF_002786325.1 Pseudooceanicola lipolyticus | reverse complement strand
CGCGCGCAGCGCGGCGATGGCGGCCTCTCCGGTCAGCGCCTCGATCCGGCGCACGCCGGCGGCCGAGGCGGATTCGGCGGTCAGCGCGAAGGCGCCGATATCGCCGGTGCGGCTGACATGGGTGCCGCCGCACAGCTCGATCGACCAGGTCTTGCCATCGGTGCCTTTGCCGGTCTCGGCGCGGCCCATCGACACCACCCGCACCTCGTCGCCGTATTTCTCGCCGAACAGCGCCTGCGCGCCGATGGCCCGGGCATCGTCGGGGGTCATGATCCGGGTCACCACCGGGCTGTTCTGGCGGATGAAGGCGTTGACCTCGCGTTCGACCTTGTCCAGCTCGGCCCGGCTCATCGCCTTGGCATGGCTGAAATCAAAGCGCAGCCGGTCCGGCGCGTTCAACGAACCGCGCTGCGCCACGTGATCGCCAAGCGCCTCGCGCAGCGCCTCGTGCAGCAGGTGAGTGGCCGAGTGATTGGCGCGGATGGCGCCCCGGCGGCGGTGATCGACCTCCAGAGCCACCGGCGTGCCCTTGCCAAAGCTGCCGCGGTCGATGGTGACCTGATGGGCAATTACCGCGCCGCCGGCCATGCGCTGGGTATCGGTGACGGTGGCGATGTCATCCTCGTCCTCGAGCCGGCGCAGCCAGCCGGTATCGCCGACCTGGCCGCCGGCCTCGCCATAGAACGGCGTCTGGTTCAGCACGATCCAGCCGCTGTCTCCGGCCGACAGCGTGTCGACCACGGCGCCATCCTTCAGCAGCGCCAACACCTGGCCCTCGGCGGTTTCGGTCTCGTAGCCGAGAAAATCGGTGGCGCCGTGGGTTTCGGCGATGTCGAACCAGACCGAAGCATCCGCCGCCTCGCCCGAGCCCGACCAGGCGGCGCGCGCCTTGGCCTTCTGTTCGGCCATGGCGGTGTCAAAGCCTTCGGTCTCGACCGTGCGGCCCTGTTCGCGCAGCGCGTCCTGGGTCAGGTCCAGCGGAAAGCCGTAAGTGTCATACAGCCGGAACGCCGCCTCGCCCGGCAATGCGGCGCCCTCGGGCAGCCCGGCCAGTTCGTCATCCAGCAGCTTCAGCCCGCGGTCCAGCGTCTGCTTGAACCGGGTCTCTTCCAGCTTCAGCGTCTCTTCGATCAGCGGCTGCGCGCGCGCCAGTTCGGGATAGGCGGCGCCCATCTTGCGCACCAGCGCCGGCACCAGCCGGTGCATCAGCGGATCGGTGGCGCCCAGCAGATGCGCGTGGCGCATCGCCCGCCGCATGATGCGGCGCAGCACATAGCCGCGCCCGTCATTAGAGGGCATCACCCCGTCGGCCAGCAGGAAAGAGGTGGAGCGCAGGTGGTCGGCAATCACCCGGTGATGGGTCTTGCCCGGCCCGTCCGGATCAGTCGAGGTGGCCTCGGCGCTGGCCTCGATCAGTGCGCGGATCAGGTCGGTGGCATAATTGTCATTGGTGCCCTGCAACAGCGCCGCCACCCGTTCGATACCCATGCCGGTATCGATCGATTGCGCCGCCAGTTCACGCCGACTGCCATCCTCGAACTGCTCGTATTGCATGAAAACGAGGTTCCAGATCTCGACAAAGCGGTCGCCATCCTCTTCCGGGCTGCCCGGAGGGCCGCCCCAGTACTTGTCGCCGTGATCGAAGAAGATCTCGGTGCAGGGGCCGCAGGGGCCGGTGGGGCCCATCATCCAGAAATTGTCATTGGTGGCGATGCGGATGATCCGGTCTTCCGGCACGCCAGTCTTTTTCCAGATCTCCGCCGCCTCGTCATCGGTGTGATAGACGGTGACGTAAAGCCGCGACTTGTCGATGCCGTATTCCTTGGTCACCAATTCCCAGGCAAAGGGGATGGCGTCGGATTTGAAATAATCCCCGAACGAGAAATTTCCCAGCATTTCGAAGAAGGTATGGTGCCGGGCGGTATAGCCGACGTTGTCCAGGTCGTTATGCTTGCCGCCGGCGCGGACGCATTTCTGCGCGGTGGTGGCGCGCGTGTAATCACGATGTTCGACCCCGGTGAACAGGTTCTTGAACTGAACCATCCCGGAATTGGTGAACATCAGCGTCGGGTCGTTGCGCGGCACCAGCGGCGAGCTGGCCACGACCTCGTGGCCGTTCTTGGCGAAATAGCTCAGAAACGTGGACCGGATATCGTTCAGCGTGGGCATGTGGGTCAGGCTCTGTCTTGCGGTTTGCGCCGGTTTATCCCCCCGCCCCTGCCCTGTCCACAGGAAGCCGGGCGGCAAGCCCGGAAATGACAGGGGGCGCGCCAGCCGGCCCGCCCCCTAAGTGTTTCGCCTCTGCCCCTTGGGTGGCAGCGTCAGGCTTCGAGGATGTCCTCGTCATCGCCCTCGTTCATGTGGAAATCCAGCCCGTGCGAGGCGCGGATCTTGTCCTCGATCTCCAGCGCGGTGGCGGTGTTCTCCTTCAGGAACCGGCGCGCATTCTCGCGCCCCTGGCCGATGCGTTCATCGCCATAGCTGTACCAGGCGCCGGATTTCTCCACCACGCCGGCGGCAACGCCGAGGTCGAGCAATTCGCCGGTTTTCGAGATGCCCTCGCCATACATGATGTCGAATTCCACCTGCTTGAACGGCGGCGCCACCTTGTTCTTGACCACCTTGACGCGGGTCGCGTTGCCGACAATCTCGTCACGGTCCTTGATCGAGCCGATGCGGCGGATGTCCAGCCGCACCGAGGAATAGAATTTCAGCGCGTGACCACCGGTGGTGGTTTCCGGCGAGCCGAACATCACCCCGATCTTCATGCGGATCTGGTTGATGAAGATCACCATGCAGTTCGAGCGGCTGATCGAGCCGGTCAGCTTGCGCATCGCCTGGCTCATCAAACGGGCCTGCACGCCGACGCTGCTGTCGCCCATATCGCCTTCGAGTTCCGATTTCGGGGTCAGTGCCGCCACCGAATCGACCACCACCATGTTCACCGCGCCCGAACGCACCAGCGTATCGGTGATTTCCAGCGCCTGTTCGCCGGTATCGGGCTGCGAGATCAGCAATTCATCCAGGTCGACACCCAGCTTCTTGGCATATTGCGGGTCCAGCGCATGTTCGGCATCGACAAAGGCGCAGACGCCGCCGCGTTTCTGCTGTTCGGCCACGCAATGCAGCGTCAGCGTGGTCTTGCCCGAGCTTTCGGGGCCGTAAATCTCGATGATCCGGCCCATGGGCAGGCCGCCGATTCCCAGGGCGATATCCAGCCCCAGCGAGCCGGTCGAACTGGCCGCGATCTCCTGAATTGCGCCGCCGGCGCCCAGCTTCATGATCGAGCCCTTGCCGAATTGCCGCTCGATCTGGGCCAGGGCGCTGTCCAGGGCCTTTTGTTTATCCGCGCTTTTCTTGTCGGTCATGGTCAAGAGATCCGCCATTGTCCTGTATCCTCTTCTTATTGTCACACCCGTTGCCGGGCGGCAATCGCTGCTTTGTTCGCCTCTTGTTCTCAATAAGATCAAAAGGAGAACATTTCAAATGGAATCTTGTCTCCCACTCTGTCCGGGGATTGGTTAAGAACTGGTTTAACCCGGTGGGCGCGGTGCCGGCGGGGATCACGGCGGGAGTGGATATGCTGGTTTTTTTCAAGGAGCGCCTGGTGTTCCTGGCGGTGCCCAAAACCGGCAGTACCGCCTATCACTCGGCGCTGGCAGCGCGGGCCAGCCTGGTGATCACCGACCCGCCCGAGCTGAAACATGCGCCGCTTTACCGCTATGACCGCTTCATTCGCCCGATCTATGACAAGATCTGCAACGCCGAGTTGGAAACGCTGGCGGTGGTGCGCGAACCGGTCAGCTGGCTGGGCAGCTGGTATCGTTACCGCCAGCGGCCCTTCCTGCAGGGCAAGCCCAATTCAACCGCCGGGATCAGCTTTGACGCGTTCGTGCTGGCCTATCTGAAAGGTGATCGCCCGGCCTTTGCCGATGTGGGCAGCCAGGCACGGTTTCTGCAGCCGCGCCCGGACGGCGCCCCGGTCACGCATCTGTTCCGCCATGACCAGCCCGAGCGGCTGGACCACTTCCTGGCCGAACGCCTGGGCGGCGCGGTGGAAACCCGGCGCGAGAACACCTCGCCGGTTCAGGAACTCGAGCTGTCGCCGGGAGTGGAAAAACGCCTGCGGCGCAAATGTGCGGCGGAATTCGATCTGTACGAAAGCGCCGGTTGAGCGGCGGGACTCTCTGAAAATTCCCGGCAAAAACCGGCGACGAACTGGGCTCATCGCCTTGCGTCAGCCGGTTAATGCAATTGCCGGTGCACCGTCTCGGTCAACTGGCTCAGCGAAAACGGTTTCGGCAGGAAGACCGAGTTCGGCACTTGCGGCGGCCGGTCGCCAAAGGCGCCTTCGGCATAGCCCGACACGAACACAACCCGCACGTCGGGGCGCGATTTCAGCGCCTGGCGCACCCAGGTCGGCCCGTCCATCCCCGGCATGATCACGTCGGTGACAAAGACATCCACCGCCAGCGCCGGATCCTCCAGCGTTTCCAGCGCGTCTTCGGCGGATTCCGCCTCCAGAACGGTATAGCCCCGCAGCCTCAGCGCCCGCGAGGCAAAGGCGCGCACCGGCGCCTCGTCCTCGACCAGCAGTACCACGCCTTCGCCGTGGCGCGGCAGCGCTGGCGGGGGTGTCATCACCGCGGCCGGCCTGTCCTCGTGCTCGTTGGCATAGATCGGGAAATACAGCGTAAAGGTGGTGCCCTCGCCCGGCGTGCTGTCGACGAAGATAAAGCCGCCGGATTGCTTGATGATGCCATAGGCGGTGGACAGGCCCAGCCCGGTGCCTTCGCTGGTATGTTTGGTGGTGTAAAACGGCTCGAACACCTTGGGCAGCTTGTCGGTCGAGATGCCGACGCCCTCATCGGCGACCCGCAGCAGCAGGTAGTCGCCCGCCGGCACGCTGGCGCGGTCGCGCGCCAAGGGTTCGGCCAGCGTCACCGCCTCGGTCTCGATCCGGATCTCGCCGCCATCGGGCATCGCGTCGCGGGCATTGACCACCAGGTTCATCAGCACCTGTTCCAACTGCCGCTTGTCGGCGCGGATCGGCCGCAGCACCGGGTCATGGGTCAGCGTCAGGGTCACCTTCTCGCCCACCAGCCGGTTCAGCAGATGGGTCAGGTCGGACAGGATGTCGCGCAGGTCCAACACCTCAGGCCGCAGCGTCTGCTTGCGCGAGAAGGCCAGCAGCTGGCCCACCAGCGCGGCGGCGCGGTTGGCATTCTGGTTGATCTGCACCAGGTCGGCGTAATCCTGGTCGCCCTGGTCGTGACGCAGCAACAACAGGTCGCAATGCCCTGAAATCGCGGTCAGAAGATTGTTGAAATCATGCGCCACGCCACCCGCCAGCTGGCCGATCGCCTGCATCTTCTGGCTTTGCACGAACTGCGCCTCCAGCGATTTCAGTTCGGTCGCGTCATTCAGCACCGCAATCAGGAAATATTCGCCATTCTCGGTGATCCGGGTCAGCGTCACCTGGACGAATACCTCCTTGTCGTCACGCACAAGCCGCAGGAATTCCGAGCTTTGCCCGGCCTGGCCGCCGGTGGTGTCGGTCAACCAGTCGGCAATCGGGCGTCCCAGCCCGCGCATCACCTCGCCCAGCCGGGCTTCGCCGCCGCCGGGCAGCGCCAGCAGCTGTGTCGCCTGACGGTTGGCCAGCAGGATCCGGCCCGCCGCGTCCAGCTTGAGCAATGGAACCGGCAGCAATTCGAACACCGACTCATGGCCGCGCCCGCCGGTTTCGGTCAGCGGCAACAGGTACAATTCGCGCCGCCCGGCGGTGCGGGTCTGCTCGGTCACCACCACATCGACCGGGCCGTCGGCGCCGGTGACCGTGTTCAGCGCACCGAGGCGGACCGGCAAGGTGGCAAAGACCGACTCGATGGTTTTGCGGCGTTCACCGGTCAGCCGCCGCGCCGCCTCGTTCATGAACAGCACCGCTCCGGCGCGGCCCACCGTCAGGACCGGCACCGGCAGGGTTTCCAGCGTGCCACCGGCCTGCAGCCGTTCGGGCAGGTCCTCGACACGCCAGAGAAAGCGCCCGTCGCCCAGGCCGTGGACGGAAACGCGAAGATGCCCGCGCCGGGTGACCAGATCCTCGCGAGCCGCCCCGTCCTGGACGGCGCGGCATTGCAGGCGGTAGAGCACCGCCGAGGGGCTGGCAAAGACCCCGCTGAGCGTGCGGGCAAGATCGGCGCCGGGCGCGGCGCGCAGCCGCTGTTCGGCCGCACCGTTGCGGGCCAGGATCCGCCCCTCGGCATCGGTGGCCAGACAGGGCGCACAATCACCGCCGATCATCTGTTCCAGACGGCGCAGCCGCCGGGTTCGTAACAGCGCGGCAAGCCCGGCCAGGACCCCCATGACGATGACGGTCAGCGCCAGGGTCAACCCCACCGCCAGCAACGCCCTGCCCCAATGACCGGCCAGGTCCAGCAGCCAGCCGCACATGACCAGGGCGGCGGCGGCCAGCGCGATCGCCAGCCCCCGCGCAGGGCCGCGCGGCGGACCGCGCGGGTCCGGCACGTTGATGGCTAGGCGGCTGAGCATCGGCGGCTCCTGACAGCATCACCGCGCCAGTCTCACCGCAAATTGGTTAAACAGTGATTAACAGGGAAACAGGCGGGTGGTCAGGCCTGCCGCAGATGGGCGGAAAAGAACCCGTCGGTGCCACCACAGACCGGCCAGCTGTGCGCGAAACCTGCGGCAAACGATGAGTTTTGCACGGTAAACCACTCTATCTGTTTGGTGTTTTCCTCACTCAGAACCGAGCAGGTGGCATAGGCCAAGACGCCTTTACCAGTCAGAAGCCCGGCCGCGCGGCGCAGGATCGCGCGCTGGGTGGCCTGCAATTCCGCCAGCCGTTCCGGGGTAAGCCGCCATTTCGCCTCGGGCGCACGACGCCACGAGCCGCTGCCGGAACAGGGCACGTCGCACAATACCAGGTCGAACCGGCCGGCCTGCGCCAGGGCATCCGGGTCCAGCAGGCGCACCTGCACCCCGGCCCGTGCCGCGCGGGCCGGAAGGTCGCGCATCCGTTGCGGTGCGGCGTCATGGGCGAACAGAACCAGCCCGCCCCTCGCTGCCATCGCCAGCGTCTTACCGCCGCCGCCGGCGCAGAAATCCAGCACCCGCATTCCCGGCGCCAGCGGCAGCGCATCCACCACCGCCTGCGAGGCGGCATCCTGCAACTCGACCAGCCCCTGCGCATAGGCGGCGCTGTTGCGCAGCTTGCGCGCGCCCTCGGTCACTTCCAGCGCGGTGGGTGATGCCGGATGCGGCCGGCAGGCAATGCCCTCTTGCGCCAGTTGCGAAATCGCCGCGTCGCGCGACAGCCGCGCGGCGTTGACCCGCAAGTGCACCGGCGCGCGGTGGCGCAGCG
>NZ_PGTB01000171.1 GCF_002786325.1 Pseudooceanicola lipolyticus | reverse complement strand
GGTGGTGTTTCTGCATGGCGCCGGCAGCACTGGCGCGGCGGTGCTGCGCAACAGCGGCCTGATCGCGCCGCTGCTGGCGCGGGGCTATGCGGTGATCGCCCCGACCGGAGGGCGGTCGTTCCGCGGCCGGCCGGGCAGCAACTGGAACTTCTTTCCCGGCTGGGAAGGCCGCGACGAGACCGATTTCCTCAAGCGGGTGCTGGCCGATGCCGCCGACCGCTTTGGCATCGATCCCGACCGCACGCTGCTGGCGGGGTTCTCGGCCGGCGCCTTCGAGGTCAGCTATTTGGCCTGCAGCGATCCTGCCGCCTTTCCGGCCTATGCGCCGGTGTCCGGTGGGTTCTGGCAGCCGCATCCCGCCACCTGCGCCGGCCCGGTCCGGCTGTTGCAGACCCATGGCTGGCAGGATCCGGTGGTGCCGCTGGAAGGCCGCCCGCTGGGCGGCGGGCGGTTCCTGCAGGGCGATATCTTCGCCGGCCTGGCGATCTGGCGCCGCGCCAATCGCTGCGCCCGGCCGGATCCGACGGGATTCACCGAAACCGGGCCATTCTGGCGGCGCAGCTGGGAGAGCTGCGCGCCGGGCAGCGCGCTGGACTTCGCGCTGTTTGCCGGCGGCCACACGGTGCCGCCGGGCTGGGCCGACATGGCGCTGGACTGGTTCGAGGCGGTGACCGAGTAACCCGGCGCGACGGGCAAAAGTTTTGGAGAACTTTTGCCATGAATTTTACTGCAAAATTCATCGCCCCTGACCGGCGCGGCGCGGTTACTCCGCCGCCTGCACCTGCGCGCCGCCTTCGAGGATCGACCGCAGCTCGGCGCGGTAATGCAACGCCGCGCGGGTGATCGGCGGCACGTCGAATTCCTCGCGCGTGCCCAGCCAGCCCTGCCGCGTGCCCAGCGACAGGCCGCTCAGCATCGACAGCGGGATCGCGAGCAGCAGGCTGACCGCGATCGGCAGCAGCCAGAGCGAGACCAGACCGGCGATCATGCCGGCAATCAGCGCGGCACCGCTGACGGTTTCCAGCGCGTGGCACAGCGCCACGGTGCGCAGCGAATATTGCCCGCCGGCGCGGGTCTGCGGGGTCCAGCCTTTCTGGATGCCCAGCACGGTGCGCAGCACCGCGATCATCTGCTGCACCATCAGGATCGGCGCGTAGAGGATCGACAGCAGCAGCTCGGACAGGAAGGACAGGCCAAAGCGCCCGGTGCCGCCGAATTCGGCAAAGCGGGTACCGGTCAGCGGCAGCGCCGCCACCCCGAAGAACTTGGGCGCCAGCAGCATCGCGTACATCAGCACGATGATCAGCACATGGCGACTGTCGGTCAGTTCCGGCCAGGTCGGCATCAGCGGGTTGGCCTCGCTGAAATAGGTCAGCACGCTGGCCTCCTGCCCCTGCCCGATCACCGCCCACATCACCAGCAGCGCGAACCAGATCGGCGACAACAGATAGCCGATGGCACCGTGCAGCATGTGAAAGCGCGACATCGACCGGAACCCCTTGGCGCGCAGGATTCCCAGGTGCTGCAGGTTGCCCTGGCACCAGCGCCGGTCGCGCTGGATATAGTCGATCAGCGTCTGCGGCGATTCCTCATAGCTTCCGCGGATGCGCGGCAGGAACCGCACGCCCCAGCCGGCGCGGCGCAGCAGGCTGGCCTCGACGAAATCGTGGCTCATGATCAGTTTCTGGCCGCCGCCCAGCCCGCGCAGATAGGGCAGCCCGGCCGACGACGCGAAGGCGGCGGTGCGGATGATCGCGTTATGGCCCCAGTAATTTCCCTCCTGCCCGCACCAGCGGGCCATGCCCTCGGCAAAGGCGGCGCCGTAGACGCCCGAGGCGAATTGCTGCACCCGCGCAAAGACCGACTGCGCGCCGATCAGCTGCGGAAAGCTCTGGATCAGCCCGGCGCCGGGATCGCGCGCCAGCGCGTCGGTCAGTTCGGTGATGGCGCTGCCGGTCATCAGGCTGTCGGCATCCAGCACCAGCATCGCGTCATAGCCGCCGCCCCAGCGGCAGACCCAGTCGGCGATATTGCCCACCTTGCGGTCGATATTCTCGGCGCGGCGGCGATAATACAGTTCGATCCCCGGGCTCAGCATCGCCTGCAGCGCGCGGATGCTCTGCTGCTCGGCGCGGGCGATCTGGTCGTCGCGGGTGTCGGACAGGATGAACATGGCAAAGCGGTGCCTGCCGCCGCGCGCGCGCAGCTCTTCCAGCATCGACCGGGCATTGCCCAGCACGTACCAGGGCACCTCGTTATAGATCGGCACCAGCAGGGCGACGTTCAGGCCGTTGGCCGGCCCCGGCGCCGACGCCGGCTGGCCACGATCGCGCGACAGCGACCACAGGCCCAGCGCCACGGTGCTGACGGTGAAGGTGATCCAGAAAAAGTTGAAGCAGATCAGCGTCAGCAGCAGCCCCTCGACCACGCCGATTCCGTCCTCCGAGAACCAGCCGTAGATCAGGAACAGCAGCCCGCCGGTGGCCACCATGGCGGGGCTGAAGGCGATCACCCGCCACAGCGCGACATCATTGTCGGGCGCGGTGCCGGGGGCCTGGTCATCGCGATAGGTGCTGCCGAAATCCTGCACCGGCATCGGCCGGGGGCATTCGGCGGGCATGATGTGGAGATTGTCCATTAGGTCGTCCACCTGTACAGCCAGACTTCGCTGGCGGGGGCGCCGTCCTTGCGCAGCTGGGCCCGCAATTCCACCAGGTCGCGATCGCCCGGATCGAATGCAAAGACCAGACGCAGGCCGTCGGTGTCGGGGTTGCGCTGCAAAACGCCGGGGGTGGTTTCCACATGCGGCGAGCTGACCACGATCTCGATGCCCTCGGGGCCGTCCTCGAAGATCGGGTGCGATTCAAAGTCAATGGCGACCATGCGGCCGTTTTCGTGCTGCGACCAGGCATGGCTGGCCCCCATCGCGGTGTTGATCACGCGCGGCAGGCCGGTGTCCACCGGCGCCTCGGCGCCCCAGGTCAGGCGATAGGAATATTCCGCCCGCCCACCGGCCGGCAGCGGATCGCGCGGGCGCCAGTAGGCGACGATATTGTCGTAGATTTCCTTGTCGGCCGGGATTTCCACCAGCGCGACCGAGCCGCGGCCCCAGTCGCCCTGGGGCTGCACCCACATGCCGGGGCGGCGGTGGTACTGCGCTTCGAGATCGCCATAATCGGAAAAGCCGCGGGCGCGCTGCATCAGACCGAAACCGCGCGGCATCTCGTCGACGAAGTTCGAGATCTGCAGCTTGCGCGGATTGGCCAGCGGCCGCCACAGCACCTCGCCCGCCCCGTTCCAGATCATCAGCCCGTCATTGTCATGCACCGCCGGGCGGAAATCGTCAAAGCGGGTGTGGTCGGTTTCGTCGAACAGGAACATGCTGGTCAGCGCGCCCAGCCCGATATGGGTCAGCTCGACGCGCGGGAACAGCGTGGCCCGCACCTCCATCACGCAGGACGGGCCCGGCGTGATGTCGAACCGGTAGGCGCCGGCGACGCTGGGGCTGTCCATCAGGGCGTGCACGATGATGTTCTTCTGGCCGGGCGCCGGGCGCTCCAGCCAGAAGCGGATGAATTCGGGGAATTCCTCGCCCTCGGGATCGCCGGTCCGGATCGCCAGGCCGCGCCCCGACAGTCCGTAAACCTGGTTGTAGCCGATGGCGCGGAAATAGCTGGCGCCCTGGAACACGCAGAATTCGTTTTTCTTGCCCGGCTCGGTCAGTTCGGTGCGCAGGCGGAAACCGGAATACCCCAGCCCGCGCTCGACCGGGATGTCGGGGAAGCTGTCGGTCTTGTCGAACCGGTCCATCTCGAAGGGCACCGGCACGGCGATGCCGTCGACCACCGCGTCGATGCCGACCGCGCGAGGGAAATAGAGACCGGGCAGGAAGAAATCGACCTCGTAGGGCGAGGACGTGCCGGCCCACAGCGCCTCGGAGGGGCGGAACCAGATTGAGCGGTACTGCTCGTAGGTCAGGTCGAGCCAGGGCTGCGGCACTTTCGGGCGCGGCTGATACTCGGCGGCGGCCAGGCGCTGGGCCAGCGCGATCACCTCCTGCCGGCCGAACGGCCAGTCCGAGGCCCGCGCCACGGCAGGGGCGGTCAGCGCCATTGCCGAGGACATGGCGAGCAGTGCACGGCGTGTCAGTTTCATCTTGGTTTGCTTTTCCAGGGCTGCGACTTGAACCAGGCAGCGATGTAAGCCACTGCGATAATCATGCAAAAGCCGGCAAGGTTGACGAGCGCAAATGTGCCGACCGAGCGCCCGATCTGGTCCAGAACGAAGCCCAGCAGGCGCGCAATCGCCATTGAGAACACAAAAACGGCAAGAGATTGCTGGCCGACCTTCAGGATGACCGCCAGCAAGGCCTGCCAGACCCGGCCCGCCAGCCCCTCTCCGGTGCTCAGCAGGTTGCGGCCGCCGACACCGGCGATGACCCAGGCGAGATAGGCCAGGCACAGGAAATGCACATAGCGCAACAGCGCGAAATCGGTCTTGTCGCGCAGATCGAAGCCGGTGCGTTCGCCGAACAGGCGCAGCCCCTCCCAGACCGAGCGCAGGCTGTCGCCCAGCACCGGCCAGGCGGCATCGACCCAGGTGAAGACCTTCCAGGACCCGATCGGCGCGGACAGCACCAGGAACGCAGCGCAGGCCCAGATCAGCACCTTGGAGACCGGTGGCTGCGGCAGCCAGCCGCGCATGAAGGCAAATCCCGTGAAGAACAGCAATTGCCAGCCAAACGGGTTGAAGAACCATTCCCGTTCCGACCACGGTTCCGCCGGCAGATGAACATCGCCGATATTGGCCGCGGCCCAGACCGCCAGGCAGCCGCCGGCCACGGCCCACAGGCTGACATTTGCCAGCGCCATCACCAGTGGCATCATCGCCAGCACCACCAGGTACATCGGCAGGATGTCGAAATAATTCGGCACATAGGTCAGGGTGAACATGCCGACGATCTGCGGCGCCGGGTCCGCGAAGAACCGGCCCAGGTTCAGCGAGTCGATATAGCTTTCCCCGAAAGTTCCGTAGGTATCCAGCGCCGCCATCATCATGGCGGTGAAGAAGAACAGGCCGATATGCGCCCAGTAGACCTGCCAGCAGCGGAACAGCACCCGCGACGTGCCCAGCAGCCAGCCCCGGCGCGCGAAGGCGCCGCCAAAGGCAATGGCCGAGGCCATGCCCGAGCAGAACACGAAAATCTCGGTGGCGTCGGAAAAGCCGAACCGCGCCGGGATCCAGCCCGCCCAGGCGTTAAAGGGGATATGGGCGACCAGGATGATAAACATCGCCAGGCCACGGTAAAAATCGAGCCGTGGATCGCGCACGGTTTTTGCCGCGGCGGCGGGATTTACCGCAGCCGCGCGTTCGACAAATTCACTGCCCGCGGAAACTCTGGTCATGCGCCCCTGATTCACCGACTCACCGAACCGGAACGCGCAATGCGTGATCCGGTTCCCTTCCTGCTGCGATCAGCGCGCGCCGCGCGGCGGCATAGGCGTCTTCGGTCCCGGCCCGTTGGCCCTGGCGTTCGGCCAACAGCTGCTCGGCCTGGTCGAAACACCCGGCGCGAATGCCGGCATCGATGGTGATGCGTTCGAACACATCGCGCTGAGCATGGCTGCCGCCGGCCAGTTGCATGGTGGCACGGGCGCGGCAGAGATGGCGGAAGGCATCGCCATGCCGTGTCTCGGAAAACGCCAGAAGCCCCTCGGCGGCGTCCAACCCGGGCGCGGCCATACGCTCCGCAGAGTCGGTCTGCGAAGATTGAGCGTCGCGGGCGATGCGTCGGATCAGGTCATGGGCCGTGGTCTTCTCGTCCCCGTGAGTCAGGGCAAGCAGGTAGTGCAAGTCGGCGAAGATCAGGCTCCCGTCTTTTGTGCGGCGCGCCGCAATTTGCGCCATTTCATCCCAACGGCCGCCAACGTCAAGACCCTCCAGTTCCAAACGCATCAACAGCGAAGCGCCATTTGAAATATCGCGATAATCATCGGTGTGATCCTTGCGGATCTCTTGGTCGTAGAGGTCGAAAACCGCGTCGATTTCGCCCTGGTCCAGATGCATCAGCGCCTTGTGCCACCAGACGTGATAGCGGAAGTTGTTGCAATGCGACCAGGCCTCTTCCCGCCCGGTCAGCCAGGCCAGCCCCTGCCGGGCGCGGCCGGTCATTTCGTGCACATGGGCCACCGCGTGCAGGCCCCAGGCATCGTCGGGCGCCTGCCACAGCGCCTGGCGCCCGGCAATTTCAGCACGTTCGTAATCGCCGGTTTCCTCCAGCGCGAAGGCATGACAGCCCAGCAGATAGCCGCGCCCCGGATGATCGAGCGCATAGGCCGGCAGCAACGCCTCGACCGAGCGGCGCATGCCCGCCGCATCGCCCAGGACAAAGCGAATCGCATGGCTCAGCTTCATCGCCATCGTATCGCCGGGATTGCGGGCCAGCACCGCCTCCATCTCGGCGACCGCCAGGGTGGGTTTGCCGACCAGCCAGGCCGCCAGCGCCGCCAGATAGCGGGACTCGCGCGGGGTGATGTCGCCTTGGGCCGCAGCGGCGCGCGCCGCGCGCAGCGCCTCGGCGGCGGTGACGTTCAGCTCGCACCGCCCCTGCAACAGACAGAACAGCCCCTTTACCGCCAGCCCCAGGGCAAAGCCCGGTTCGGCCCGCAGCACTGCGGCCAGCAGATCGGCGGTCTGGGCGGAATGCGCCAGGAATGCCAGTTGAGTGGCGTTCCAGTCGCGCAGGCCGGGATCGGTCTCCAGCGTGACCTGCTGTCCGAAAATGTCCTGCTTCATCCCGTCTCCTGCGCGTGTTCAAGCCGTGGTACAGGAAGCCATAGCAAATGGGCGGGGAGTGAAATAATATTATCGCGGTCGCTCTCGCATTGGTGAAAGCGCGTGTGGTCGGACGTGTATAATGTGACGGAAATCCGCCACAATCGCGGGCATAAGCCCCTGCCATGTTTCAACAATCCGCCGGCATCGACCGGCGGAAACGCGCCTAGATCCGGCCGTCATAGCCGCCGCGGCCGATTTCCGCGGCGATCACGGTAAAGCTGTCGCGGCTCAGCGCGGCGCCAAGCGCGGCGCGCAGTTCGGCCCGGTTGCGCACGGTTTCCCCGGCCCCGCCAAAGGCGCGGCCAATGGCGGCAAAATCCGACCCGGCAAAGTCCACCCCGGCATTGGGCAACTGGCGTTCGCGCTGTTTTTTCTCGATCAGCGCCAGGCTGGCATCGACAAACACCACGAAGATCACCGGCGTGCCCAACTCGGCGGCGGTGGCCAGTTCACCCGCCACCATCAGGAACCCGGCATCGCCGGAAAAGCTGACCACCGGGCGGTCGGGCGCGGCGAATTTCAAACCGATCGCCAGCGGCACCGCGCAGCCCATGGTGCACAGCCCCGAGGATTGCACCAGCGCGCGGGGTTCGCGGCAGGTCCACATCTGGCTGAGCAGGATGCGATGCGCGCCGCTGTCGGCGGTGGCCAGCGTCTCGGCCGGCAGCACCGCCCGCGCCTCGGCGATCACCGCCGCCGGGC
>NZ_PGTB01000170.1 GCF_002786325.1 Pseudooceanicola lipolyticus | reverse complement strand
CGCCGGGATGCTGGAGGCGGCGGGCTGGACGGTCGAGGAGGTCGAGGCGCCGCCGCTGCGCCCGGCCGCCGACCTGAACGCCCGGCTGTGGATGGCCGAGGCGCGGGCCACCGCGCAGATGATCGCGCAAGAGGATGACCCGGACGCCAATATCGTCTTTGCCCGGATGACCGCCGCCTCGCCGGAAATGGACCTGCCGGCGCTATCCGCCGCGCTGCAATCGCGGGTGGGCCTGATCCGCGACTGGCAGATGTTTCTGGAGCGCTATCCGCTGGTGCTGATGCCGCCCTCGGGCGAACGGCCCTTCGCGCAGCAGCGCGATGTCGGTTCGGAGGCCGAGTTCGCGGCGATCCTGGAGGCGCAGCTGGTGCAGCGCGCCTTGCCGGCGCTGGGCCTGCCGGCACTGTCGGTGGCCACCGGCGAAAGCGACGGCGCGCCACTGGGCGTGCAACTGGTGGCCGGACGCTATCGCGAGGATGTGCTTTTGGCGGCCGGCGCGGTGATCGAGGCGGGCTGCGGCGCGCCCACTGTCGCGGAACTGTAAACTCATGCCTGCACAAGAGGCAGCGAAAGGGAGGAGTCATGACGCAGACCATCACCAGGGGCATCGCCACCCTGCTGGCCGAGGCCAATGCCGCCGTCGAGACGGTGTCGCCCGAAACGGTCAAGGCGCTGATCGGGGCCGAGGATCACGTGATTGTCGACCTGCGCGACTTCCGCGAGCTGAAACGCGAGGGCAAGATCCCCGGCGCGTTTTCCTGCCCGCGCGGGATGCTGGAGTTCTGGATCGACCCGGACAGCCCCTATCACAAGCCGGTCTTCAACCAGGACAAGCGCTATATCTTTTATTGCGCTTCGGCCTGGCGCTCGGCACTGGCTGCGAAAACCGCGCAGGAGATGGGCCTGAAGCCGGTGGCGCATCTGGAGGGCGGGTTCAGCGCCTGGAAAGCCGCAGGCGGCGCGATCGAACCGGTGGAGTGATCCGGCACCAGGATGGAATCAGCCGCGGTTATGGCGGTCGCCTATCCAGTCCGCCCCTAGATATGGGATCTAGGCCCAGAATTCGGGGCTGCATCGTTTCCGCGGGTTCAACAATAAGGCAACAGCCAAGTGATTTTTTCCGGTTATCGGTTATCGGCGGAGATTTGCTGACTTTTGGCGGGAATGCTTTATGCTGGGGCAAGTGTTTATGGGTGTGTTGGGATGGTCGCGAGTAACAACGACAAGCGCAAAGGTCCGGCTGCGAACCGGGGGGCCAGGAAGAATCGGAACAAGGATGTGAGCTGGGAAAAGCGGCTTGAAATCGCGCGGGCCAAACGCGCCGCCATCCTCGCCGAACGGGGCGAGCAGCCGGTGATCCCTGCGGTCAAGCCGTGGGATGACCCGCAGTCCGAGGCGGAACCGCCTGCGGCCGAGGCACCGGCGGCGGATACCGCCCCCGAGCCTGATCGCGGCGCCGAGGGTGGCCGCGACTACGCCCGCGAGGCGATTCTGCAGGCCGCGCTGGCGCGCCGTGCCCAGACCCTGGCCCGCAAAGGGCAGGAGCCCGATGCGCGCGAACGCGAGGCGCTGGAAGGGCAGGACGGCAAATCGGCCAACGTGTTCCCGCTGTTCATCGCCGAAAGCAGCGCGCGCACCACGCCGGAGACCACAGCGCCCGAGCGCAGCGGCGAAGCAGAGACCAAAGCAGAGGATCCGGCCACGCCCGAGGCGGCCGCGCCGGCAGAGGAGCCGCCCGCGGTGGCGGCCGAGCCGGTGCGACAGCCCGAGATCGACACCGCCTTTGCCGCGCGATTCCGCAGCGTGCCGGAGGAGGAAGACGAGGTCGACGACCTGCGCACCCATTTTCGCCGTGCCAGCATGGCGGTGCTGCTGCTGGTCACCGGCGCCGCCGCCGGGTTCTGGGGCGCCACCCTGTATTTCACCGAGTTGCACGACCGCCAGACCCCGGCGCGGGAAATCCCGATCGAGGGCGAGGGTGGGGTCACGCCGAACAGTTCGTCCAGCCAGGGACGGGTCAAGCAGGCGCTGGACAGTGCGGCGCCGACCGTTCCGAATCTGTCGGAATCCGCAGGCTAACCCGAAGTATACGAAACTCGACGCGCTGCCCCCGGCGGCGCGTTGTTGGTGCCGGACCGCGGGCGGCCGCGCCTTGTGAATGCTGCGACATTCGGGGGCGCCATCTTCTGCCCCGTTCCGCCTTGCAAAGCCCACACTCAGAGCATAGGTTCCGCCGCAATTCGCGGGCACCCCTTTGGGTGCGCAGGCCGCGCGAGCCCGAAGCAAAAGGATACCCTCATGGAAGGTGGCGCGATCGCCCAGTTTCTCCCGCTCATCCTGATCTTTGCGATCATGTATTTCCTGCTGATCCGTCCGCAGCAGAAAAAGGTGAAACAACATCAGGCCATGGTCGAGGCGCTGCGCCGGGGTGATCAGGTGATCACCCAGGGTGGCCTGATCGGCAAGGTCACCAAGGTCAAGGAAGATGGCGAGATCGAGGTCGAAATCGCCGAGGGTGTCAAGGTGCGGGTGGTCAAGGCGACCATCGCATCGGTGATGAGCAAGACCGAACCGGCAAGCTAACTCCGCGCCTTAAATCACTGAAGAGGCAGGGAATGCTGCAGATCGACGCTTGGAAGCGATGGCTCATCTGGCTGGTTTGCGCCGCCGGTGTGCTCATGGCGATGCCCAATGCCTTTTACAGCCGGGTCGAAACCCACAACGACGCGGTCGCCGCGATCGAGGTGCGCGGTGAAACCCCGGAATTGCAGGCGCAGGCCGCGTCCTGGCCCAGCTGGTTGCCCTCGAACCTGGTCAACCTGGGTCTGGACCTGCGCGGCGGCGCGCATCTGCTGGCCGAAGTGCAGGTGCAGGACGTCTACGCCGCGCGGATGGAGGCGATGTGGCCCGATATCCGCGATGCGCTGCGCCCCGAGCGAGACACGGTGGGCGGCATCCGCCAGCAGCCGTCGCCGCCCGGTGAAGTGCGGGTGCGGATCGGCAATTCCGACGGCATGCAGCGCGCACTGCAGGTGGTGCGCGGGCTGGCCCAGCCGATCCAGACCCTGGCCGGCGTCGGCTCGACCGATATCGAGGTTTCGGCCGAGGGCGACACGCTGATCGTGCGCCTGACCGAGGCGGAACAGCAAGCCAGCGACGACCGTACGGTGCGCCAGGCGCTGGAGATCATCCGCCGCCGGATCGATGCCGTCGGCACCCGTGAACCAACGATCCAGCGCCAGGGCGCCGATCGGATCTTGATCCAGGTGCCCGGCATCGGCAGCGCCGGCGAGTTGAAAGAGATCATCGGCACCACCGCCCGGCTGACCTTCAATCCGGTGATTGGCCGCGGATCGGATGCCGAGGCGCGCACCGAACCGGGCACCAAGGTGGTGCCTTCGCTGGACGAGGAGGGGGTATTCTATACCATCGAATCCGCCCCCGTCGTCACCGGCGAGGAACTGGTAGACGCGCAGCCGTCGTTCGACCAGAACGGCAGCCCGGCGGTCAGTTTCCGGTTCAACACCACCGGCGCGCGGGCCTTCGGCGATTACACCGCCGAGAATATCGGCCAGCCCTTTGCCATCGTGCTGGATGACGAGGTTATTTCCGCCCCGGTGATCCAGAGCCATATTCCCGGCGGATCCGGCATCATCACCGGGCGCTTCTCGGTCGAGGAAAGCACCAACCTAGCGGTGCTGCTGCGCGCCGGCGCGCTGCCCGCCGGGCTGGAATTCCTGGAAGAACGCACCATTGGCCCGGAACTGGGCCAGGACAGCATCGATGCAGGCAAGGTCGCCACCGGCGTCGCCTTTGCCGCGGTGCTGGTGTTCATGGTGCTGAGCTATGGCCTGTTCGGACTCTTCGCCAATATCGCCCTAGTCATCAATATCGGTATTCTGTTCGGGCTGTTGTCGCTGCTGGGTGGCACGCTGACCCTGCCGGGGATTGCCGGTATCGTGTTGACGGTGGGGATGGCGGTGGATGCCAATGTGCTAATCTTCGAACGGATCCGCGAAGAGGTGAAAACCGCGCGCGGCCCCGCCCGTGCCATCGAGCTGGGGTATGAGCGGGCGTTGAGCGCGATCCTGGACGCCAATATCACCACATTCATCACCGCGGTGATCCTGTTTGCCATTGGCTCGGGGCCGGTGCGCGGCTTTGCCATCACGCTGGGGCTGGGCATCCTCACTTCGATGTTCACGGCGATCTTCGTCACCCGCCTGTTGGTGGTGCTGTGGTTCGAACGCCGCCGCCCCAAGACACTCGAGGTGTGACATGCGTCTGAGACTGGTCCCTGAAACCACCAACGTCGATTTTTTCAGCCGCTGGAAACTGTGGTTCGGCATCTCGCTGGTCCTGATCGTGCTGGCCATGGTCTCGTTCGGAGTGCGCGGCCTGAATTTCGGCATCGATTTCCGCGGCGGCACCACCATCCGCACCGAAAGCACCACCGATCTGGATATCGGTGCCTATCGCGATGCGCTGCAACCGCTGGGCTTGGGCGATGTGCTGATCTCGGAAGTGTTCGATCCCAGCTTTGGCGACGACCGGCACGTGGCGATGATCCGCATCCAGGCGCAGGGCGACGAGGAGGCGATCTCGGCCGAGACCATCCAGCAGGCCCAGGCGGCGTTGCAGGCGGTGGTGCCCGATATCAAGTTCATCTCGGTCGAATCGGTGGGCCCGAAAGTGTCGGGCGAACTGATCCAGACCGCGGTGATCGCCGTGCTGCTGGCCCTGGGGGCGGTGCTGATCTATATCTGGCTGCGCTTCGAATGGCAGTTCGCCCTGGGCGCGGTGCTGGCGCTGGTGCATGACGTGTTGCTGACGGTCGGGGTGTTCTCCGAACTTCAGATTCGCTTTGACCTGGCGATCATCGCGGCGCTGCTGACCATTGTCGGCTATTCGCTGAACGACACCGTGGTGGTCTATGACCGGGTCCGCGAGAACCTGCGCAAGTACAAGCAGCGCCCGCTGAAAGAGGTGCTGAACATGTCGATCAACGAAACGCTCAGCCGCACCACGATGACCTCGTTCACCACGCTGCTGGCGTTGTTCGCGCTGTTCGCTCTGGGCGGCGACGTGATCCGCGGCTTTGTCTTCGCGATGATCTGGGGCGTCGTGGTGGGCACCTATTCCTCGGTCTTCATCGCCGCGGCGATCCTGCTGTATTTCGGGGTCAAGCGCGACTGGACCAAGCCGGACAACACCTCGGGCAACCAGTTCGCCAATATTGATGCCTGACGCGCTGGCCCAGGCCCTGGCGCTGCCGGGACTGGGCTGGTTGGCGGCAGTCAGCTTTCTTGCCGGGTTGGTGCGGGGGTTTTCCGGGTTCGGTACCGCGCTGATCTTCATGCCGATGGCGGCCCAGGTGCTGCCGCCGCTCTGGGCGCTGATCGCTCTGGTGCTGATGGATGTGTTCGGCCCGATCCCCAATATCCCCGCCGCGATGCGCCGCACCGATCGCGGCGACCTGCTGCGCCTGCTGGCCGGCACATTGCTGATCCTGCCGCTGGGCCTGTGGCTGCTGGAACGGATGGCGCCAGAGCTGTTCCGCACCGGCGTGTCACTGCTGGCGCTGGGGGTGCCGGTCTGCCTGGTTGCCGGGCTGCGGTATCGCGGGCGGCTGGGTCCGGGGCTGGTCCTTGGCACCGGCGGAATCGCCGGATTCCTGGGCGGGGTGGCGGGCCTGCCGGGGCCGCCGGTGATCCTGATGTATATGGCCAGCCCGAACCCGGCGCCGGTTGTCCGCGCCAGCATCATGACCTACCTGTTCTGTTACGATTTCCTGCTGCTGGCGATTCTGGCGCTGAAATCCGCCCTGGCGGTGGTGCCGGTGCTGATCGGGCTGGTGCTGGCGCTGCCCAATATCGCGGGCAATCTAGCGGGTGCGCTGTTGTTCCGCCCGTCGCTGGAACGGTTCTATCGCGGCGGCGCCTATGTCATCATCGCAGCCAGCGCCCTGTCCGGCCTGCCGGTCTGGGGCTAACAGAAAGGGAAGGCCATGCGCATCGACGAGGTCCAGTTCAATGACGCCCGCCCGGTCGAGGGCTATGGCCCCGGATTCTTCCGCATCGGCGGCGAGGTGATCCATGGCGCGGTGCTGACCGGCCCCTCGGGTACCACCGGCTGGTCGGGGCTGGAGGATGCCGCGCCGCTGGTGGCGCTGGCGGCCGAGGTGGACGTGATCTTTGTCGGCACCGGCACCGAGATCGCGCATCTGCCGCAGCCGCTGCGCGCGGCGCTGGAGGCGGCCGGTGTCGGGGTCGAGGCGATGAACACGCCCGCCGCTTGCCGCACCTATAACGTGCTGCTGTCCGAGGGCCGCCGGGTGGCGCTGGCCTTGTTGCCGGTCTGAGCCGCGCCCGATCCGTTACAGCGCCCTTTTTTGCGCTGCCACAATCGGTTACTTCGGCTGGCATGACCCTGCGCGTCACCGACCTTAGCATCGCCCGCGGCGGCCTTCCGGTATTGGAAGGCCTGTCCTTTGCATTGCCGCCCGGCCGGGCGCTGATCCTGCGCGGGCCGAACGGGGTGGGCAAGACCACGCTGCTGCGCACGCTGGCTGGGTTGCAACCTCCATTGGCCGGCCGGATCGAGGGCGCGGACGAGACCATCGCCTATGCCGCCCATTCCGACGGCATCAAGGCGGTGTTGAGCGTGGCGGAAAACCTGGCCTTCTGGGCCCGCATCTTCGGCACCGCCGATATCGCCCCGGCAATCGCGGCCTTTCACCTGTCCGACCTGGCCGACCGACCCGCCGGGGCATTGTCGGCCGGGCAGAAACGGCGGCTGGGCCTGGCGCGGCTGCTGGTGACCGGGCGGCCGATCTGGGCGCTGGACGAACCCACCGTATCGCTGGACCGCGCCGCGGTGGGCTGGTTCGCCGAGGCCGTGCGCGCACATCTGGGGCAGGGGGGCGCGGCGCTGATCGCCACCCATATCGACCTCGGGATCGAGGCCGAGGTGCTGGAGCTTGCCCCGTTCCGGGCCAAGCTGCCGCAGATCGATGCCGACGAGGCGTTTCTGTGAGGGCGCTGTTGCTGCGCGACCTGCGGTTGGCCTTCCGCGCCGGCGGCGGCTTTGGCCTGGGACTGGCGTTTTTCCTGATCGTCACCGTGCTGGTGCCCTTCGGGGTTGGCCCCGGTGCGGCGCAGCTTGGCGCCATTGCGCCCGGCATCCTGTGGCTGGGTGCGCTGCTGGCCTGCCTGCTGTCGCTGGACCGCATCTTCGCGCTGGACTGGGAGGATGGCACGCTGGACCTGCTGGCCACCTCGCCGCTGCCGCTGGAGGCGGCGGTCAGCGTCAAGGCACTGGCGCACTGGCTGACCACCGGTCTGCCGCTGGTGCTGGCCGCGCCGGTGCTGGGCCTGCTGCTGAACCTGGCGCCGCAGGGTCATGCCTGGCTGTTGCTGTCGCTGGCACTGGGCACGCCGGCGCTGTCGGTGATCGGCACTTTCGGCGCGGCGCTGACCGTGGGGGTGAAACGCGGCGGGCTGCTGTTGTCGCTGCTGGTGCTGCCGCTATACGTGCCGACGCTGATCTTCGGGGCCGAGGCGGCGC
>NZ_PGTB01000016.1 GCF_002786325.1 Pseudooceanicola lipolyticus | reverse complement strand
CGGCAGGACCGCGCCGACCTGTGCGCCGGGTTCCAGCAGGCGGTCGCCGATGTGCTGAGCGCCAAGCTGCGCCGCGCGCTGACGGCTTATCTGGACGAAGCGCCGGGGCGCCCGACCGTGGCCGTCGCCGGGGGCGTGGCGGCAAATGCCGCCATTCGCGCCCGGTTAGAGACGGTTTGCGCCGATCTTGGCGCGCTGTTTGTCGCGCCGCCGCTGGCGCTGTGTACCGACAATGCGGCGATGATCGCCTATGCCGGGCTGGAACTGTTCGCGGCCGGGCAGCGCGATGATCTGACCCTATCGGCCCGGCCGCGCTGGCCGCTGGACCAAAGCCGCCCGGCGCTGGTGGGCGGCGGGCGCAAGGGGGCCAAGGCATGACCGTGGCAGTGGCCGGCTCGGGCGCCTTCGGCACCGCCATGGCGGCGGCACTAGCGCGCAAAGGGCCGGTGATCTTGTGGTCGCGTTCCGCCGACCAAGTGGCGGATATTCAGGCCAACCGGTGCAACAGCGCCCGCCTGCCCGGAATCGACCTGCCCGAGGGGCTGTCGGCCACTGCCGATTTCGCCGCGCTGCGGACGGCCGAAGTTATCCTGCTGGCGGTGCCGATGCAGCAACTGCGCCACCTGCTGACGCAACATGGCGATCTGCTCATGGATCGCCGGCTGGTGGCCTGTTGCAAGGGGATCGAGCTGAACACCGGGCTGGGCCCGGTTGCGGTGATCGCCGAAACGCTGCCCGCGGCCACAGCCGCGCTGTTGACCGGGCCCAGCTTTGCCGCCGAGATCGCGCGCGGCCTGCCAACCGCGCTGACGCTGGCCTGCGCCGACGCGGATGCGGGCGAGATGCTGCAACAGCAGCTGTCCACCCCCAGCCTGCGCCTGTACCGCACCACCGATACCACCGGCGCCGAGCTGGGCGGCGCGCTGAAAAACGTGATCGCCATCGCCTGCGGCGCGGTGATCGGCGCCGGTCTGGGCAATAGCGCGCGCGCCGCGCTGATGACGCGCGGCTATGCCGAGATGCTGCGAATGGCAGCGGCGCTGGGTGCGCGGCCGGACACGCTGGCCGGGCTGTCTGGCTTTGGCGATCTCACGCTGACCTGTACCTCGGAACAGTCGCGCAACTACCGGCTGGGCCTGTCGATCGGGCGTGGCGATGACTTTGATCCGTCCATCACCGTCGAAGGGGCGGCCACCGCCCGCGCGGTGGCGGCCAGCGCACAGGCGCGCGGCATCGACATGCCGATCACCAAAAGCGTGGTGGCGTTGCTGGACAAGAAACAGACCCTAACCGAGCTGGTGAGCCAGCTTTTGACCCGTTCACTCAAGGAGGAATAGACCATGCTTGTTGCACTGATGGCGCGGGACAAACCCAAGTCTCTGGATATCCGCAAGGCCAACCGGGCCGCGCATCTGGACTATATCGAAGCCACCGGCGTGGTCAGCATGGCGGGGCCGTTCCTGGACGAAAACGGCAGCATGACCGGCTCGCTGGTCATTCTCGACGTGGCTGATATGGACGCGGCGCGCAACTGGGCCGAAAACGACCCCTATGCCAAGGCCGGGCTGTTTGAAACCGTGGTGCTGAGCGAATGGAAGAAGGTGGTCGGCTGATGGCCTATTGGCTGTTCAAATCCGAACCTTCGACCTGGAGCTGGGACAACCAGGTGGCCAAGGGCGAGGCCGGCGAAGAATGGGATGGTGTGCGCAATTACCAAGCCCGCAATTTCATGCGCGAGATGAAGCTCGGCGATCGCGGCTTCTTTTACCATTCGCAGAGCGAAAAGGCGGTGGTCGGCATTGTCGAGGTCTGCGCCGAGTCCCATCCCGACAGCACCACCGATGACACCCGCTGGGACTGCGTCGACATCAAGGCGGTGCGCCCCTTCGAAACCCCGGTGACGCTGGACCAGATCAAGGCCGAAGCGCGGCTGTCCGAAATGGTGCTGGTGAAGAATTCGCGCCTGTCGGTGCAGCCGGTGACCGAGGCGGAATGGCAGGTGGTCTGTGCGCTGGGCGATACAAAACCCTAGGCGCATGAACCACTTGGGTACATAGTGTCCCTATCCAACCCGAGATGGAGGTCGGCAATGGGCATTGTGGCAGTGATCGTGGCGGCGGTGGCGGGATTCGCCTTTGGGGCGGTCTGGTATATGAGCCTGTCCGGCCCTTGGCTGCGTGCGACGGGGATGGAGCTGGATGCCCAGGGCCAGCCGGTGAACAAGGCCGGCGCGCTGCCCTTCGTGATCTCGGGCGTGACCATGTTGCTGGTGGCCGGCATGATGCGGCACACTTTCGCAATGACGGGAATCGACACCGCGGGGAAAGGGCTGGTGACCGGGCTGGGCGTCGGGGCGTTTTTCATCACCCCCTGGATTGCGATGAACTATGCCTATTCGATGCGCAATCCGCGGCTGATCGCGATCGATGGCGGTTATGCGATCCTGGGCTGTGGCGTGATCGGCCTGGTGCTGGGGCTGTTCTGAAGGCGCGAGTCGGAGGGCCCGGCGCAAGGCCGGAACCCTCCCTCACCCACGTGCTCCCTACGCACCACACGTGAAACTAAACAGGTTCCGGCCATCCTGGCCACAAGGCGGACGTTAGCCGCCTTGCGGATCGCGGGCAAATAAATTGCCCGGGGCATCTGAATCAATTGCCCCGGATCACGGCAGCGAACTCAGCCGTAGACCGCCTCTTTGCCGAAATGTTTGGTCAGCAGGTAATAGATCACCGGGCGGTACTTGTTGCGCTCGGACTGGCCGTAGGTGTCAATCACCGAGGCGATGGCGGCGTCCAGTTCGGGGCCGTCGGCAAGGCCCAGCTTCTTGATCAGGAAATTGGTTTTCACGGTTTCCAGCTCGGAAGGCTGACTGGATGCAACGGTTTCGGCATCGGCATCATAGATCGACGGACCACAGCCGATTGTCACTTTGGTCAGCAGATCCATATCCGGCGATACACCGCATTTCACCTTCAGATCCTCAGCGTATTTAGCGATCAATTCGTCGCGCTTACCCATGGCTTTCTTCCTGTCCCTTTTTAATATCAAAGCGAAAACAGGGTATTCCCCGTTTTCACCGGCGAGCCTAGCGCCCCGATCCCCATTTCAGAAGTTAAAATTTGGGCGGGGAATACCTGCGGTTGCCGTCGCTGCCCCGGCGCAGACCGGTTCGGCGCGAAAAATGCAAACGGCCCGGTCGCCCGGGCCGCGCATGAATTTAACCTAGCGGCTTATTCGGCCGACAGCAGTTCCGGCACCGACAGCAGGATGAATTCGTTATGCGCCGCCTTGCCGATCTCGCGACCGCCCGAGAAGGGCAGATTGTTGTCATTGGCCACCATGATGTGGGTCTCGTCGACACGCACCACATCCTCGATGGTGAAGAACGGGAAGGTGAACGGGCCCTCGGCGGGTTTCAAGCCGTCCAGGGCCAGCCCGTCGGGATCGGCGATGTTCATCAGGTCGATATGGCCGATGCGGCGCACGAACCCGTCCTCGTCGACATCGGTGGTGTCGATCAGCACCACGTTTTTCACCTTGGCCGGGTGCGGATAGCAGCCGGACAGATCGGTGGCGCCCTCGGCGCAGCCCAGCGCGACATCGCCTTCGCCGTTGTCGCGTTCGATGACCAGCGCGCGGGTTTCATCGATGAAGTTGAAATCGCCGATCGCGGTGGCACCCTCGCTGAGGGCGAATTTCAGGCTGTCGCCGGTCCAGTCGCCCCGGGCCGGATCAAACAGCATAACGCGCAGGAAGTTGCCCTCGGTGGCGCCGCTTTCCAGCAGGATCGGCTTTTCCAGCATCGCCCACAGCAGGTTTCTGCCAGGCTGCAAGGCCATGCCTTCATACCCGCCCGAACGCTGAACCTGGTAATCCTTGCCCGCCTCGGCCGGAACGAAGACACCGGCGGTGTCCGGGCTGGTCAGAACCTTGCCGTCCAGCACGGTCTGGACCACCTCCAGCACCCGTCCGGTCAGGTCGGCCTTGATCAGGTAGGGACCGAATTCGTCGCCGATCCAGACGGTATCGCCCAGCACCTGAAGGCTTTCGAGGTCGAAATCGGCGCCGGTCAGATAGCGGCTGTCGGTGCCTTCATAGGCGATGCGGAAGGGCACCTTGCGGTCGGGGTCGTGCAGAAAGATGGTCTCTTTGCGCTCGACCATGCCGGCTTCGAAATCCGGCGCCATCTTGTGGAAGAACAGCAGCGCGTCGGGGCTGTTGCGCTTGCTGCCAAAGCCGTTGTCGGTCAGCACATAAAAGCTGCCGTCCTCGGCGCGGTTCATCGCAAAGCCGGACATGCCCTGGACCGGCTGGCCGATAAAGGGCAGCGCGATGCCGGTGTCGTGACCGCCATACCTCTTGCCCACATTGCCCATCACCGACATCGGCACCTCGTTCCGCGAGGCTCCGGTGAATTTGCCCGAGATCCAGGCATCGGCGGGTGCATCGGCGGGCGGCGCCACCAGCGACAGGGCGGGCAGCACGGCATGGCCGGCCAGCGTGGCGGGAAAGCTGTCTTCGGCAATGGCCGGGGTGGCCAACGCGGCAAACAGCGCAACGGCGGAAAAGGAAAGACGCATCAGTCGGGTCCTTGCGGGTTGAGAGGATATCGCCGCTGCTAGGGCCTGACTGTGACACTGGTATTTCGGTCCGGTGTCGGATTGATAAAGCTATTTTGACAGGGCCGGGAGAAACGAAAAATGCCAGCCCATGACAGGCTGGCATTGAATCTCACCCGGATGGGGCGGGATCAGTAGCGGTAATGCTCGGGCTTGAACGGGCCTTCCGGTTTGACACCGATATAGGCCGCCTGTTCGCCGCTGAGCGTGGACAGTTTCACACCGATCCGGCCCAGATGCAGGCGCGCGACCTTTTCATCCAGATGCTTGGGCAGGATATAGACTTTGTTTTCGTACTGGTCGCCCTTGGTGAACAGTTCGATCTGCGCCAGGACCTGGTTGGTGAACGAGGCCGACATCACGAAAGACGGATGGCCGGTGGCGTTGCCCAGGTTCAGCAGGCGGCCTTCGGAGAGCAGGATGATCCGGTTGCCCGAGGGCATCTCGATCATGTCCACCTGGTCCTTGATATTGGTCCATTTGTGGTTCTTCAGGCTTGCGACCTGAATTTCGTTATCGAAATGGCCGATATTGCCGACGATGGCCATGTCCTTCATCTCGCGCATATGCTCGATGCGGATCACGTCCTTGTTGCCGGTGGTGGTGATGAAGATGTCGGCGGTCGAGACCACATCTTCCAGCGTGACCACCTCGAACCCGTCCATCGCCGCCTGAAGCGCGCAGATCGGATCGATCTCGGTCACCTTCACCCGGGCGCCGGCACCGGCCAGCGACGCGGCCGAGCCCTTGCCCACATCGCCATACCCGCAGACCACGGCGACCTTGCCGGCCATCATCACGTCGGTGGCGCGGCGGATACCGTCGACGAGGCTTTCCTTGCAGCCGTATTTGTTGTCGAATTTCGACTTGGTCACGCTGTCATTCACGTTGATCGCCGGGAACGGCAGGTGGCCCTTGTCCATCAGCTGGTACAGGCGGTGGACGCCGGTGGTGGTTTCTTCGCTGACGCCCTGTATCTTGTGGCGCTGCTTGACGAACCAGCCGGGGGTTTCGGCCATACGCTTCTTGATCTGCTTGAAGAAATAGATCTCTTCTTCGCTGGTCGGCGTCTCGATCAGGTCGGTTTCGCCTTCTTCGACACGGGCGCCGATCAGGATATACATGGTCGCATCGCCGCCATCGTCGAGGATCATGTTGGCGCCGTCCTCGAACTGGAAGATCTTGTCGGTATAAGACCAGTACTCCTCCAGCGACTCGCCCTTGACGGCAAAGACCGGCGTACCGCTTTGCGCGATGGCGGCGGCGGCGTGGTCCTGGGTCGAGAAGATGTTGCACGAGGCCCAGCGCACATCGGCGCCCAGCGCGACCAGCGTCTCGATCAGGCAGGCGGTCTGGATGGTCATGTGCAGCGACCCGGCGATGCGGGCACCTTTCAGCGGTTTGGAACCGCCATATTCCTCGCGCAGGGCCATCAGGCCCGGCATTTCGGTTTCCGCGATATCAAGTTCCTTGCGGCCAAATTCGGCGAGAGAAATATCCTTGACAATATAGTCCTGAGTCACCCCGTGGGTCTCCTTCGGCTTTCACATTTGGCGTGGTAGCTAGCATCGCGCGTTCTGACTGGCAATGCTGGCGCCGGCGGCGTACCCCTGCGCGCACCGCCCGGTCACGGATTACCGACACAATGCCGCTTGTTTAGGATGATCGGGCACCAAACAGGAACCGGAAGGAGCAAGACCGAACCGATGGCCCCCAAACGCGCATGGCAACGTATGCTGTCCGGCCGCAGGCTGGACCTGCTGGACCCAACCCCCGTGGATATCGAGATTGCCGACATCGCCCACGGCCTGGCCTTCGTGGCGCGCTGGAACGGGCAGACCCGCGGCGACTATGCCTATTCGGTGGCCGAACATTCGCTGCTGGTGGAAACGCTGTTTTCCCGCATCGCGCCCAGTGCCCCGGTGAAATGGCAATTGGCGGCACTGCTGCATGATGCGCCGGAATATGTCATCGGCGACATGATCTCGCCAGTGAAAGCGGCGGTGGGTTCGGGCTATGGCGCGCTGGATGACCGGCTGACCGCCGCGGTGCATCTGCGCTTTGGCCTGCCCGCGGTGCTGCCCGCCACGATCAAGCGGCAGATCAAGCGTGCCGACAAGGTCAGCGCCTGGATGGAGGCGGTGCAGATTGCCGGATTTTCCGAAGCCGAGGCGACCAAGTTCTTCGGCCGTCCCGATGCCGGGCTGATGGAGGGGCTGACGATCCGCCTGCGGCCGCCGAAAGAGGCGCGCGACGAATTCACCCGCCGCCATGCCGACCTGATGCAGGCGATGGGCTGAGCGGCGCGCGTGAAAATCAGGCTCTAATTTAGCGTGGACTGCGTTTCGCCAATATCCGCTGCAGCGTGCGGCGGTGCATGTTCAGCCGCCGCGCCGTTTCGCTGACATTGCGGTCGCACAGCTCGTAAACCCGCTGGATATGTTCCCAGCGCACTCGGTCGGCGCTCATCGGGTTTTCCGGCGGCGGCGGCAATTCGTCCGACCGCGCCAGCAGCGCATTGGTGATGTCGGTGGCATCGGCGGGTTTCGACAGGTAGTCGGTGGCGCCGATCTTGACCGCCGCCACCGCGGTGGCGATGGCGCCATAGCCGGTCAGCACGACGATCCGGCTGTCCGGGCGTTTTTCGCGCAGCACCTCGACCACGTCCAGCCCGTTGCCATCCTCCAGCCGCAGATCCACCACCGCATAGGCGGGCGGCCGCGCGGTGGCGATGGCGCGGCCAGCGGCCACCGACCCGGCGGTTTCGATCTCGAAGCCGCGTTTTTCCATCGCCTTGGCCAGTCGGCGCAGAAACGGCTCATCGTCATCGACCAGCAGCAGCGTCTTGTCCTGCCCGATTTCGTCCAGGGTCGTATCAGCCATGCCGTGTCCTCCACCGCCCCAGTCCCGGTCGTGAAAGTATGAACAGGCCGGGCGCGGTCGTCAAACTGAGTTGTGTCATACCTTATCCACGAAACAGGCGACCCGCTCGGCCATTTCTTCGGCGCTTGTTTCATGGCGGAAGAAATCGACAAAGCCATGTTCGGGCAGCATCAGGTAGGTAAAGGTGGAGTGATCGACCAGGTAATAGGGGTCATCGCCCGCGCCTTCATGGGACTTGAAATACGTCTTGTAAGCGGTGCTGGCCGCCTTGACCTGTTCCGGCGAACCGGTCAGCCCGATCATCTTGTCATGCAGGTTGCCGGCAAAATCGCCAACCACTTCGGGCGTGTCGCGCTTGGGGTCGACCGTGATGAAGACCGGCGTCACCGACATCCCGCGTTCTTCCAGAAGATCGACCGCATCGGCGGTGCGTGACATGTCCAGCGGGCAGACATCGGGGCAGAAGGTATAGCCGAAATAGATCAGCGTCGGTTCGGTGATCACCTGCTGGTCGGTCACGGTGGCGCCGCTGGCATCGACCAGTTCGAAGGGGCCGCCGATATCGCCGGCCACCTGGCCGGCGGTGCATGTGGCAAAGACATTGTCCGGACGGGCATACAGCGTCCAGATCCAGATACCGGCCAGCAGCGTCAGCAGAAAACCGGCAGCGGCTATGGCATAGATACGTATCATCACCCACACTCCTTCTCGGGCAAGGCAGTTGATTGCGCCCGTTCGGAGACCTATCAACGGGAACAGCGGATGCAACTGACATAGGGTCGCAATGCCCGAGGCCAACAGCGCCCTTCTTCACGGCCAGGAGCGCAGCAACTGGATCCGGCTGCGCACGCTGATCCTGCTGCGCTGGGTGGCCATCGCCGGCCAGCTGGCGGCGATCACCGTCGCCCAGCGCATGTACAGCCTGCAGCTGGAGGTCGGGCTGTGCTATCTCGCCATCGGCGTTTCGGTCACCGGCAACCTGATCGCGATATTTGTCTTTCCGGAAAACAAGCGCCTGACCGAGCCGGAAAACTTCCTGATGGTGCTGTTCGACCTGCTGCAGCTGGCCTTCCTGCTGTACCTGACCGGCGGTCTGCACAACCCCTTTGCCATGCTGCTGCTGGGGCCGGTGACGATTTCAGCCAGCGTGCTTGGGCTGCGATCAACGCTGATTATCGGCGGCACGGCGATTATCCTGGTGACCTTGCTGGCGAATTATCACCTGCCTTTGCGCACCGATCAGGGGTTTATCCTGCGGGTGCCCGATATCTTCGTCTTTGGCAACTGGGCGGCGATCACCATCGCCACCGTGTTCATGGGCGCCTATTCGCGCCGGGTCAGTTCCGAAATGCATTCGATGTCCGAGGCACTGGCAGCAACCCAGATGGCGCTGGCCCGCGAACAGAAGCTGACCGATCTGGGCGGCGTGGTGGCGGCGGCGGCGCATGAACTGGGCACGCCGCTGGCCACGATCAAGCTGACCAGTTCGGAGCTGATCGAAGAGCTGGACGACCGGCCCGACCTGCGCGAAGACGCGGCGCTGATCCGCGAACAGGCCGACCGCTGCCGCGACATCCTGCGCGACATGGGCCGCGCCGGGAAAGACGACCTGCACCTGCGCCAGGCGCCGTTAATCGCGGTGATCAACGAGGCCGCGGAACCGCATCGCGACCGCGGCAAGATCATCCTGATCGAAGAAGGCCCGGCCAAGGGTGGGCGCCAGCAGCAGCCCTCGATCCTGCGCAAACCCGAGGTGATCCACGGGCTGCGCAACCTGATCCAGAACGCGGTGGATTTTGCCCGCACCACGGTGTGGATCGAAACGCGGTGGGATGACGAGCGGATCTGGATCCGCATCATGGATGACGGGCGCGGCTTCCCCCCTTACATCCTCGGCCGGATCGGCGACCCGTTCATGCGACGGCGGCGCGGCGAAAGCGAACGCCTGCTGCGCCCGGAATACGAGGGGATGGGGCTGGGTCTGTTCATCGCCAAGACGTTGCTGGAACGGTCGGGCGCCGAACTGCGCTTTGCCAATGGCAGCGACGGCATGGCCCGCGACCGAGACCGCAAAGACTCCGCCCCGCCCGGCGCAATTGTCGAGGTGGTCTGGCGCCGCAAATCCATCGATGCGCGGGCCGACGAAAACGCGATTCCCGCCGGCGCGAACCAGCCAATCAGCATCTGAGCTGCATCTTGCAGCGATTAACAGGCCGTTAACCAATTCAAGGAAAACTCCCCACTGGGAACGCGCCTTGAGTTGAGGAAATTTGTGGTGATCGGACTTTTCGAATGGATTCTTCTAAGTTTTATTTGCTTTGCTGCGGCCCTGGGTGCCGTAACGCTTTTGACGCTGGGCAACCGCAGGAAACCGGATGCGCCGCCACCACAGCCGCCGCTGATCGAGGATGACCAGACCTGGCTGTTCGACGGCGCGCAGCTGATACAAGCGACGCCATCGTCACGCCATCAGGCGGGCGCTGGGGAACTGCCGGACAGCTGGGACTCGCTGCGTTCCGCGCTGGTGGCGCGGTTTCCCGACTTTCCCGACAGCCAGGACCAGGTTTCAACCAGCCGCGGGCTTCGCCTGACGGCAAAAACGCCGGGCGATCCCGGCGTTTTGGAATTCGAATGGCTGGACAGCCTGCTGCGGGTCCGGCTGATCGATGATCGCCGGCGCAAGATCGAAGCCAACCTGACCCGCGCGCTGCGCGACGAACTGGCGAACCTGCGCAACACGGTCAATCGATTGCCCTATCCCATCTGGCGCACCGATGACGCGGGCCAGGTGACGTGGAGCAACGCCGCCTATAACCGGCTGGGTCGCGAGATGCATCGCGAGGGCGAGGTGCAGGCGCCGCTGTTCCCCACCCCTGCCCTGATGCCGGAACGGGATTCGACCCGTCGGGTCGCCGCTGGCAGACCCGACGCCGGCCCCAAAAGGTGGTTCGATGTCACCGCGATCCCTGACGAACACGGGCGGCTTTATTTCGCCACCAATGTCGACGCGGTGATCGAGGCCGAAAACGCCCAGCGCAATTTCGTGCAGACCCTGGCCAAGACCTTTGCGCAGCTTTCGATCGGGTTGGCGATTTTCGACCGTAGGCGGCAACTGGCCCTGTTCAATCCGGCGCTGGTGGATCTGACCGCGCTGCCGGCCGAGTTCCTCAGCGCGCGACCCACCTTGCTGACCTTTTTCGACCGGCTGCGCGACCAGCGGATCATGCCGGAGCCGAAAAATTACAGCTCGTGGCGCCACCAGATGGCCGATCTGGTCGCTGCGGCCTCGGACGGGCGCTATCACGAGACCTGGTCGCTGCCATCGGGCTCGGTGTTTTCGGTCAGCGGGCGGCCGCATCCCGACGGCGCCATTGCCTTCCTGATCGAGGATATCACCGCCGAAATCACTTTGACCCGGCGCTTCCGTTCCGACCTGGAACAGGGCCAGGCGATTCTGGACCGGCTGGACGATGCCATCGCGGTGTTTTCGGCCGATGGCCACCTAACGGTGACCAATGCCGCCTATCGCAAGCTGTGGTCGGTCGATCCGGAGATGTCCTTTGCCGAAACCTCGGTGATCGAGGCGACCCGCTGCTGGCAGAAGAAATGCCGCGCCTCGCCGGTCTGGGGCGAAATCCGCGATTTTGTCGAGCTGCGCGAAAACCGCAGCGACTGGTGGGCGCAAGTTCAGTTGAAATCCGGTGAATCGCTGGCCTGCCACGTTCATCCGATTCAAAGCGGTGCCGCCATGGTGGTATTCTCGCGGATCACCACCGATGTAATGGCCAGCGCGATGATGCAGCCGCATCTGGATCAGCCCGCCGAATCGCGGCTGATGGCGGGGCGCTGAACCCGCTTGCACCGGGCAAGGGCCAGCGCCATTGTGGCCGGATGATCCGGCCACCGCTGACCCTTTCGCTGACCTGTGCCGATGCCAGCGCCCGTTTCGCCGCCCAGTTGGGCGCGCGGCTGGCGCCTGGCGACTGCCTGCTGCTGTCCGGCCCGATCGGCGCGGGCAAGACCCATATCTGCCGCCACCTGATCCAGTCGCTGCTGGACCACCCCGAGGATGTGCCCTCGCCCACCTTCACCCTGGTGCAGACCTACGCCACCCGCGCGGGCGAGCTGTGGCATGCCGATCTGTATCGCTTGACCCATGCCGGCGAGGTGGACGAGCTGGGCCTGTTCGAGGCCTTCGACCACGCCATCTGCCTGGTGGAATGGCCCGACCGCCTGGGGGGCGATGCCCCCGCCGATGCGCTGACGGTTGCACTTGCCGCCGATCCGGGAAATGACGATAGCCGTATTGCAACGCTCACTTGGACCGCGCCGAAATGGGCCGAAAAACTGGACCCTTTTGCCGATGACTGACCGTGCCGCCCTGGCCAACCATTTCCTTGCCGGCACGCGCTGGGCCTCGGCGCGCCGCGCGCCGCTGGCCGGCGATGCCTCGAACCGCCGATACGAACGGCTGCACCTGCCGGGTGGCGAAACCGCGGTTCTGATGGATGCCCCGCCGGAGAAGGGCGAGGATGTGCGCCCCTTCGTGCGCATCGCCCGGCATCTGCATGGGCTGGGCCTGAGTGCGCCGGAGATCTTCGCTGAAGACAGCGAGCAGGGCTTTTTGCTGATCGAGGATCTGGGCGATGACCTGTATTCGCGGGTGATCCCGCGCCAGCCCGAACTGGAACGCCGCCTTTACGAGGCCGCCACCGATGTTCTGGTGCTGTTGCGCGACGCACCGATGCCGCGGCTGGAGCCCTATGGCGCCGGCCGAATGACTGAACTGGCGACGCTGGCCTTCAGCAAGTACCGCGATCCGGTGATCGGCCGCCCCGATGCCGAGGCGCAGCGCCGCTTTGCCGACCGGTTCGAAGATGTGCTGATCCAGACCACCGGCGGTATTGCCCCGGTTCTGGCACAGCGCGACTATCACGCCGACAACCTGCTGTGGCTGCCGGCGCGCCAGGGGGTTGCGCGGGTCGGGTTGCTGGATTTCCAGGACGCGATGGCGGCGCATCCGGCCTATGACCTTGTCTCGCTGTTGCAGGATGTGCGCCGCGACGTGCCCGCCGCGATCGAGGCGGCGATGATCGACCGCTATATTACCGCCACCGGCGTGGACGACCACCTGTTCCGCACCGCTTACATGGTGCTGGGCGCCCAGCGCGGGCTGCGCATTCTCGGCGTGTTCGGCCGGTTGGGCCGGGACTATGGCAAACCGCATTACGTCGACATGATCCCCAAGGTCTGGGATACGGTGGTGCGCAACCTGGAACATCCCGCCCTGGCCCCGGTGGCCGACCTGGTGTTGAACAGCTTGCCCAAGCCGGCGCCGCGCGTGCTGGAGGCGCTGAAACAGCCATGTTAGACACTGTAATGCTGTTCGCCGCCGGGTTCGGCACCCGCATGGGCGTACTGACCCGCGACCGGCCCAAGCCGCTGATCGAGGTGGCGGGCCAGCCGCTGATCGACCATGCGCTGGAACTGGTCGAGGCGGCAGGCGTGCCCAACCGGGTTGCGAACCTGCATTACAAGGCCGAGATGCTGGCCGCGCATCTGCAACCGCGTGGCGTAAATCTGTCGCTGGAGTCGCCGCAGATCCTCGATACCGGCGGCGGGCTGAAGGCGGCGCTGCCGCTGACCGGGCCGGGGCCACTGTTCACCATGAACACCGATGTAATCTGGTCGGGACCCAACCCGCTGGATCTGCTGCGCGCGACCTGGCAGCCCGACAGCATGGATGCGCTGCTGATGTGTGTCCCTCTGGAGAACACCATCGGCCGCAAGGCGCCGGGTGATTTTGCGCTGGACCGCGCCGGGAAGATCACGCGCGGCGGCGATCTGGTTTATGGCGGGTTGCAGATCCTGAAAACCCAAGACGTGGCCCGTCATGACGAGACGGTGTTTTCCCTGAACGCGATCTGGGACGTTCTGGCGGCGCGCGGTCGGCTGTTTGGCGCGGTCTATCCCGGACGCTGGTGCGATATCGGCCATCCCGAGGGGATCAGGCTGGCCGAAGCCCTGTTGTCCGAGCCGCATGTTTGACCCGTCGGACACGCCGCGCGTTTTTGCGCTGCCGCCGGGGGTGGATTTCCCCGCTCAGCTGATTGCCGGGCTGACCGCGCGGCTGGACGGGCAACCGCCCGAGGCGCTGGCGCGGGCCCATCTGGTGGTGAACACGCGGCGCATGGCGCGGCGCATCCGCGATATCTTCGACGCCGGGCCGCCGCGGCTGTTGCCGCGGATTTCGCTGGTGACCGACCCGGTCGACAACTGGCAAACCGCGGCAATCCCGCCGGCGGTGCCGCCGCTGCGCCGCCGCCTGGAACTGGCGCAGCTGGTCACCCGCCTGCTGGAGGCGCAGCCGGATCTGGCCGCAAGGTCCAGCGCTTATGGCCTGGCCGACAGCCTTGCCACCCTGATGGACGAGATGCAGGCCGAAGGTGTCGGCACCCAGACCATTCGCGATCTGGACGTGTCGGACATGTCCGGCCACTGGGCGCGGGCGCAGAATTTTATCGGCATCGTCGATGACTATCTGGGCGGCGATCAGGCCAAGCGCGATGTGCAGGCGCGGCAACGCGCGATTGTCGAGGCGCTGATCGCGTGCTGGGAAACCGATCCGCCGGAACATCCGGTGATCGTGGCCGGCTCCACCGGTTCGCGCGGGACCACGCTGATGCTGCTTCAGGCGGTGGCGCGGCTGCCGCAGGGGGCGGTTGTGCTGCCCGGTTTCGATTTCGACCAGCCCGACAGCGTCTGGCAGGATATGGGCGATGCGCTGGTGTCGGAGGATCATCCGCAATTCCGGTTTTCGCGGATCATGCAGGCGCTGAACCTTGCGCCCGGCGATATCCGCCCCTGGACCGGGGCCGCGCCCCCCTCGCCCGCGCGCAATCGGCTGATTTCGCTTGCGCTGCGCCCGGCACCGTTTACCGATGCCTGGCTGGAGGAAGGGCCGACCCTGTCCGGTATCTCCGAGGCCACGCGCGACCTGACGCTGGTCGAGGCGCCGGGCCCGAGGGAAGAGGCGCTGGCGATCGCGCTACGGCTGCGCCAGGCGGCCGAGGACGGGCAGACCGCGGCGCTGATCACGCCGGACCGGATGCTGTCGCGGCGGGTGACTGCGGCGCTGGACCGATGGGGCCTTGTGCCCGATGACAGCGCCGGGCAACCGCTGCAACTTTCGCCGCCGGGCCGGTTTCTGCGTCATGTCGCGCAGCTGTTCACCCAGCAGCTGAGCGCCGAGCGGTTGGTGACGCTGCTGAAACATCCGCTGTGTCACAGCGGCGGGGGCCGGGGCGAGCATCTGCGCCACACCCGCGATCTCGAGCTGCGGCTGCGGCGCAAGGGGCCGCCGTTTCCCGATACCGACAGCCTGGCGGTATGGCGCGCCGAACAGGATCCGCCGCCGCCCGAGGACTGGACCCGCTGGCTGGCCGACACGTTCTGCGGCCAGGAGGTTTCCGGCCCCCTGCCCCTGGCCGAGTGGACCGCCCGTCTGCGCCGCGTTGCCGAGGCGATCGCCGCCGGCAGCACCGCGCCGGGCAGCGGAGCGCTATGGGAACGCAATGCCGGGCAAAAGGCGCTGTCTCTACTTGTTAGTCTCGAATCCGAGGCCGCGCATGGCGGCAGGATGACGGCGCACGACTTTGGCGACCTGCTGGGTTCGCTGCTGTCCGAGGATGAGGGTGTCACCGACCGCGACGCGCCGCATCCCGATATTCTGATCTGGGGCACGCTGGAGGCGCGGGTGCAGGGCGCCGACCTGCTGATCCTGGGCGGGTTGAACGAAGGCACCTGGCCCGAGGCCGCCCGCCCCGACCCCTGGTTGAACCGACGGCTGCGGCTGGAAGCCGGGTTGTTGCTGCCGGAACGGCGCATCGGCCTTTCGGCGCATGATTTCCAGCAGGCCGCCGCCGCGCCCGAGGTCTGGCTGACCCGGCCGGAACGGTCGGACGAGGCAGAAACGGTGGCCTCGCGCTGGCTGAACCGGCTGACCAACCTGTTGACCGGCCTGCCCGAGGGCGCTCCGGCGCTGGCGCAAATGCGCCAGCGCGGCGCATATTGGCTGGACCTGGCCGAAGCGCTGGAAGACGCGCCCGTGCTGCCTCCTGCGCCGCGCCCGTCGCCCCGCCCGCCAATCTCCGCGCGGCCAAGGCAATTGTCGGTGACCGAGATCAAGCGGCTGATCCGCGATCCCTACGCGATCTATGCCAAACATGTGCTGGGCCTGTCGCCGCTGAATCCGCTGGCGCGCGAACCCGACGCGCTGCTGCGGGGCATCGTGATCCACGGCATCCTGGAAACCTATATCAAGGACATCACCAGCACCCCTTCCCTGCTGTCCACGCCGGAATTCCTGCAGCGCTGCCGCGCGATGCTGGAGGCCGAGGTGCCCTGGCCAATGGCACGGCGGCTGTGGCTGGCGCGGCTGGCCAAGGTGGCCGACGGTTTCGTTGCCTCCGAGGCACAGCGCCAGGCGATTGCCCGGCCGGTGGAATATGAAGCCACCGCCAGGTTGTCGCTGAGCCCGCTGGACTTCACCATCACCGGCCGCGCCGACCGGATCGACCGCGACGAAACCGGCGCGCTGCATATCTACGACTACAAGACCGGCCGCGCGCCTTCGGCCAAGGAACAGGCCGCGTTCGACAAGCAATTGCTGATCGAAACCGCCATCGCCGAACAGGGCGGATTCACCACGCTGGACGCCGCCCCGGTGGCCCGCGCCCTGTTCCTGAGCCTCGGCAGCAGCATGACCGAGGTCGCCGCGCCGATCGAGACCGAGCCACCGGCCAAGGTGCTGGCCGAATTGCGCAAGCTGATCGGGCGCTATTTCGACGCCGCCCAGGGCTTTACGGCGCGCCGCGCGGTGCAGAAAGACGCCGATACCGGCGATTACGACCATCTGGCGCGGTTCGGCGAATGGGACCGCAGCACCGTTGCCACGCCGGAGGATCTGGAATGAGCCGCGACGCCGCCAGCGAACGCCAGGTTCAGGCCGCGCGCCCGGACAGTTCCACCTGGCTGGCCGCCAATGCCGGCTCGGGCAAGACCCGGGTGCTGACCGACCGGGTGGCGCGTCTGCTGCTGGCCGGGGTCGAGCCGCAGAACATCCTGTGCCTGACCTATACCAAGGCCGCCGCCAGCGAGATGCAGAACCGGCTGTTCAAACGGCTGGGCGAATGGGCGATGCTGGACGATGCCGCCCTGGCGCGCGCGCTGGACCAGCTGGGCGCGGAAGGCGCGATCGATGCTGCGCGCATGCGCCATGCCCGTACCCTGTTTGCCCGTGCGATCGAGGCGCCGGGCGGGTTGAAAATCCAGACCATCCATTCCTTCTGCGCCTCGCTGCTGCGCCGCTTTCCGCTGGAGGCCGGGGTCAGCCCCAATTTTGCCGAGATGGAAGACCGGGCCGCCCGGTTGCTGCGTGCCGAGATCCTGGAAGATTTTGCCGCCGGTCCGCAGGCCCGACTGATCGACGGCATCGCGCGCTATGTATCGGATTCCACGCTGGAGGATCTGCTGCAGGCCATCCTGGGCCAGCGCGAGGCCTTCCGCACCGCGCTGGATCTGCCCGATCTGCTGACCCATTTCGGGTTGCCGTCGGATTTTGACGAAGACAAGTTGGCGGCCGAGGTGTTTCTGGGCGGCGAGCTCTGCCTGCTGGGCGATCTGGCCACGGCGCTGAAATCGGGGGGCAAAACCGATCAGGCCGCTGCCGCCACCCTGGGGTCGATCACCGCTGCCGATGCCGGGGCGCTGCCGGTTCTGGAAAACGTGTTCCTGACCGGGCCGGGGGCAAAAGAACCGTTTTCGGTTAAGATAGGGTCTTTTCCCACCAAGGCGCTGCGCATCGCCCATGCCGACCTGATGGCCAAGATCGAACCGCTGATGCTGCGCGTCGAGGCCGCCCGCCCGCGCCGGATCGGGCTGATGGCGGCACGCAAGGCGCAGGCGCTGCATGCCTTTGCCGGGGCTTTCCTGCCGGAATACGAGCGCCGCAAGCAATTGCGCGGCTGGCTGGATTTCGACGACCAGATCCTGAAGGCACGGCAGCTGCTGTCGGCGCCGGCGGTGGCCGCCTGGGTGCTGTTCCGGCTGGATGGCGGGATCGATCATATCCTGGTGGACGAGGCGCAGGATACCAGCCCGGAACAATGGGACGTGATCGAAAAGCTGACCCAGGAATTCACCAGCGGCGAGGGCGCGCGGCCGGATGTCGAGCGCACCATCTTCGTCGTCGGCGACAAGAAACAGTCGATCTATTCCTTCCAGGGCGCCGACCCGGATGCGTTTGACCGGATGCAGGCCGAATTCGGCCAGCGGCTGACCGCCTCGGGCCAGCACCTGGAATCGACCGAGTTGGAACATTCCTTCCGCTCCTCCGCCACCATACTGGGGCTGGTCGACCTGGTGTTCGAAGGGCGCGGCGCTGCCGGATTCGGCGGCGGCAAACATATCGCCTTCAAATCCGACCTTCCCGGCCGGGTGGATCTGTGGCCGCTGGTGCCCAAGGTCGAAGACGAGGAAGACGGCCACTGGACCGACCCGGTCGACCGGCCCAGCCCCCGGCATCATACGGTGATCCTGGCCGAACAGATCGCCGCCGCGATCAAGCAGATGATCGCCAGCGCCACGCTGCCCGACGAACAGAACGGCAAGCTGATCCGCCGTCCGGTGCGCGCCGGCGACGTGATGATCCTGGTACAGCGCCGGTCAGACCTGTTCGCCGAGATCATCCGTGCCTGCAAAGCCGCGGGATTGCCTATTGCCGGCGCCGACCGGTTGAAGGTTGGCGCCGAACTGGCGGTCAAGGATCTGGGTGCGCTGCTGCGGTTTCTCGCCACGCCCGAGGATGACCTGTCGCTGGCCGCCGCGCTGAAATCGCCGCTGTTCAGCTGGAGCGAGAAACAGCTGTTCCAGCTGGCCCAGGGGCGGGGGCGCAGCTATCTGTGGCAGGCACTGCGCGAAGACGAGGCGCAGCATCCCGAAACCGTCGCCATGCTGCACGATCTGCGCAATCAAACCGATTTCCTGCGCCCCTTCGACTTGATCGAACGGGTGCTGACCCGCCACGACGGCCGCCGCCGCCTGCTGGGCCGGCTGGGAACCGAGGCGCAGGACGGCATCGATGCGCTGCTGGCGCAGGCGCTGGCCTATGAAAAGTCGGATATTCCCAGCCTCACCGGCTTTCTCACCTGGATGGAGACCGACGATTTCGAGATCAAACGCCAGATGGGCAGCGCCGGCGACATGATCCGGGTGATGACGGTGCATGGCTCCAAGGGGCTGGAATCGCCCATCGTCATCCTGCCCGACACCGGCAAGCGGCAGGTGCGCGGGGCGGGCGAGATCATGGTGTCCGGCGAAGTGCCGGTCTGGCGCCCCGCCGCCGCCGAAATGCCCGAACAGCTGGCTGCGCTGCGCGATGCGGCGCGCGAACGCGATCTGAATGAACGGCAACGACTGCTCTATGTGGCTCTGACACGGGCGGAAAAGTGGCTGATCGTGGCCGCGGCGGGTGATCTGGACAAGCAGGGCGAAGATTGGTTCCAGACCGTCGGCCGCGCGATGGAACGCGCCGGCGCGGTGCCTCGTGCCTTTCCGGGCGGCGAGGGGCTGACGCTGGAACATCCCGACTGGTCGGTGCCGCCGATTGAAACCGAAGAACGCCCGGTGCGGGCCGGCGCCAATCTGCCCACCTTGTTCAACCGCCCCGCGCCGCTGCCGGTGCATCTGCCCGATGTGCTGTCGCCGTCGAACCTGGGTGGCGCCAAGGCGATGCCGGGTGCCGCCGGTGAAGAGGAAGAACTGGCCAAGGCGCGCGGCACCCGCATTCACCAGCTTCTGGAACATCTGCCCCTGTTGCCGGAATCCGAATGGGGCGCCGCCACGGCGATAATTCTGGGCGATACCACGCAGGCCGAGCGCGACCTGGCCCGGGCCGAGGCGCAATCCGTGCTGACCACAGCGGCGCTGGCGCCGCTATTCGGTGCCGAGGCCCTGGCCGAGGTGCCGATCACCGCGCAGATCGGCGCGCGGCGCATCCAAGGGGTGATCGACCGGCTGATCATCACCGAAGCTGAGGTGCTGGCCGTCGATTTCAAATCGAACGCCACGGTGCCCGCTGCGCCGGCGGAGTGCCCCGAAGGCCTGCTGCGGCAGATGGGCGCCTATGCCCGTGCATTGGAACAGATTTATCCCGACCATGCGGTAAAAACCGCCATTCTGTGGACCAAAACGGCAGCACTTATGTCACTTCCGCACGATCTTGTGACAGCTGCCTTGGGTCGCACACCACATCTTGACGCCGGGCCGATCGGTTCCTAGGTTCCCAAACCTGACGCACCCTTGCAGGAGACATCCCAATGTCCACAGTTGCCGTAACTGACGCGACATTCGACGCCGAAGTTAAGAATTCAGACATCCCCGTCGTGGTCGATTTCTGGGCCGAATGGTGCGGCCCATGTAAACAGATTGGCCCGGCGCTGGAAGAACTGTCCAAGGAATACGAAGGCAAGATCAAGGTTGCCAAGGTGGACGTGGACAGCAACCCGAACTCGGCCGCCGCCATGGGTGTGCGCGGCATTCCCGCGCTGTTCATCTTCAAGGATGGCCAGGTGGTGTCCAACCGCGCCGGCGCAGCGCCCAAGGCCGCGCTGCAAAGCTGGATCGATGAATCCATCTAAATTCCTGTTGAAAAACGGAAATTTGGGGCGTCCCGGCTGGGACGCCCTTTTTCTTTCCGGCCTCGCGCCCTTGTGCCTTTGGAGCAAGACCGCCATATAGCCCCGCAGATGCGTGGAGGTAGCATGAGCAAGGACGAATTTCCCGGCTGGCACGGCACGACCATCATCGGCGTGAAAAAGGACGGCGAGGTGGTGATCGCCGGGGATGGCCAGGTGTCGCTGGGCCAGACCGTGATCAAGGGCACCGCCCGCAAGGTTCGCCGGCTGTCGCCCGGTGGTTTTGAGGTGGTGGCCGGATTCGCCGGTTCCACCGCCGATGCCTTTGCCTTGCTGGAGCGGCTGGAAGGCAAGCTGGAATCCGCGCCCGGCCAGTTGGCCCGCGCCTGTGTCGAGCTGGCCAAGGACTGGCGCACCGACAAGTACCTGCAAAAGCTGGAAGCGATGCTGATCGTCTCGGATGGGTCCGAGATATTCGTGATCACCGGCGCCGGCGATGTGCTGGAACCTGAACATAACGTCACCGCCATCGGCTCGGGTGGCAATTATGCGCTGGCAGCCGCCCGCGCGATGATGGACAGCGACAAATCCGCCGAAGACATCGCCCGCGCCGCCATGGCCATCGCCGCCGATATCTGCGTTTACACCAACGGCAACCTGACGGTTGAGAAGATCAGCCGCTAAGGCGTTTTGAGATCTCGCATCGAAGGTCAAAGACGAGATTTGGTTGCCCCAAAGGACATGACATGACCGACCTCACCCCACGCGAAATTGTCAGCGAGCTGGATCGCTATATCATCGGCCAGAAGGACGCCAAGCGCGCGGTTGCCGTGGCGCTGAGGAACCGCTGGCGGCGCAAGCAGCTGTCGGATGACCTGCGCGACGAGGTCTATCCGAAGAACATCCTGATGATCGGGCCCACCGGCGTCGGCAAGACCGAGATTTCCCGCCGCCTGGCCAAACTGGCGCGCGCGCCCTTCATCAAGGTCGAAGCGACAAAGTTCACCGAGGTCGGCTATGTCGGGCGCGATGTCGAACAGATCGTTCGCGATCTGGTCGATAGCGCCATCGCGATGACGCGCGATTATATGCGCGAGGACGTCAAGGCGCAGGCCCATAAGGCGGCCGAGGACCGGGTGATCGAGGCGCTGGCCGGCCAGGACGCCCGTGACGGCACCCGCGAGATGTTCCGCAAAAAGCTGAAGGCCGGCGAACTGGACGATACCATGATCGAGCTGGACCTGGCCGATCATTCCAACCCGATGGCGATGTTCGACATCCCTGGCCAGCCGGGCGCCAATATGGGCATGCTCAATATCGGCGACATGTTCGGCAAGGCCTTTGGCGGCCGCACGGTGAAGCGGCGGATGACGGTGGCTGAAAGCTACGAGGTGCTGATCGGCGAAGAGGCCGACAAGCTGCTGGACGATGAAACCGTGAACCGCGCCGCGCTGGAGGCTGTGGAACAGAACGGCATCGTTTTTCTGGACGAGATCGACAAGGTCTGCGCGCGGGCGGAAACCCGCGGCGGCGATGTCAGTCGCGAGGGGGTGCAGCGTGACCTGCTGCCGCTGATCGAGGGCACCACCGTCAGCACCAAGCACGGGCCGGTCAAAACCGATCATATCCTGTTCATCGCCTCGGGCGCGTTTCACATCGCCAAGCCGTCGGACCTGTTGCCGGAACTGCAGGGGCGGTTGCCGATCCGGGTGAACCTGCGGGCGCTGACCGAGGAAGATTTCGTGCGCATCCTGACCGAGACGGACAATGCGCTGACCCGGCAATATACCGCCCTGATGGGAACCGAGGAGGTTGCAGTCAGCTTTACCGATGACGGCATCGCGGAACTGGCGCGGATCGCCGCCGAGGTGAACCAGACGGTCGAAAATATCGGCGCACGCAGGCTCTACACCGTGATGGAACGGGTGTTCGAAGAGCTGTCCTTTACCGCGCCGGACCGGCCGGGCGAAGCGGTGGTGGTCGATGCGGAATTTGTCAAAACCAATCTGGGTGAACTGACGCAATCGGCCGATCTGAGCCGCTACGTGCTTTAACCCGCGCCGGGCCGGTTGCGACGCAGATAGACGTAAAACGCGCCGCTGCCGCCATGGCGCAGATGCGCGGGGCTGATTTGCAACACCGCCTGGGCCAGCGGCGGCGCGGACAGCCACAGCGGCACTTCGCGCCGGATCACCCCGCGAGGGCGGGGGATTGGCCCGGTCTCGTCGCTTTTTTTGCCCTTGCCGGTGATGACCAGCACCAGCCGCTTCCCCGAAGCCTGCGCCGACAGGATGAACCGGGTCAGCGCCGGATGCGCCTGATCCAGCGTCATGCCATGCAGGTCTATGCGGCCCTCGGGATCCAGCCTGCCGCGTTTCAGCTTGCCGAAAGTCTTGTGATCCATGTTCAGATCATTGGGTTTCGGTGGCGGGGGTTTGCGCGGCGGCGGCGGTGCGGTCAGCCGTGCGGTGACCGGTTTGGTGGGTTTCGGTTTGGGCAGCGGTGCCGGGGCAGGGTGGCTGCCGGGATTCAGGCGTTCTGCCTTTTCCACCACCCGCTGCCACAACTCGATCTCTTCCGCTGTCAACCTGCGTCGGGTCATCAGACCCCGTCCGGCACAAGCGCGTAGGCCCGTTGAATCGGCAACAGCACCACCATGCGGCCGCGATCCCGCAACATACCGGCGGCCTGGCCCGCGGCATCGCCGGTGCCAAAGAAGATGTCGGCCCGCTGCGCGCCCTTGATCGCCGATCCGGTGTCCTGCGCGATCATCAGCCGGCGGATCGGCGTGGCGCCGTCCTTTTCCAGCCAGACCGGGGCACCCAGCGGGGTGAATCCGGGATCGACGGCAATGCTGCGCCCGGCGGTCACCGGTCGGTTCATCGCGCCAAGCGGCCCGTCGCGATCGGTTACGTGTTTGATTTCCCGAAAGAAAACGTAAGAAGGGTTGTGGAACAGCAACTCTTGCCCGGCCTCGGGATTGCGCCGGACCCAATTCTTGATCACCTGGGCGCTGACCTTGTGCAGCGGGTAGATACCGCGCCGCACAAGCTCCACTCCGACCGAGCGATAGGGCTGGCCGTTGGCCCCGCCATAGCCGACGCGCAGGAATTGGCCGTCTTGCAGGCGGATGCGGCCCGAGCCCTGGATCTGGAGGAAGAACAGCTCCACAGGATCTTCGACCCAGGCGATTTCCAATCCGCGATTGGCCAACACGCCGCTGGTCAGGATCTGTTCGCGCGTCAACCAGGGCGCGGCATTGCGCGCCTCGGGCGGCATGCGGAACAAGGGATAGCGGAACCGCGCCGTGGGAAAGCGCGACCCGTCCAGTTCGGGTTCGAAATAGCCGGTGAACAACGCGTCTTTTCCGTCGCGGATCAGGACCGGGCGAAAGAACAGTTCGAAAAAGGCGCGGGCGCTGTCCGGTTTCTGGCTCTGCGCCACGGCGCAGAGCGATTGCCAGTCGGGATCGGGCAGATCCGGGCAGGTATTGACGAAAACCGACAGCGCGGCAGCATGATCGTCGTTATCCCAGCCATCCAGATCCTGAAACTGCAGGATGTCATAGGTGGTTTCGGCCTGCGCCTCTGAACTGGCCATCACCGCGGCGGCCAGCAATGTCGCGCACAGCCGGGCAATCATGCGTCCGTTGCGACAAGCAACCAGTTGGGATCGTTTTCACCCATGACGCGGGAGAAGGTCCAGCTGTCTTTCTGACGCTTGGCCGAGGTGGCGCTGCCTTCGACGATATCGCCGCCCTTGTCGCGCACAACCGAGGTCAACTCGGCAACGAAACGCATGGTGATGTCGGCGCGATTGGTGTCCTTGTCGAAATGCACGTCCTGGATCCGGGTTTCGCGGATGCCGATGAACTCGGCCTCGACCTTCAGGCCCTTGTCTTCACGGGCGGCCACACCATCGACAAAGGCCTCGAACACGTCTTCGGCGAGATAGGGCTGAATCTCGTCCAGCTCGCCACGTTCAAACCCCATCACGATCATCTCATACGCGCCGCGGGCGCCCTGGATGAACTCGGTCACCGAAAAGCTGGGTTCGATCCGCTTCATCGCGGCCAGTTCCTGCGCCGCCTCGCTGTCTTTTTCGACATGGTCGGTGATGTCGGGATCGGGGCCACCTTCGATCACCTCGAACCCGGTGCGCGACGATTTGGCCGAAGGCCCCTTCGGCACCGGCGGTTTTTCGAAACCCTCACGCGTGCCCAAGACGCTTTTCAGGCGCAAAATAAGGAAAATTGCGATGCCGGCCAGCACCAGAAGCTGGATCAATGGCGAATTCATTTGAACCTCTTTGCAGCCCGGGACTTTGTAAGCTTATCCCCGAACTCTTATGTAGGTGACGAGGCAGGCCGAGTCCACCGCTCAGCACCCGATAGGAGTACGTCTTACATGTATCTTTTCCTGGCATTTCTGATGGTGCCAATCGTCGAAATTGCACTTTTTATTCAGGTCGGTAGCTTTATCGGGCTGTGGCCGACGCTGGCCATTGTGGTGCTGACCGCCGTGATCGGCACCTGGCTGGTGCGCACGCAGGGGCGGATCGCGCTGCATCGGCTTCAGCGGTCTTTTTCCGAACTGAACGACCCGACCGAACCGCTGGCACATGGCGCGATGATCCTGGTTTCAGGGATTTTATTGCTGACTCCGGGGTTTTTTACCGATGCGTTGGGCTTTGCCCTGCTGATGCCGCCGGTGCGGGTGGCCGTCTTCCATTTTGTCGCAGCGCGGGTGAAGGTGCAGAGGTTTCAGATGGGAGAACCACCGCGGCGCCAGCCACATCCCGGCGAAGGCGACATCATCGATGGCGATTACGAGGAAGTGCGGCCCAAATCCGGGAAGAAACCCGGCACCTCGGGCTGGGTCGAAGGGCCGCACCGGCATTGAGATGATGGAACCAAGCTGGTAAGCAGCGCGCAAATCAGCTTCCGGGGAGTATCGGACATGTCGGAAAACGGTGCCGTTGACGGCGCGCAACCTGCGCAGCAACCACAGGTTCAGATGAATATTCTGGGGCAGTTCGTGCGCGACCTGTCTTTCGAGAACATCATGGCGCAAAAAGGCGCCACGGGCGAGGTGAACCCGGACATCAGCGTACAGGTCAATCTGGATGCCAAGAAGCGGCAGGCCGAAAACCAGTACGAGGTGATGATCAAGCTGAATGTCGAATCCAAGGCCAAGGAAGGCGGCGAACAGTTCTTCCTGCTTGAGATCGAATATATGGGCGTATTCCGGATTGCCGGTGTCCCGGAAGAGCAGCTGCATCCCTTCCTGCTGATCGAATGCCCGCGGATGCTGTTCCCCTATCTGCGCCGCATCGTCAGCGACGTGACCCGCGATGGCGGCTATCCGCCGCTGAACCTGGAGAATATCGACTTTCTTCAGATCTATCGCGCCGAACTGGCCCGCCGGCAGGCCGCAAAAGCCGAAACACCGACCACCGCCTGATCAACGGCGCTTGGTCTGTCCCGGCCAATGGCCGGGACGTTTCAGCTCAGCCGCGCAGCCACAGCGCGTTGTCTCCCAATGTCTTGACGAAGGCCTCATGCGCCGCCCGTTCATCGGCCGAAATGCGCGGTGGCAATGGGTGTGGCCGGGGGGCCGGGCGCCAATTGTCCTGCACCCCCGCGGCATCGCCGCCGGTGGTTTCGGACAGACCGAAATCGGGCTGCCGGCCGCCGATCAGCTCCAGATAGACATCGGCCAGGATCTCGGAATCGAGCAGGGCGCCGTGCAGGGTGCGCGAGGAATTGTCGATGCCGAAGCGGCGGCACAGCGCGTCGAGCGAGGCGGGCGAGCCGGGAAATTTCTTGCGGGCAATCGCCAGGGTGTCGATGGCACGGTCGAAGGGCAGGGGTGGCAGCTTCATCCATTTTAGTTCGGCATTCAGGAACTTCATGTCGAAGCTGGCATTGTGGATGACCAGTTTGGCGTCGCCGACGAAATCCAGGAAGGCCTGGCCGATCTCGGCGAATTTGGGCTTGTCGGACAGGAATTCGATGCTCAGCCCGTGCACCTCGTAGGCCTCCTGCGGCATGTCGCGCTCGGGATTGATATATTGGTGATAGGTGCGGCCGGTGGCGACGTGATTGTGCAGTTCGACACCGCCAATTTCGACGATCCGGTCGCCAGATTCCGGATCGAATCCGGTGGTTTCGGTGTCGAGCACGATTTCACGCATCAGCCAGTCCCGCCCTGATATCGTCGACCACCTGTCTAACCTGTTTGCGCGCGTGATCCAATGTGTCGGTGATGATGACATAATCGGCGCGCGCGCGCTTTTCCGCATCCGGCATCTGTTTGGACCGGATCATCAGAAACTGGTCGCGGGTCATGGTGTTGCGGGCCAGCACCCGCCGTTCCTGCGTATCGGCATCGACCGAAACACAGGCCACCGCGTCGACATGTTTCTCGCCGCCGGTTTCAAACAACAGCGGGATGTCCAGCACGATGATATCGGCGCTGGCCTGGGCCTTGAACATCTCGCGATCCCGCGCCACCAGCGGGTGCACGATGGCTTCGATGCGTTTCAACGCGGTGGCATCCGCCGCGATGATCTGTTTCAGCGCGTTGCGATCGATGGCGCCCTGGCGCAGCGCATCGGGAAATTCCGCACCCAGCGGCTCAACCGCCGCCCCACCGGCAGAATAGAGCCTGTGCACGGCGGCATCGGCATCCCAGATGGCGCAGCCTTCGTCGGCGAACAGCTTGGCCGTGGTGCTTTTGCCCATGCCGATCGACCCGGTGAGACCGAGGAGAAAGCTCATCCCAGCAGCATCGCGCGGGTTGCGGAATCGGCCTTGGGGCGCTGGCCGAACCAACGTTCGAAGGCGGGGATGGCCTGGTAGATCAACATCCCCAACCCGTCGACCGCGGTACATCCCGCTGCCTCGGCGGCCTGAAGCAGCGGCGTTTTCAACGGCGCATATACCAGATCGGTCACCACCATATGCGGCTGCAACCCGTCGAGCGGCACTCGCAGCGCCGGTTTCCCGGTCATGCCGAGCGCGGTCGAGTTCACCACCAGCGTCGCCTCGTCGATCATATTGCCGGCCTGCACCCAATCGACCACGCGAACGCGTTTGCCGAAATCATCCTTCAGCTTTTCGGCCCGGATGCGAGTGCGGTTGGACAGGATGATTTCCGGCACCCCGGCATCGGCCAAGGAAGCCACCACCGCCCGCGCGGCGCCGCCGGCGCCGAACACCACGGCGGGGCCGGATTTCGGCTGCCAGTGCGGCGCGCCGTTGCGCAGGTTTTCGATAAAGCCATAGCCATCGGTGTTATCGGCGTGGATCTTGCCATCCTTGCGAAAGATCAGTGTGTTGGCCGCCCCGATCAGGGTTGCCCGGTCGGTGATCAGATCGGCGATGCCCATCACCGCCTCTTTATGCGGGACGGTGACGTTGACACCGACAAAGCCGGCCTTGGGCAGGGCGCGTATGACCTCTTCGAGGTTGTGATGGCTGACATCCATGGGAATGTAATGCCCGGCAATGCCAAACTGTTTCAGCCAGTGGCGGTGCAGCCGGGGCGAACGGGAATGGGCGATGGGCGATCCGATGACTCCGGCCAGGGGAATTTTTGCCTCGGTCATGTCTCGATTGCTCCTCTCACCGCCAGGTAATTCAACAGGTCCGTCAGCGGCATACCCAAAACGCTAAAATAATCGCCGTCAATGACCGAGAACAGCCGCACGCCTTCTTCTTCGAGCTTATAGGCGCCCACCGCGTGGCGGATGCTGTCCCAGTTGCGACGGACATAATCCTGCAGATAGGCATCGGAGAGGTCACGCATATGCAGGCGTACCTGGCCGATATGGCGCCAGACGGGGCGGCCGTTTTCGGCGATCACCGCGGCCGAATACAGGCTGTGCCGCTTGCCGCACATCTGGGTCAGCTGGTCAAGCGCCTGATCCGGCGTTTCCGGCTTGGACAGCAGGGTGCCGGCAAAATCGAGCACCTGGTCGCAGCCGATCACCATGGCGCCGGGGTGTTTTTCGCTGATCTTCCTGGCCTTCAGCTCGGCCAGGGCGTCGGCGATGTTGCGGGGCGTCGCCGCCTCGGCCAGCAGGGCATTTTTGACCGCTTCCTCATCAACACGGGGGCGCACGACCTGGGCCGCGACGCGCGCATTGGCAAGCATCTGTGCCCGGATGGCGGAACCGGAGGCGAGAATGATGGGGACAGGCATGGGGATAAGATGACGTAAAACAGCAGAACAGGGTTGGACCCTTTCTAGGAGTTTCCCTGATCTTGGCAAGCTTGTGGTCCAACCCGCATTCCATGCCCAGATTCGCCGGGTTTCATCCTTTCGGGACAAGGATAACCGGAAAGCTGTGCGAAAGACGCCGCGCGCGCGGTTATTCCTGACTTATCCACTGGCTTAAACCGGACTAACCTTCGTTATGTATTTGTTTTAGAACATTTTTCATAGCTTTCCCCGCGGGAGGGAGAAATTTTGTCTACCGGGCGCTTAACTGGGGAAAACAGCGGGAGGGCAGAGTTATCCACGGTTTCACCGCTGCCATCTAAACCATCATCTTTTCTTCTTTCTATATTTATGAATAGAGAGGCACGGGCCCTGGGCGACGCGTGACATGACCGATTTCCTGATTTTCCTTTATCCCTGGACGAAGGCACTGCACATCATGGTGGTGATTGCCTGGATGGCCGGGCTGTTCTACCTGCCCAGGCTGTTCGTCTATCATGCTGAGAAGGGCGAAGTGGCCGAGTTGAGCGCGACCTTCGAGGTGATGGAGCTTCGCCTGCTGCGGGCAATCATGAACCCGGCGATGATAGCCACCTGGCTGTTTGGTCTGGCGCTGGTGTTCACGCCGGGGCTGGTGGACTGGACGGCGGTCTGGCCCTGGACCAAGGGCGCGGCGGTTCTGGCGATGACCTGGTTTCATCACTGGCTGGGCCGGCGGCGCAAGGCCTTTGCCGAAGGGAACAACCAATTGAGCGGGCGCCACTACCGGATGATGAATGAGGTTCCGACGGTTCTGATGATTATCATCGTGATCTCGGTGGTGGTGCGCTTTTAACCGGGATTTGACTCGGGCGGTGTGACTCACTACATACGCTGCCAACCTGCCCGTCCGGGCCAGGGCATTTCCCGTTCAAGACCACTCCGCCCCCCGGTTCTGCCGGGCTGCGCAAAGGCTGCACCATCATGAACATCGAATCGCTGAACCTGTCCGACCTCAAGGCCAAGAGCCCCAAGGACCTGTTGGCCATGGCCGAGGACCTGGAGATCGAAAACGCCTCGACCATGCGGAAGGGCGAGATGATGTTCCAGATCCTGCGCGAGCGGGCCGATGAGGGCTGGGAAGTCTCTGGCGATGGCGTGCTGGAAGTGCTGCAGGACGGATTCGGGTTTCTGCGCTCGCCCGAGGCGAATTACCTGCCCGGTCCGGACGATATCTATGTGTCGCCCGACATGATCCGACAGTTTTCGCTGCGCACCGGCGACACCATCGAGGGTGTGATCAAGGCGCCGGACGAGAACGAGCGTTACTTTGCGCTGATGAACGTGACCCGGATCAATTTCGAGGATCCGGAAAAGGCGCGGCACAAGATCGCCTTTGACAACCTGACGCCGCTTTATCCGGACGAGCGGCTGACCATGGAGATCGAGGATCCGACGATCAAGGACCGCACCGCGCGGATCATCGACCTGGTGGCACCGATCGGCAAGGGCCAGCGGTCGCTGATCGTGGCGCCGCCGCGCACCGGTAAAACGGTGATCCTGCAGAACATCGCCCATTCGATCGAGCGGAACCACCCGGAATGCTACCTGATCGTCCTGCTGATCGACGAACGGCCGGAAGAGGTGACCGACATGCAGCGCTCGGTTAAGGGCGAGGTGGTGTCCTCGACCTTTGACGAACCGGCGACGCGGCATGTGGCGGTGTCGGAAATGGTGATCGAAAAGGCGAAGCGCCTGGTCGAACACAAGCGAGATGTTGTGATCCTTCTGGATTCGATCACAAGACTTGGTAGAGCGTTCAACACGGTTGTGCCCTCCTCGGGGAAGGTTCTGACCGGTGGTGTGGATGCCAACGCGCTGCAGCGGCCCAAGCGGTTCTTCGGCGCGGCGCGGAATATCGAGGAAGGCGGGTCGCTGACCATCATCGCCACCGCGCTGATCGACACCGGGTCGCGGATGGATGAGGTGATCTTTGAAGAGTTCAAGGGCACCGGCAACTCGGAATTGGTGTTGGATCGCAAGATCGCCGACAAGCGGGTGTTCCCGGCCATCGACATTCTGAAGTCGGGCACCCGGAAAGAGGACCTGCTGGTCGACAAGGTCGATCTGCAGAAAACCTTTGTGCTGCGGCGCATCCTGAACCCGATGGGCACCACGGATGCGATCGAGTTCCTGATCTCGAAGCTGAAGCAGACGAAGACCAATTCGGAATTCTTCGATTCGATGAACACCTGATCCCGCCTTTGGCGGCGGAGATGTGGAAATGGACACGATCTTCGCGTTGGCAAGCGCGCCGGGGAAAGCCGGCGTTGCGGTGGTGCGGCTGTCCGGATCCGAGGCGCGTGCCGCCGCGGGCCGGCTGGCGGGTTGCACCCTGCCTGCGGCCGGACGAACGCTGCGGGTGCTGCGTGATGGCGATGGACATCGGATTGACCAGGCGCTGGTCCTGACCTTTACTGGACCGGCGAGTTTTACCGGCGAGGATGTGGCCGAGCTGCACGTGCATGGCAGTTCGGCGGTGATCGCCGCGCTGTTGCGGACGCTGTCCGGCATTGACGGGCTGCGCCAGGCCGAGCCGGGAGAATTTACCCGCCGCGCCTTGGAAAACGGGCGGATGGACCTGGCGCAGGTCGAAGGTTTGGCCGATCTGATCGAGGCCGAAACCGAGGCGCAGCGGCGGCAGGCGGTCAAAGTGCTGTCCGGCGATCTGGGGCGCAAGGCCGAGGGCTGGCGCAGCGATCTGATCCGGGCGGCGGCGCTGATCGAGGCGGTGATCGATTTTGCCGATGAAGATGTGCCGGTGGATGTGACGCCCGAGGTGACCGAATTGCTGAACCGGGTGCAGTTGGATCTGAACCGTCTGATCGCCGGCGTCGGCATGTCCGAGCGGATTCGATCCGGGTTTGAAGTGGCGATTGTCGGCGCGCCAAATGTCGGGAAATCCACCTTGTTGAACGCGTTGGCGGGGCGGAAGGCGGCGATCACGTCCGAGATCGCCGGGACCACCCGTGACGTGATCGAGGTGAGAATGGACCTGGGCGGGTTGGCAGTGACGTTGCTGGACACCGCCGGGCTGCGCGAGACCAGCGATCATGTTGAACGACTGGGTGTGGAATTGGCGCGGGACCGGGCCGAGCAGGCGGATATCCGGGTGTTTCTGACTGAGGACGGTGCGCAGCCGGATGTCACGGTGCGGCCGGGCGATATCACTCTGCGGCCCAAGGCGGATTTGCTGGCGAATCCGAAGGGCGCAATATCCGGGGTCACCGGGCAGGGGGTGGACGATTTGGTGCGTCGGTTGACCGACGAACTGCGGCAGCGCTCGGCCTCGGCCGGGCTGGCGACGCGGGAACGGCACCGAAACGCGATGTTGCGGGCAGGGGAGTCGATTGCGACAGCGCGCGCGCTGTTGTCGCAAGGGACGGAAAATTATGATATTGCCGCGGATGATCTGCGCCATGCCATCCTTGCGCTTGAATCATTGGTTGGACGGATCGATGTTGAAAACCTGCTGGACGAGATCTTCGCAAGTTTCTGCATCGGCAAGTAGGAGTGTTTCACGTGAAACATCGTGATTTCGACGTTGTGGTGATCGGCGGCGGCCATGCCGGCGTGGAAGCCGCCCATGCGGCGGCGCGGCTGGAGGCAAATACCGCCCTGGTCACGCTGAACCGCGCCGGAATTGGCGTGATGTCCTGCAACCCGGCAATTGGCGGCCTGGGCAAAGGCCACCTGGTGCGCGAGATCGACGCGATGGACGGGGTGATGGGGCGGGTGGCGGATGCTGCCGGCATCCAGTTCCGTCTGTTGAATCGGCGCAAAGGCCCGGCGGTGCAGGGGCCCCGGGCGCAGGCCGATCGAAAGCTGTATCGCAACGCGATGCTGGCTGAAACCGAAGCGCGCGCGCAGCTATCGATTGTCGAGGGCGAGGTGGTTGATCTGCTGCTGGAGGCGGGTGCGATTGCCGGCGTGGTGATGGAGGACGGGAGCGAGATCTCTGCCGGCGCCGTGGTTCTGACCACCGGCACCTTTCTGCGCGGGGTGATCCATATCGGCGACGTCTCGCGCCCGGGCGGGCGGATGGGTGACCGGCCCTCGATCCGGCTGGCCGAGCGCATCGACAGTTTCGGCCTGCCGCTGGGCCGGCTGAAAACCGGTACGCCACCGCGGCTAGATGGCCGTACCATTGATTGGTCGGGGTTGGAATTGCAGCCGGGCGATGACGATCCGGTCTTGTTCTCTTTCCTGTCAGATGGGGTAACCGCGCCCCAGATCAGCTGTGGCATCACCCATACCAATGCGCGCACGCATCAGATCATTCAGGACAACCTGTCGCGGTCCGCGATGTACGGGGGCCATATCAGCGGGGTTGGCCCGCGCTATTGCCCGTCGATCGAGGATAAGGTGGTACGTTTTGCCGATAAAAGCGCGCATCAGATCTTCCTGGAACCGGAGGGGGCGGATGATCACACGATTTATCCCAACGGGATTTCCACCTCGCTGCCCGAAGAGGTGCAGGCCGACTATGTGCATTCCATCGCCGGGCTGGAACAGGCAGTGATCCTGCAACCGGGCTATGCCATCGAATATGACTATGTCGATCCGCGGGCGCTGAACGTGCAATTGGAGGTGAAATCGGTCAAGGGATTGTACCTTGCCGGGCAGATCAATGGCACCACCGGCTATGAAGAGGCGGCGGCGCAGGGTTTGGTTGCCGGGTTGAACGCCGCGCTGGCAGGGCAGGGGCGGCCCCCGCTGAGCTTTAGCCGGGCCAACAGCTATATCGGCGTGATGATCGATGACCTGATCACCCGTGGAGTCAGCGAACCCTATCGCATGTTCACTTCGCGCGCCGAATTTCGTCTGTCCTTGCGGGCGGACAATGCCGATCAGCGGCTGACGCCCCTGGCGCTGGAGCTGGGCTGTGTGTCCGAGGAGCGCAAGGCGGTGTTTACCGACAAGGCGCGCCGGCTGCATCAGGCCAAGGCGCTGTTGACCGGGGATACCTTTACGCCCAAGCAGATCGCCGGCGCTGGTATCCGTGTCAATCAGGATGGCACCCGGCGCAACGGGATGGAGATTCTCGCCTTCCCGGACGTATCGGCTGTAGATCTCCACCCGCTGCTGCCCGGCCTGGCCGAGATGGATGGCGACATTCTCACCCAGGTCGAACGTGACGCGATGTATGCCAGCTATATCGAGCGGCAAAAGCAGGATGTCGAAGCGGTGAAGCGGGATGAACAGCATGTGATCCCGGAGGATTTCGATTTCGGGTTGATCTCGGGGCTGTCCAACGAATTGAAGCAAAAGCTGACAACCGCGCGCCCGGGCAACCTGGCGCAGGCCGGGAAGGTGGAGGGCATGACCCCCTCGGCGCTGGCCTTGCTGTTGTTCCATCTGCGGCGTCGGCCCGACGCGCGGCGCGCATGACGCCGGGCAAACTCGCCGGGCTGGATGTTTCACGTGAAACAATGGCACGGCTGGAAGCCTATGCCGCGCTGGTCCGCAAGTGGAATCCGCGCATAAACCTGGTCTCGCGCAAAAGCCTCGACGCGTTGTGGGAACGGCATATCGCCGATTCCGCGCAGATCTATCACCTGGCCGGCGATGCCCCGAACTGGCTGGACCTCGGTAGTGGCGGTGGATTTCCGGGATTGGTGGTCGCGATCCTCGCCACGGACCTGCACCCGGACCGCCAGGTCACGCTGATCGAAAGTGATACCCGCAAAGCCACCTTCCTGCGCACCGCGATTCGCGAGCTGGGCCTGTCGGCGCAGGTGCTGGCGGAACGGATCGAGGCGGCGGAACCGCAACGGGCTGATATTCTCTCGGCCCGCGCCCTGACCGATCTGAGCGGTTTGCTCGCCTTTGCCGAGCGGCACTTGAGCGAGTCGGGCCTGGCGCTGTTCCCGAAGGGTGCCAGCTGGAAAAATGAGCTTGAGCCCGCCCGCGCGCAATGGTCTTTTAACCTTGAGGCGATTACAAGTTTCACCGAACCCGAAGCAGCGATCCTGAAAATCCAAGGAGTGGCGCGTGTCTGACCTTTCTCGTCCCGCGGGGCCGCGAATCATCGCAGTGGCCAATCAGAAAGGCGGGGTGGGCAAGACCACCACCGCCATCAATCTTGCCGCCGCCCTTGTCGAGCTGGGCTGTCGGGTCCTGGTGGTGGATCTCGATCCGCAGGGCAATGCCTCGACCGGGCTGGGCGTCGAACGGGACGAGCGCAGCTATACCACCTATGATCTGCTGCTGGACGACGCGCCGCTGACCGATGTGATCCATCCCACCGGGATCGACGGGCTGTCGATCGTGCCCGCCACCGTCGATCTCAGCTCGGCCGATATCGAGCTGATCTCGAATGAAAAGCGCAGCTTCCTGCTACATGATTCGCTGCGCCAGGTGGCGATGGACCAATATGGCTGGGATTACATCCTGATTGATTGCCCACCCTCGCTGAACATCCTGACGGTCAACGCGATGGTGGCGGCACATTCGGTGCTGGTGCCGCTGCAAAGCGAGTTCTTCGCGCTGGAAGGCCTGTCGCAGCTGATGCTGACCGTCCGCGAGGTACGCCAAAGCGCCAATCCCGAGCTGCGCATCGAAGGTATTGTGTTGACCATGTTCGATCGCCGCAACAACTTGTCGCAACAGGTCGAACAGGACGCGCGCGACAATCTGGGTGATCTGGTGTTCCGCACCATCATTCCGCGCAACGTCCGGGTCAGCGAGGCGCCGTCCTACGCGATGCCGGTGCTGAATTACGATCCGAAATCGCAGGGGGCCGAGGCCTATCGCGCGCTGGCGGATGAGCTGATGAACAAGACAAGCAGAGAGGCCGCGTGACGGACCGGGAGGACAGGATGCAGGACAAGAAAGTGAAACCCCGGGGGCTTGGCCGCGGCCTGTCTGCCCTGATGGCCGATGTCTCGCCAGCGGCCGAAACCACCGCCGAAGCGCCGGCACGGCGGCCCGACATGACCGTGCCGATCGAACAGCTGGTTGCCAATCCCGACCAGCCGCGCCGCCGCTTCACCCAAGAGGCGCTGGACGAGCTGGCCTCATCGATCCGCGAAAAGGGTATCATCCAGCCGCTGATCGTGCGCCGCAAGGGCGACAGCCAGTTCGAGATCGTGGCCGGGGAACGCCGCTGGCGCGCCGCGCAGCAGGCGCAGCTGCACAATGTGCCGGTGTTGGTGCGCGACCTGGACGATACCGAAGTCCTGGAAATCGCCATCATCGAAAACATCCAGCGCGCCGACCTGAACGCCATCGAAGAGGCGGCGGGGTATCGACAGCTGATGGATCGGTTCGGACACACGCAGGAAAAACTGGCCGAAGCGCTGGGCAAAAGCCGCAGCCACATTGCCAACCTGATGCGCCTGCTGTCCTTGCCGGATGATGTGCAGGATATGCTGCGCGACGGCCGGCTGACCGCCGGTCACGCCCGCGCCCTGATCACCTCGGAGAACCCGTCCGAGCTGGCGCAGGCCGTGGTCAAGGGCGGGTTGTCGGTGCGGGCCACCGAGATGCTGACGAAAAAGCAGCAGGACAAGGGCACGGCGCCGGTGCAAAACCTGCGGCCGCCGAAAGAGGAAAAAGATGCCGATACCCGCGCGCTGGAGGGCGACCTTGCCGCCAACCTGCGGATGAAGGTGTCAATCAATCACGAGCCGGGCGGCGAACGCGGGGTGCTGACCATTCAGTATGAAAGCCTCGAACAGCTCGACACGCTGTGCAACCTGCTGAGCGCCAGCTGACCCGCCCGGCGCCACGATGATCCCGGACCTCGCTCCGGGATCTTCGCGTCCGGGTCCATCTCCGGAGATTTCAGCCTTCGCCGCTCAGAAACTCGGAAATTACCGCGTTTAACACCTTAACACCTTGATTCGTAACGCGAATTCGCGTCCCAAGGTCTTCGATCATCCCCAGTTCCACCAGACGCTGCCGCGCGGTCTCATCCAATGCCTGGCCGGCCAGCGCCTGGAACCGATTGGGCTCGATCCCGTCGTTAACGCGCAGACCCATCATCAGATATTCCTCGGCCTGTACCCGGCCGTTCAGCGCCACGCGCGGCCGCTCTCCGGTGCCGGCAGCAACATCGGCCAGCCAGGCCTGTGGATTGCGGCGGCTTTCGGTGGCGTATTTCACCCCGTTCACGCTCAGCCGGCCATGCGCGCCGGGCCCGATGCCGGCGTAATCGCCATAGCGCCAATAGATCAGGTTGTGCCGCGATTCCGATCCGGGCCGCGCGTGATTTGACACCTCGTAGCGCGGCAATCCGTGGGCGTCACAGATCTCCTGTGTCGCCTCGTACATATCGGCGCCCAGATCGTCATCGGGCAGCCCGCGCAGGGTCCCGCGCCGATAGCGGTCGCCAAAGGCGGTGCCGTCTTCGATGGTCAGCTGGTACAGCGACAGGTGATCGGCCGCCATGGCCAAAGCCTCGCGCAATTCGGCGCGCCATTGCGCCAGCGTCTGGTCCTGGCGGGCATAGATCAGATCGAAACTCACCCGGTCGAAGGCCTGCCGCGCCACGTCGAAAGCGGCGCGCGCCTCGGCCAGCGTGTGAAGACGCCCCAGCCGGCGCAGGTCGGTATCGTTCAGCGCCTGGATGCCCATCGAGATGCGGTTGACCCCGGCATCGCGATAGCCGGCAAAGCGGCCGGCCTCGACCGATCCGGGATTGGCCTCCAGGGTGATCTCGAGGTCATTGGCCGGGATCCACAGCCGTCGCGCGGCGGCAATCACCTCGGCCACGGTGTCGGGGGTCATCAGGCTGGGCGTGCCGCCGCCAAAATAGATGGTGTTCAGAACCCGGCCGGATGTGTCGGCGGCGACACGTTCCAGTTCGGCGAGATAGGCGCGGGACCAGGCCGCGTGGTCGATCCGTTGGGCGACATGGCTGTTGAAATCGCAATAGGGGCATTTCGCCGCGCAGAACGGCCAATGCACATAGAGGCCAAAGCCGCCAGTCTGCCAATCTTCAGGCAAAACACCCCTGCACCAGCTTGGCCACCGCGGCGGCGCGGTGGCTCAGGCGGTTCTTTTCCTCGGCACTCATCTCGCCAAAGGTGATGGCATGGCCGTCGGGTTGGAAGATCGGGTCATAGCCATGGCCACCAACACCGCGCATCGGCCAGACCACCTGGCCTTCGGCAGTGCCGGTGAACACCTCGTCATGACCATCGGGCCAGGCCAGGACCAGGGTGCAACAGAACCTTGCGGTGCGTGGCGATGCGGCGTTGCGCGCCTCCAACTCGCGATGGGTGCGTTCCATTGCCAGGGTAAAATCACGTCCCGTCGGGGTTTCCGCCCAATCGGCGGTATAAACCCCGGGGGCGCCATCCAGCGCGTCGATCTCGATGCCGGAATCGTCGGACAGGGCCGGCAGGCCGGTGGCGGCAACCGCGGCATGGGCCTTGATCCGCGCGTTGCCGACAAAGGTGGTTTCGGTTTCCTCGGGTTCCGGCAGGCTCAACTCGGCAGCGCCGGTCACGCTGACGCCAAACGGCGTCAGCAGCTGGCGCATCTCTTCCAGCTTGCCGGCATTATGTGTGGCGACCAAGAGCTTGTCGCCTTCGAACCGGCGTGTCATGCGGTGGCGGCCTTTTGCGCGGCCACCAATTCGCTCACGCCCTTTTCCGCCAGGTCCAGCAACGTGTTCATCTGGTCGCGAGAAAACACCGAGCCTTCGGCCGACATCTGTACCTCGATCAGCTTGCCCGAACCGGTGATGATGAAATTGCCATCAACCCCGGCTTCGCTGTCCTCGGGATAATCCAGGTCCAGCACCGGCTGGCCGGCATAGATGCCGCAGCTGACCGCGGCAACCGGATCGACCAGCGGATCGCTGATCACCTCGCCGGTTTTCATCAGCTTGTTGACCGCCAGGCGCAGCGCCACCCAGCCGCCGGTGATCGAGGCGCAGCGGGTGCCGCCATCGGCCTGGATGACGTCGCAATCGACGGTGATCTGCCGTTCGCCCAGCGCAACCCGATCGACCCCGGCGCGCAGGGCCCGGCCGATCAGCCGCTGAATCTCCACCGTGCGCCCGCCCTGTTTGCCGGCGGCGGCCTCGCGCCGCATCCGGGTGTTGGTGGCGCGGGGCAGCATGCCGTATTCGGCGGTGACCCAGCCCAGCCCGCTGCCCTTGATAAAGGGCGGCACCCGCTCTTCGATGGTGGCGGTGCACAGCACCTGGGTGTCGCCAACCTTGATCAGGCAGGACCCTTCGGCATGTCGGGTAAAGCCCGGTTCGATCGTAACGGGGCGCAATTCGTTCAGTTCTCGTCCGGAAGGTCGCATATCAGGTCCTGTGCTTGGTTCTCACGGGATACCTTCGGGGCCTCTCCCGATGCAAGCCCGATTGACCTTTGCCGCGCCAGCACATTTATTACAGGACGTTCAGGGAAATGCAGATGAACGAGGCCACAAAACTTCTGGACGAGATGAACGACCGATCGCGCGAGGTGTTCCGGTCGGTGGTCGAGGCGTACCTGGCCAGCGGCGATCCGGTGGGCAGCCGCACGCTGACCCGCCGGCTGAACGAGAAAATCAGCGCCGCCACCGTGCGCAACGTGATGCAGGACCTGGAATATCTCGGCCTGCTCGACAGCCCGCATGTCAGTGCCGGGCGGATTCCGACGCAGCTGGGGCTGCGGATGTTTGTCGACGGGCTGCTTGAAATCGGCGATATGGACGCTTCCGACCGGCAGAAGATCGACGCCACGCTGGACAGCAATTCGGCCAATGTGGAAAGCGTGCTGGACCGCATCGGGTCGGCCCTGTCCGGGGTGACGCAGGGCGCCTCGCTGGTGCTGACCCCGAAACACGAGGCGGCGGTCAAACATATCGAATTCGTGTCGCTGAACCAGGACAAGGCGCTGGTTGTGCTGGTGTTTACCGACGGCCATGTGGAAAACCGCCTGTTCACGCCGCCTCCGGGGCAGACCCCCAGCTCGATGCGCGAGGCGGCGAATTTCCTCAACGCGTTGATCCAGGGCCGCACCCTCGGCGACCTGCGCCAGGTGATCCAGACCGAGATCGCCGCCCGCCGGCAAGAGATCGACGCGCTGGCGCAGCAGATGGTGGAAAGCGGGCTGGCGGTCTGGGACGGTTGGGGCGATGAAACCACCCGGTTGATCGTGCGCGGCCGGGCGAATCTGCTGACCGAAGATGACTCGGATCACGAGCTGGAGCGCATCCGGTCGCTGTTTGACGACCTTGAGCGCAAGCGTGATATCGCCGAATTCCTCGAATTGGCCGAACAGGGCGACGGGGTGCGCATTTTTATCGGGTCGGAAAACAAACTTTTCTCACTTTCGGGTTCCTCTCTGGTGGTCTCTCCATATATGAACGCTGACCGGAAGATCATTGGCGCGGTGGGGGTCATTGGCCCCACGCGCCTGAATTACGGCCGGATCGTACCGATCGTGGATTACACGGCCCAGCTGCTGGGGCGGCTGGTGTCCGACCGGAGTTAGAGGTGAAGAATGGCAGAGCCGAAGAAAGACGAATTCCTGGACGATATTGCCCAGGCCGAAGCCGAAGAACTGATCGAGGAATTGACCGAGATCGAACCCGAAGCCGCCGAAATCGACGCCCTGCGCGCCGAGCGCGACGAGCTGAAAGACCGTTTCATGCGGGCGCTGGCCGATGCCGAAAACGCGCGCAAGCGGTCGGATAAAGACCGGCGCGAAGCCGAGCAATACGGCGGGTCGAAACTGGCCCGCGACATGCTGCCGGTCTATGACAACATGAAACGCGCGCTGGAGGCCGCCAGCGAAGAGCAGAAACAGGTGGCGGCGGCGCTGATTGAAGGCATCGAGCTGACCATGCGCGAGCTGCGCAACGTGTTTGCCAAACACGGCATCCAGGTGATCACCCCGCAGGTCGGCGACCGGTTCGATCCGCAGCTGCACCAGGCGATGTTCGAGGCGCCGGTGCCCGGCACCACCGCGGGTGAAATCATCCAGGTTTCAGCCGAAGGGTTCCAGCTGCACGACCGGCTGCTGCGCCCGGCGCAGGTGGGCGTGTCGTCGACCCCGGCCAGCTGATCTCACATCCCGGCGGTTGCGCCGGGATGTTTCACGTTTCCGCCGCGTCCTTCAGGCGATAGATCAGGTCCAGCGCGTCGCGGGGGGACAGCTCGTCGGGATGTATCTCGGACAGCATCTGTACCACCGGCGAAGTCTGCGCCGGGGCGGGCGGCGGCGGCGGAGCGGCGGCAAAGAGCGGCAGATCATCGATCAGCGCCTTTTGCGAGCCGCCTTCGCGTTCGCCTTGTTCCAGCGCATCCAGCACCACCCGCGCCCGCGCCACCACCGATTTCGGCAGCCCGGCCAGCTGCGCCACCTGCACCCCATAAGACCGGTCGGCGGCGCCCCTGCGGACCTCGTGCAGGAAAATCACCTCGCCTTCCCATTCCTTGACCGAGACGGTGGCGTTTTCGACGCCCTCCAGCTTGCCCGCCAGGGCGGTCAATTCGTGGTAATGGGTGGCGAACAACGCGCGCGACCGGTTGCTTTCGTGCAGATGTTCCAGCGTCGCCCAGGCAATCGACAACCCGTCATAGGTGGCGGTGCCGCGGCCGATCTCGTCCAGGATCACCAGTGCCCGGTCATCGGCCTGGTTCAGGATCGCCGCGGTTTCCACCATTTCGACCATGAAGGTCGAACGCCCGCGCGCCAGGTCGTCCGAGGCGCCGACGCGGCTGAACAGCTGGCTGATCAGCCCGATACGGGCGCGGTCGGCCGGCACATAGCTGCCCATTTGCGCCAGCAGGGCGATCAGGGCGTTCTGTCGCAGAAAGGTGGATTTCCCGGCCATGTTGGGCCCGGTCAGCAACCAGATCGCCGCGCCCTGGCCGGCGCTGAGATCGCAATCATTAGCCACAAAGCTGTCGCCCTCGCGCCGCAGCGCACGTTCCACCACCGGGTGGCGGCCGCCGGTGATGTCGAAGGCGCGGCTGTCATCCACCTCGGGGCGGCACCAGTTCTCATCCTGGGCCAGATCGGCCAGCGCGGTGGTCAGGTCGATTTCGGACAGCGCCCGCGCGGCGGTGTGGATGCGCGCAGCGCGGTCCAGAACTTCCCTCCGCAGACGTTCGTAGAGCCGCTTTTCCAGCTCCAGCGCCCGGTTGCCTGCATTCAGGATACGGGTTTCCATCTCGCTCAGCTCCACGGTGGTGAACCGCACCTGGTTGGCGGTGGTCTGGCGGTGGATATAGGCCTCGCTCAGCGGCGGGTTCAGCATCTTCTGCGCGTGGGTCGCGGTGGTTTCGATGAAATAGCCCAGCACGTTGTTATGCTTGATCTTCAGCGACGCAATGCCGGTATGGTCGGCATATTTCTGTTGCAGCCCGGCAATGACCGAGCGCCCCTCGTCCCGCAGTGACACCGCCTCGTCCAGATCGGCGTCAAAGCCCCGGGCGATAAAGCCACCGTCGCGGGTCAGCAGCGGCGGGTCGGCAACCAAGGCGGTGTCCAGCAGCGCGGCGAGATCCTCGAACCCGACCAGATCGCGCGCCGCCGCGGCCAGCAGGTCGGGCAGATCGGCGGCTGGCAACAGGTCGGACAGAATTTCGGCCTGCGCCAGGGCGGTGCGCACTGCGGCCAGGTCGCGCGGGCCGCCGCGATCGAGCGACAGGCGCGACAGGGCGCGGTCCAGGTCGGGCGTCTTGCGCAGCGCGGCGCGCAGATCCTGGCCGATCCGCGGGGAGTCGATGGCAAAATCCAGCGCCGCCAACCGCGCATGTATCACCCCCAGGTTGCGCGAGGGGCTGGACAGACGCTGATCTAGCAGGCGGGCGCCGCCGGGCGTCACGGTTCGGTCGATCACCGCCAGCAGCGATCCGTCGCGCCCACCGGCCAAAGACCGGGTCAGTTCCAGGTTGCGGCGGGTTGCGGCATCAATCTGCACCACCCGGTCCTGCGCATCGCGCACCGGCGGCTGCAACAGGGGCAATTTGCCTTTCTGGGTGATCTCCAGGTAGTCGATCACCGCGCCCATGGCCGAGATCTCGGCGCGGCCAAAGCTGCCAAAGGCCTCCAGCGTGGTAACGCCGAACAGCTCGCACAGCCGTTTTTCCGCCGCGGTGCTGTCAAAACTGGACCGGGCCAGCGGGGTCAGGGCCACGCCCATATCCTCGGCCAGATCAAACGGCGCCTCGCCGCCTTCGGAGACGATCAGTTCCGAGGGCGCCAGCCGGGCCAGTTCGGGGCCCAGCCGCACCTCGGGCAATTCCATGACGTGAAACGCGCCGGTGGAAATATCCGCCCAGGCCAGGGCGGATGTGTCTCTGACACGGGCAAAAGCGGCCAGAAAGTTATGCCGCCGTGCCTCCAGCAGCGCGTCTTCGGTCAGGGTTCCGGGGGTAACCAGGCGCACCACGTCGCGTTTGACCACCGCCTTATAACCGCGCTTTTTCGCCTCGGCCGGGCTTTCCAACTGTTCGCAGACGGCCACGCGGAAGCCCTTGCGGATCAGTGTCAGCAGATAGCCTTCGGCGGCATGGACCGGCACGCCGCACATCGGGATGTCGTCGCCGTCATGTTTGCCCCGCTTGGTCAGCGCGATGTCCAGCGCCTCGGCGGCGGCAACCGCGTCGTCAAAGAACATCTCGTAGAAATCGCCCATGCGGTAGAACAGCAGCGCACCTTCATGCGCCGCCTTGATCTCAAGATATTGCGCCATCATCGGCGTGACGTTCGACAAGATGTCCCCCGGATCGTCGGATCGGCGGCGACCTTACAAATCCGGGCTGGGCTGCGAAAGGCGAAAACGTATTGCCGTTGAGGCCGGGCCTGCGCTGCGCTAAGAGCGAATTGATCGCAGGAGGAGGGGCATCCGGATGACCAAGTCGAAAATCACGCGCGAAGAGGCGCTGGCCTTCCATCTGGAGCCAACCCCCGGCAAGTTCGAGATCCGGGCCACCGTGCCGATGACCACGCAGCGCGATCTCAGCCTGGCCTATTCCCCGGGCGTGGCGGTGCCCTGCGAAGAGATCGCGGCAAAGCCGGAACTGGCCTATGACTATACCAACAAGGGCAACCTTGTTGCGGTGATCTCGAACGGCACCGCGGTGCTGGGCCTGGGGAATCTGGGGGCGCTGGGCAGCAAGCCGGTGATGGAGGGCAAATCGGTCCTGTTCAAACGCTTCGCCGATGTGAATTCGATCGATATCGAGCTGGATACCGAAGATCCGGACGCGTTCTGCCAGGCGGTCAAGCTGATGGGGCCCACCTTCGGCGGCATCAACCTGGAAGATATCAAGGCGCCGGAATGTTTCATCATCGAACAGCGCCTGAAGGAAGAGATGGATATTCCCGTCTTCCACGATGACCAGCATGGCACTGCGGTGATCTGCGCCGCCGGGCTGATCAACGCGCTGCATATCAGCGGCAAGAAGATCGAGGATGTGAAAATCGTGCTGAACGGGGCCGGTGCCGCTGGTATCGCCTGTATCGAGCTGCTGAAATCGATGGGTGCTCGGCACGAGAACTGCATCGTCTGCGACACCAAGGGGGTGTTATGGCAGGGCCGGACCGAGGGCATGAACCAGTGGAAATCGGCCCATGCGGTAAAGACCGAGCTGCGTACGCTGGACGAGGCGATGAAGGGGGCCGACGTGTTCCTTGGCGTGTCGGTAAAGGGTGCGGTGACCCAGGCGATGGTCCAGTCGATGGCCGACAACCCGGTGATCTTCGCCATGGCCAACCCGGATCCCGAGATCACCCCGGAAGAGGCGCATGAGGTGCGGCCCGACGCCATCGTCGCCACCGGGCGCAGCGATTATCCCAACCAGGTCAATAACGTGTTGGGCTTTCCCTATCTGTTTCGCGGGGCGCTGGATATCCATGCCCGCGCCATCAATGACGAGATGAAGATCGCCTGCGCCGAGGCGCTGGCCGCGCTGGCGCGCGAGGATGTGCCGGACGAGGTGGCGCTGGCCTATGGCAAGAACCTGGCCTTTGGCCGCGACTATATCATTCCCACCCCGTTTGATCCCCGGCTGATCCACCGTATCCCGCCCGCCGTGGCGCGGGCCGGGATGGATACCGGCGCGGCGCGGCGGCCGATCATCGACATGGATGCCTACGAGCTGAGCCTGAAGTCGCGGATGGATCCGACCGCCAGCATCCTGCGCGGGCTGAACTCGCGGGCGCGCGCAGCCCAGTCGCGGATGATCTTTGCCGAGGGCGACGACCCCCGCGTGCTGCGTGCCGCGGTGACCTATCAGCGGTCGGGCTTCGGCAAGGCGCTGGTGGTCGGGCGCGAGGATGATGTGAAGGAAAAGCTGGAAAAGGCCGGCCTGGGCGACGCGGCGCGCGAGCTGGAGATCGTGAATGCGGCCAATACCCAGCATCTGCCGGTTTATAAGGAATTCCTGTATGACCGGTTGCAGCGCAAAGGGTTCGACGCGCAGGACGTACACCGGCTGGCCGCGCGCGACCGGCATGTCTTTGCCGCGCTGATGCTGGCGCATGGCCATGGCGATGGCATGATCACCGGCGCCACGCGCAAATCGGCCCATGCGCTGGACCGGATCAACCACGTGTTCGACGCGGATGCAGAGCATGGCTCGGTCGGGGTAACCGCGCTGCTATATCGCGGCCGGATCGTTCTGATTGCCGATACCCTGGTGCATGAATGGCCGGAATCCGAGGATCTGGCCACCATCGCCGAAAAGGCCGCCGGTGTCGCCCGGCATATGGGGCTGGAACCAAGGGTGGCTTTTGTCAGCTTTTCCACCTTTGGCTATCCGGTCTCGGAACGGGCCGAGAAAATGCACCGGGCTCCGACCGTTCTGGAAAAGCGCGGCGTCGATTTCGAATTCGAGGGCGAAATGACGGTGGATGTGGCGCTGAACGTGCAGGCGCAGAAACACTACCCGTTTTCCCGCCTGACCGGCCCGGCCAATATCCTGGTGGTTCCGGCCCGTCACTCGGCCAGCATTTCGGTCAAGCTGATGCAGGAAATGGCCGGCGCCACGGTGATCGGGCCGATCCTGACCGGCGTCGACAAGCCGATTCAGATCTGCTCCACGGTGTCGACCGCCAATGACATCCTGAACATGGCAGTCCTGGCCTCCTGCAAGATCGGCTGAGGCTGATCAGGGTGATAGCGTTAGGTTAGAGCCTGAAACCGGCTTCGGTTTCAGGACCATGGCCCGCGTGTGCCTAAGCCTGGCCTGCAACCGGTTTGGCCGGGGCCCCCGCCGTCACATCCGGCATCTCCTGCGCCGTATCCGCAGGTTGCGGCAGGTCGATGGACTCGGTCATCTTGTCATGACCCGGCCCACATTGCAGGACCAGGGCGATGCCGATCAGCGTCATCAAGGTAAAGGATTTGATTGCATTCAATGAAATCATCGCGGGACTCCTTTGATCTGACGCTGCGCCTGTTTGGGCGTTCGGGCAAGTCCCTGACATCCAAATTCACGCGGTGGTGATGGGCGTTTATCGCTTTACCGGCACTGTCGCCGCAGCCTAGCTTGCGGGCAAAGGAGACGGCGCATGAACCAAAAAGTCACCACGCATCAGGCCGAGGAAGACGCCCGCAACGCGGATCTGAAAATCTATGTCAACGGTCGCATCCTGCCCAAGGCCGAGGCGGTGGTCAGCGTCTATGACAGCGGTTTCATGTTGGGCGATGGCGTGTGGGAGGGGCTGCGGCTGTATAACGGAACCTGGGCCTTTGCCGCAGAGCATATGGACCGGCTGTTTCAGGCGCTGAAGGCCATCGACCTGGATATCGGGATGGACCGGGCCGAGGTGATGGCCGCGCTGGCCGAAACCCAGGCGGCCAACGCGATGACAACCGATGCCCATGCCCGGCTGATGGTGACCCGCGGGGTAAAAACACGGCCGTTTCAGCATCCGTCACTCAGCCGCAGCGGCCCGACGGTGGTGATCATCATGGAACATTCCAAGCCGCTGCTGCCGCGGCCGGTGCGGCTGGCCACGGTGCCGCATCTGCGCGGGCTGCCGATGACGCAGGATCCGAAACTCAACTCGCATTCCAAGCTGAACTGCATCCTGGCCTGTATCGCGGCGGAAAAGGCCGGTGCCGACGAGGCGCTGATGCTGGATGTGCATGGCTTCGTGAACACCACCAATGCCTGCAATTTCTTTATCGTGCGCAAGGGGGCGGTTTGGACCTCGACCGGGGATTACTGCATGAACGGCATCACCCGGCAAAAAGTGCTCGACCTGTGCCGCGCCAATGACATTCCGGTGTTTGAAAAGAACTTCAGCCTGGTGGAGACCTATGACGCCGACGAGGCGTTCCTGACCGGTACCTTCGGGGCGCAAACCCCGGTGGGCGAGATCGATGGCCGGGTGATCGGCAGCGGCGCGCTGGGGCCGGTGACCGAGCTTATCCGCAGCCTGTATCGCGACCTGATCGCGCGGGAATGTGCCTGATGCGGATTGCGATGTGGTCGGGGCCGCGCAACCTGAGCACGGCGATGATGTATGCCTTTGGCAACCGCGCCGATTTCGCCGTGGTTGACGAACCGTTTTATGCCGCTTACCTGGCGCAGACCGGGCTGGCGCACCCGATGCGCGACGCGATCCTGGCGGCGCAGCCGCAGGATCCCCAAACGGTGATTTCCGCCCTGTTAGGGCCTGTTCCAGGCGGAAAGCCGCATTTCTACCAGAAACATATGACCCAGCATATGCTGCCCTTGATCCCGCGTGATTGGCTGGCCCAGATGCGCCACGTTTTCCTGATCCGCCATCCGGCGCGGGTGATCGCCAGTTTTGCCGCCAAATATGACGGGCTGACCCTGTCCGATATCGGCTTTGCCCAGCAGACGGAATTATATGACCAGATGCGATCCGAAGGTGCCGCGCCGCTGGTGATCGACAGCTATGACATCCGTCAGGATCCCGAAGCCATGTTACGCAGGCTGTGTGCCGCGCTGAGCCTGGAATGGGATCCGGCGATGCTGTGCTGGCCCGCCGGTGGGCACAAGGATGACGGCGTGTGGGCGCCGCATTGGTACGGCGCGGTGCACCGCTCCACCGGGTTTGCCGGACCGGAAGGCGAACTGCCGCATCTCTCCGGTGCCTTGGCCAAGCTGGCCGAAGCGGCGATGCCGCATTACCAGCGCCTCTACGCAGAGCGCATTTAACACCGCGGTGGCCCCATGCGCCGGGGCCACCTTGGCAATGGCGGTTACTTGCCGGCCAGGCGCCGGTTGCGCGCGGCCAGCAGTTTCAGCCGCAGCGCGTTCAACTGGATGAACCCCTTGGCGTCTTTCTGATCATAGGCGCCGGCATCTTCCTCGAAAGTCACATGCGCCTCGGAATACAGCGAATGTTCGGAGGTGCGGGCGATGGTCCGGGCCGCGCCTTTGTAAAGTTTCAGCGTGACGCTGCCGGTGACATGTTCCTGGCTTTTGTCGATCAGCGCCTGCAGCATCTCGCGTTCGGGCGAGAACCAGAAGCCGTTATAGATCAGCTCGGCATAGCGCGGCATGATCGAATCTTTCAGATGCCCCGCGCCGGAATCGAGCGTGATCTGTTCGATGCCGCGATGCGCCTCGAGCAGGATGGTGCCGCCGGGGGTTTCGTAAATGCCGCGCGATTTCATCCCGACAAAGCGGTTTTCCACCAGGTCCAGCCGCCCGATGCCGTGTTTTCCACCCAGTTCGTTCAGCTTGGTCAGAATTTCCGCCGGGCTCATGGCGACGCCGTCGATGCTGACCGCGTCACCGCGTTCAAAGCCGATTTCGACGATCTGCGGCTCGTCCGGGGCCTTTTCGGGGTCGACGGTGCGCTGATAGACATAGTCGGGCGCCGGTTCGCCGGGGTTTTCCAGAACCTTGCCCTCGGACGAGGTGTGCAGCAGGTTGGCATCCACCGAAAACGGCGCTTCGCCGCGCTTGTCCTTGGCGATGGGAATCTGGTTCTTTTCGGCAAATTCCAGCAACCGGGTGCGCGAGGTCAGGTCCCACAGCCGCCAGGGCGCGATCACCTTGATATCGGGGTTCAACGCATAGGCGGCCAGTTCGAACCGCACCTGGTCATTGCCCTTGCCGGTGGCACCATGCGCCACCGCGTCGGCGCCGGTTTCGGCGGCGATCTCGACCAGGCGCTTGGAGATCAGCGGCCGCGCAATCGAGGTGCCCAGCAGGTACAGGCCCTCATAGAGCGTGTTGGCGCGGAACATGGGGAACACGAAATCGCGCACGAATTCCTCGCGCACGTCTTCGATGAAGATCTCCTTGACGCCCAGCAACTCGGCCTTTTTTCGGGCCGGCTCCAGTTCTTCCCCCTGGCCGAGATCGGCGGTGAAGGTGACAACCTCGCAGCCGTATTCGGTTTGCAGCCACTTCAGGATGATCGACGTGTCGAGCCCACCGGAATAGGCCAGAACGACTTTCTTTGGCGCGGACATTTGGTTCCCCTTTTAGCGTCCGCAGCGGGTTATCCGGTTTTGCCGAAAGGGGCAAGATTGCCGGATCAGCGCGGCAGGTGCAGGGGGCAATCCCGTTCAAATTCCGCGCGAGACTGGCGATAGGCGGTCTGGATTCGATCCAGCCGCACCTCTGCCGCGCGGCGCTGGGCGGCCAATTGCTCACCTTCGCCGCATAATTCTGCCACCTGGCGAAACCCGAGGTTCAGCGCGCTGCCTTTCAGAAAATGCAGATCGGCCGCCAGCCGCGACAGATCGGGGTTCTGGTCAAGCCGGGCCAGCGCCGCGCCCATTTCTTCGAAAAACAGCTCGACGACTTCTGCAAAATCGTCCTTGCCCACCTCCTCGCACAAAATTTTGACGCGCGACCAGTCGATCATGCCGCACCATCCTATGACACCGGGGCCCAGCGTGGACGATGCGGGTGAATCTCCGGTTAATCCCAGAGGGCATGGAAGAATTGTCAGCTTCACGCGGTGTTAAGCCGGTGCTGGAATACTGCCCGCAATGTTGCAACCGTCAGTGAAAGGGCGGGTGATGCTGTCCAATGACCAAAGCTGGTCGCCCGGCGGGCCAGAGGCGGGTTCGATCAGGCGGGTTCTGGTGGTCGATGACAGCCGGCTGCAGCGGCGCATCCTGTCGCAATCGCTGAAATCCTGGGGATTCGAGGTGGTCGAGGCCGAAAGTGGCGATGAGGCCATCGACGTTTGCCGCGCCCTGCACCCCGATCTGGTGCTGAGCGACTGGATGATGCCGGGTATGGACGGGTTGGAGTTTTGCCGCGCCTTTAGGGCGCTGCCAGGAGAAGATTACGGCTATTTCATCCTGCTGACCGCCAAAAGCGAAAAGGTCGAAATCGCCCGCGGGCTGGATGCGGGGGCGGATGATTTCCTGACCAAGCCGGTCAATCCCAGCGAATTGCGCGCCCGGATCTCGGCCGGCGAACGCATCATCGCGATGCAACGCGAACTGTCGGACAAGAACCGGGTGATCCGCGACACGCTGGACCGGCTGCAGGCGGCCTATGACTCGATTGACCGCGATCTGATGCAGGCGCGCAAGATCCAGGAATCGCTGGTGCCCGACCGGGTGCGCAAATTCGGCGCCTCGCGGGTCAGCCTGTTGCTGAAACCCTGCGGCCATATCGGCGGCGATCTGGTGGGCATGTTTTCTCCGGGTGCCAATCAGGTCGGGTTCTATTCCATCGACGTCTCGGGCCACGGCATCACCTCGGCCATGATGACGGCGCGCATCGGCGGCTATCTCAGCGGCAGTCACCCGGATGAAAACCTGGCGCTGCAGCGCTGTGGCGAAGGTCAATACCGTTTGCGCGATCCGGCCGAGGCGGCGCTGCTGCTGAACGAACGGCAGGTCGAGGACACCGGGATCGACGAATATTACACCATGGCCTTTGCCACCGCCGACCTGGCCAGCGGCCGGCTGAAACTGGTGCAGGCCGGCCATCCGCACCCGCTGATCCTGCGCCGGGACGGGCAGGTGGAGCTTGCCGGCGAGGGCAGCGTGCCGATCGGCCTGCTGGCCGATGTGACGTTCAGCCAGTTTGAAACCAGCCTGCAACCGGGTGACCGGCTGCTGCTGTATTCCGACGGGTTCACCGAATGCCGCCTGCGCAGCGGCGCGATGCTGGAGACGGCGGGATTGCTGGAGATGGTGGCCGGCTGCCCGCCGGGGCAATCCGGCCCGGAATTTCTGGATGATCTGTTCTGGAACCTGACCCAGGTGATGAGCCCGGATCACGGCATGGAAGATGACGTTTCGGCCACGCTGTTCGAATTCAACGGCCCGTAGAACCCCGGCCCAGGAACTGGCTGACAAAGAAACGGTCGCCGGGATTGCCCGGCGCGTCGGCGGCGAGATCCGATGGCAGCCACAGGCTGATATGGCCGGGCTCGGTGGGTTGCCCGATGCACACGGTAGGCCGGGCAACAAAGATCATGCAGATCTTTTCGGCCCAGAGGTCATATTCCGGCATATAGGCAAAGCGGCGGAAGGTGCCCAGCCAGCGCGGCGTGCCGATATGCCAGCCGGTTTCTTCGAACACCTCGCGATGCAGCGCCGAGACCGGCGATTCGCCGGGATCGATGCCGCCGCCGGGCAGCTGGATTTCGGGCTCGGGGGCGCTTTGATGGGTCATGACCAGACCGCCATCCAGCGGCAGAATCGCATAGGCGCCGGGCCGGCGGTGATAGCGCCGCCCGGCCTCGGGCGCCGCTCCGAAACGTCTGATCATCTTCCAGCCCCTTTTTAACCCGGCGTTTTGCCCCTATATTCGCGCCTATGCCAAGTTACGGCGTATAAGGAAACCCCATGACCTTCGGACCTAAACTTGCGTGGGACGATTCTGTCCTGCCCTTCCAACTGGACGTTCCCGATATGCGGGGCCGGGTGGCGCGGCTTGACGGCGTGCTGGACGGAATCCTGAGCCAGCACGATTACCCGCCGCAGGTCGAGGCGCTGGTGGCCGAGATGACGCTGCTGACCGCGCTGATCGGCCAGACCATCAAGCTGCGCTGGAAACTGTCCCTGCAGGTGCAGTCCAAAGGCGCGGTGCGGATGATCGCCACCGATTATTTTGCCCCCCAGGTCGAGGGCGAGCCGGCCCGGATCAGAGCCTATGCGAGCTTTGACCGCGAGCGGCTGACCGGGGCGCCGGCGATGGAGCAGATCGGCGAGGGATATTTCGCCATCCTGATCGACCAGGGCAAGGGCACCGCGCCCTACCAGGGCATCACCCCGCTGACCGGCGGCACGCTGAGTGACTGCGCCGAGGCCTATTTCGCCCAGTCCGAGCAATTGCCGACGCGGTTCTCGCTGAGCTTTGGCCTGTCGACGGAACCGGGTGCGGCCGAGCATTGGCGCGCCGGTGGCATCATGTTGCAGCATATGCCCAAGGCGTCGCCCTTTGTCGCCGAGCAGACCGGATCCGGCGATGTGCTGCGCGCTCCGGACCTGGTGGATGGCAGCGAAGAGGAAAACTGGAACCGCGTGAACATCCTGCTCGACACCGTGGACGAGCTGGAACTGATCGGTCCGGCCTTGCCGCCCACCGACCTGCTGGTGCGGCTGTTCCACGAGGAATCGCCGCGCGTCTATGACGCCCAGGCGGTGCGCTTTGGCTGTACCTGTTCCGAGGACCGGGTGCGCCAGACGCTGTCGATCTATTCGGCCAGCGATATCGAGAAAATGACAACCGATGATGGCCGCGTGACCGCCGATTGCCAGTTCTGCGGCGCGCATTACGACCTCGACCCGGCGACGGTTGGGTTCGAAGCCGCGCAGGCCCAAGGTGAGTGACACCATCGCCGCGCTGCGCGCGGCTTTGGCGAAACCGGGCGACACCTCGTCCGATTTCGACCTGAACCCGGAAACCGTGCTGCCCGAAGGGCGCAAGCTGCGCCCGGCGGGTGTTCTGATCGCGGTGACGCTGTATGGCGGTGCGCCGCGGGTGCTGCTGACCAAGCGGTCTTCGGCCCTGAAACACCATCCGGGGCAGATCGCCTTTCCGGGGGGCAAGCAGGACGAGGGTGATGGATCGGTCACCGCCGCGGCGCTGCGCGAGGCGCGGGAAGAGATCGGCCTGCCCGAGGATCTGCCGCAGGTGCTGGGCGAGATGCCAGGGCATGAAACGGTGACCGGATTTTTCGTGACCCCGGTTGTGGCGGTGGTGGACACGCCGTTTACCCCGGTGGCGGAACCGGGTGAGGTGGAAGAGGTGTTTTCGGTCCCGCTGGCCCATGTCACCAATCCAGCCAATTTCATCATCGAATCGCGGCGTTGGCGGGGCGACCGGCGGTACTATTTCACGGTGCCCTACGGCCCCTATTACATCTGGGGGGCGACGGCCCGGATGTTGCGGGCGCTGGCGGCACGGATGGCGTGATGAAGGTTACCGGCACCTGGTTGCACAACCCGGCCACGCAGGCGGTCTGCGCCGCGATCATGCGGGAGGGCGCGCAGGCGCTGTTTGTCGGCGGTTGCGTGCGCAACGCGCTGTTGCAGGAACAGGTCAGCGATATCGACATCGCCACCGATGCCCCGCCGGACACGGTGGTGGCGCTGGCGCGTTCCGCCGGGATCAAGGCGGTGCCGACCGGGATTGATCACGGGACCGTCACATTGGTCAATGACGGCATTGCGCATGAGGTGACCACCTTTCGCCGTGATGTGGAAACCGATGGCCGGCGAGCGGTTGTCGCCTTTTCCACCCGCGTGGAAGAGGATGCGGCGCGGCGCGATTTTACCATGAATGCGCTTTATGCCCGCCCCGATGGCACCTTGTTAGACCCTATAGGTGGGTTGCCGGACCTGCGCGCGCGGCGGGTGCGCTTTATCGGCGATGCCACGGCGCGGATCCGCGAGGACTATCTGCGTTCGCTGCGGTTCTTCCGGTTTCACGCCTGGTATGGCGACCCGATGGAAGGCATGGATGCCGAGGCGCTGGCGGCAATTGCCGGCAATCTGGACGGCGTCGGCAAGGTGTCGCGCGAACGCATCGGGGCCGAGATGCTGAAGCTGCTGGCGGCGCCCGATCCGGCGCCTGCCGTGGCCGGCATGCGCAGCACCGGGCTGCTGGCGCAGATCCTGCCGGGCACCGATGATCGGGCGCTGGGGCCGCTGATCGCAACTGAAGAGCAGCTGGGATTCGCCCCCGATGCGCTGCGGCGACTGGCGGCGCTGGGCGGTGGTGACCTGTCGGATGCGCTGCGGCTGAGCCGCGCGCAGGCGCGGCAGGTTCAGGACCTG
>NZ_PGTB01000169.1 GCF_002786325.1 Pseudooceanicola lipolyticus | reverse complement strand
GGCACCGGCGGCAGCGCCGGGGCCCAGACCCACCAGCCGCGCTCGAACCGGCCGCCGGGGCCGGGCTCCATCCCGGCGCCGGATCCCTTGACCGCCGCCTCGGTCAGCCGCAGGCGGCGGTCATCGGTCACTTCCCAGCTTTCCCGCCAGCTTTGCCGCTCGACCGAATGCTGCCATTCCAGGGTAAAGCCCGCGCCATCGGCCAGGGCGATCACCATCGCCCCGGCCAGAAGACAGCCGCTCATGCCGACACCGCAACCTTGCGGCGCCACAGCAGCAGGCCGAACACCGCCGCCAGGCCAAAGCCGATCTCGTCGGTGATCGGCAGCGCCGCAACCAGGGTAAAGGCGGCGGCCACCGCAATCGCGCGTTCCCAGATCGCCAGCGGCCGACCCAGCCAGCCGATCACGCAGGCGCCCCACAGCGCCAGCGCAATCAGCGCCTTCAGCACGATATAGGCCACCGCCGGCCAATAGCCGATGGCCCCGGCCAGGGCACCGCCATCCTGCAACATCAGCGCCGGGGTATAAACCGCCATGAACGGCACCACGAAACCGGCGGCCGCGACCTTGATCGCCTCAAAGCTGATCTTCAGCCCGCTTTCCTTGGCAATCGGCGCGGCGGCAAAACAGGCCAGCGCCACCGGCGGCGTCAGATCCGCCAGGATGCCGAAATAGAACACGAACATGTGGCTGACGATCAGCGGCACACCCAGGTCCAGCAGCGCCGGACCGGCGATGGACGAGGTGATGATGTAATTGGGGATCGTCGGGATCCCCATGCCCAGGATGATGCAGGTCACCATGGTCAGAACCAGGCTCAGAAACAGGCTGTTCTGCCCGACCGAGACGATGAACTGGCCAAAGGTATTGGCCGCACCGGTCAGGGTCATCACCCCGATAATCACCCCCACCAGCGCACAGGCGATGCCGACCGGCAGCGCCGTCTTGGCACCGTCGGCCAGGCTGTCGCGGCAGATCGCCAGCGTCTGCCGCCCGCCCCGGAAGGCGGCGCAGGCGATCACCAGCACCGCCAGCACCAGCAACAGCGCGGTGATGCCGAACTTGAAGAAGGCCGAGGCGCACAGGCCCAGCACCACCCAGAAGATCACCCGCACCGCGGTCGACGACAGGCCCATGGCAATGGCGGTGCCCAGGATCAGCATGCCGGTCAGCGCCAGGCCGATGGTGCCGGCAAACAGCGGCGTATAGCCCGAGAACAGCAGCCAGACCAGCACCGCCAGCGGCAGGATCAGGTACCAGCCCTCTTTCAGCGCGCGGCGCGCCGAGGGCATCTCGTCCGCGGCCAGGCCGCGCAGGTCGCGCTTGCCGGCCTCCAGATGCACCATCCAGAAGGCACCGGCGAAATACAGGATTGCCGGCACCAGCGCCGCCTTGACCACCTCGACATAGGCCACGCCCAGGGTCTCGGCCATGATGAAGGCCACCGCGCCCATCACCGGCGGCATGATCTGCCCACCCATCGACGACGTCGCCTCGACGCCGCCGGCAAAGGCCGAGCGATAGCCAAAGCGTTTCATCAGCGGAATGGTGAATTGCCCGGTGGTGACCACATTGGCCACGCCCGAACCCGAGATCGTGCCCATCAGCCCCGAGGACAGCACCGACACCTTGGCGGCGCCGCCCATCTTGTGGCCGACCAGGCCCAGCGAGACATCGGTGAACAGCTTGATCATCCCGGCCTTTTCCAGGAACGACCCGAACAGGATGAACAGGAAGATATAGGTCGCCGACACATAGGTCGGGATGCCATAGATGCCCTCGGTGCCATAGGCGATCTGCTCGACCACCTGCTCAAAGGCATAGCCGCGATGGTCCAGCGGCGCGGGCAGAAACTGACCGAACAGGGCGTAGGACAGGAAGACGGCGCAGATGATCGGCAGCGCCGGGCCCATCAGCATCCAGGCGGCGATAAACACCGTCGCCACCGCGATGCAGCCAAAGATCAGGTCGGGCAGGTTCGGGTCGCCGGCCCGGAACAACAGCGGCGTGTATTCGATCCACTGATAGGCGGCCACCGCCACCCCGCCGGCGGCAAACAGCCAGCACAGCGCGCGCATCGCGGTGCCAAAGCGGCGCCCGATGGCCAGCAGCGGAAAGCCAAGCGCCAGCAGGAACCCGACATGCACCGCGCGCATCACCTGGCTGGGCAGGTCGATGACATGGGCGGCGATCGCGATCTGGTACAGCGAAAAAACCACCGCCAGCCAGAACAGGAACCGCCCGGTCAGGCTGGGCGGAAATCCCGAGGTCAGCGGGCCATGCTGCGCGGCCGCGTCCTCGTCGGGCACAGGCCCGGTGTCAACTTGTCCAGACATCTCGTCCTCCCGTCACGCAGGCAGCCCGGCCAGGGCCGGGCCGCCGCCTGAACCCGCTCAGAGCAGGCCCTGTTCCTTGTAATAGCGTTCGGCACCCGGGTGCAGCGGAATCGGCGAGTTCTTCACCGCATCCTCGAGATTGATCGCCTCGGCGGCGGCATGCGCCGCTTTCATCTGCTCCAGGTTCTCGAACAGCAGCTTGGTCATCTGATAGGCCAGCTCGTCCGAGACATCGGCGCTGGTCACCAGGATATTGGTGATCGCCAGTGTCGGGATGTCGCTGTCCTGGCCGGGATAGGTCCCGGCGGGGATCACGCCGGCGGCATAGGGCGCGCCCAGGGTTCCGGCCACCTCGGCCGGGATCGACACATAGGTCACGTCCTGGGTCGAGGACAGGTCCTTCAGCGCCGCCGAGCCCAGGCCCGAGCTTTGCAGCGTCGCGTCCAGCTGGCGGTTCTTCATCAGCTCGACCGACTCGGCAAAGGGCAGGTACTCGACCTTGCCCAGGTCGTCATAGCTCATGCCGAGCGCGCCCAGGATCTTGCGCGCGTTCACCTCGGTACCGGATTTCGCGGCCCCAACCGAAACCGACTTGCCGGCAAGATCGGTCGCGGTGATTGCACCGGCATCGGCGGAAGCGGCAATCTGGATGAAGTTCGGATAGATCGCCGCAATGGCGCGCAGCTTGTCCAGCGGCTGGTTGAACCCGACCTCGGCATTGCCCTCATAGGCGTCCTTGACCGAATCGCCCAGGGCAAAGCCCAGCTCGCCGCGGCCCTGCTGCAGCAGGTTCAGGTTCTCGACCGAGGCCTTGGTCGACTGCACCTGAGTGCGCGAGTCGGGGATGTTCTTGGCATAGATATCCGCCAGCGCCACGCCCAGCGGGTAATAGACACCCGAGGTGCCACCGGTCAGCACGTTGACGAATTCGGTTGCCGAAGCGGCAGGCGCGGAAAGTGCAAGGCTGCCGGCGACAACGGCGCCCAGCCCGAAGGTTTTGAACATGACGTTCCTCCCAAAATGAAACCCGCGTCGAAGACCGGCCAGGGCGGTCCCGCGGTGGCGAAAGACTTACCAAGGGCCCGGCACCCGGCAACCCCACCGGGCCCGGATCCGGCGAATATTCCTCGCAGATTTCCGCTCCGCCTCTGGCAGATTTCTGCCCCGCCCCGTCAGTCTCGGCGGTCGGCGGCCCGGGGCGCAGCGGCCGACCCGGCCAGCAATCCGCCATCCACCGACAGTTCCGCCCCGGTCATATAGGCGGCCTCGTCCGAGGCCAGCAAAACCGCGATTGCCGCCACTTCCTCGGGCTGGCCGAAACGGCGCAGCGGCGTGTCGGCGACCAAAGCGGCCATGCGCGCCGGCCTGTCCGGCCCATCGCCCAGCATCGGCTCCCACATCGGGGTCAGGATGGCGCCGGGATGGATCGAATTGCAACGGATGTTCAGACCCTGTTCGGCGCAATACAGCGCCACGGTCTTGGTGTGATTGCGGATCGCGGCCTTGGACGCGGCATAGGCCGCCGCCGCCGGGATCCCCACCAGGCCCGAGCGCGACGAGATGTTGATGATCGCCCCGGCGCCCTTGACCCGCATCGCCCCGATCGCATAGCGGCAGCCAAGAAAGGTGCCGTCCAGGTTCACCGCGTGCACCGCCCGCCAATCCGCCAGCGTGGCATGTTCGGGATCATGCGGGCGCGGGCCCGCTTCGAACCCGGTGATCCCGGCATTGTTCACCAGCACGTCGCAGGCGGGCCAAAGCCGCGCCAGCGCCGCCCAATCCGCCTCGGACGCCACGTCCAGACCGGCATGTTGCGCGCCGATCTCACCCGCCAGCGCGGCGGCGCGGTCGGCCGCCTTGTCGGTCACCACCACCGCCGCGCCCTCGCGGCAAAAGGCCCGCGCAATCGCCGCGCCGATGCCCCGGCCGGCGCCGGTGACAATACAGAGTTTCCCGTTCAAGCGTGCCAATCCGCACCCCCTGATGCTGTGGCGCAACCGCGCCGCCTAGACCACCACCACATTGCCGCGCTTATGGCCGGTTTCCATGTGGCGATGCGCCTCGACCAGATTGGCCAAAGGATAGACCCGGTCAAGCAGCGGCAACAGCGTTCCCGCTGCAACCATGGCCAGCAAGGCATCGAGATGACCGCGCAGCACCACCGGCGGCTGCAGGCCGACGGCGACAAACCCGGCCCGCTGGCCACCGCGCAGCCGGCTTGACAGCATCGCGGCCAGCAGGGTCAGGGACAAAACCGGGCACAGATATTGCCCGTGCGGCGCCAGGCTGGCGCGCGCGGCGGCAAAGGACCCGACGCCCAGCGTGTCGAATACCACGTCATAGCGATCGTGCCCGGCATATACATCCTCGGTGGTGTAATCGACCACCCGCGCCGCGCCCAGATCGGCAACCATCGCCTGGTTGCGCCTGCTGCAGGTGGCGGTGACATCGGCGCCGGCCGCAGCCGCGATCTGTACCGCCGCGCTGCCCAGGCTGCCGGCACCGCCCAGGATCAGCACCCGCTGTCCGGCCTGCAGTTGCGCGACCTGATGCAGGAAATGATACGAGGTCAACGGGCCGTCGCACATCACCGCCGCGGCCTCGTGCGACAGTGTCGCGGGCTTGTGCATCAGCGTGCCGCCCTCATTCAGGCAGATATGGCTGGCATTGGCGCCAAAGTTCAGGCCGGCCTCGCCAAACACCGCATCGCCCACGGCAAAGCGGCGCACCCCCTCGCCCACCGCGATCACCTCGCCCGACAGGCCGGTGCCCGACAGGTTGCGGCGTGGGCGGCGCAGGCCCAGGAAGACGCGGGCAAAACGCGGCCGCCCGGCCCGCATCATGCCATCGGCGCGGGTGACAGCCGAGGCGTGGATGCGGATCAGGATCTCACCGCGTCCGGGCGCCGGCATCGGCGCCGTGACCGGGGTCAGCCGCTCGGGCCCGCCATAGCGCGCGATGCGCCAGGCGCTGAAAGTGGATGTCATGGCCGGTCTCCTTGTGCTGCGGTCCCCGACGCTCTAGCGGATTGAATTAGGTCCGGGGATTGCCGAAAATGGCCCAATGTGGTTCATAATCGTTCCGCATGTTGGATTGGAAATCGCTTCCGGCCTTTCTGGCCATCGCGCGGGCGGGGTCGCTGCGCGGCGCTGCCGAGCAGCTGGACAGCAACCATGCCACCGTGCGCCGGCAACTGGAGGCGCTGGAACACCAGCTGGGGGTTCAGCTGTTCCGCCGCGGCGCCGACGGGCTGCACCTGTCCGTGGCGGGCCGGCGGCTGCTGCCGCAGGCGCTGGAGGCCGAGGCCGCCCTGCGCCAGGGCTTCAACGCGGTGCGCGGGCTGGACAACCAGGCCGCCGGCCGCATCCGCCTGTCAGCCGATCCGATGACCGCGCATTTCCTGCTGGCGCCGGTGCTGGCCGAATTCCTGGCGCTGTATCCCGATATCCATATCGACATGAACCTGTCCTACGGCATCGATTCCATCGACCGGCTGGAAACCGACGTGTCGATCCGCCATGTCCGCGAGGTCAGCGGCGAGGCGGTGGGGCGCAAGCTGTTCCCGCTGTCGATCGGCGTCTTCGCCGCCCGCAGCTATATCGACCGCACCCTGCATCAGGCCGGGCCGCGCGGCGAGGGGCTGACCTGGCTGGGCTATGGCGAGGCGCCGGAACTCAAGGCGATGATCGCCGCCTCGCCCTTCCCCCGCGCGCGGGTGCGCCACGCGATCCCCGATCCGGCGATGCACATGCACCTGGCCCGCGCCGGGGCCGGCATGACCTTTCTTGCCGCCTGGGTGACCAGCGTGTTTCCGGAATTGCAACGGCTGCCGGGCACCGGGCTGGATCAAAGCCGGGCGACCTGGGTGCTGCTGCACGGCGATCTGCGCCGGGTGCAGCGGGTCAGGCTGTTTGTCGATTTCCTCTATGAAAGCCTGCGCGAACGGCGCGCCGATTTCATCGGCTGAGCCAGGCCGCACCGCGTCGCAAACCCGTCTATTTTCAGGGGCCGGGCCGCCGGCTGCGCGCCCGGCTCGCGGGATAACCCGCTTGCCCTTACGTCATCCTGCACCTAGAGACAGATCGGCCGGCATCCGGAGGAGGGTCCGGCATCCGTTCCTTCGGGATGGATTGCAGTAACTTGAGGATGTTTCGCCCTTGCTCGACCAGATCGCGCTCCGCGCCGAACTCGCCGATCACTATGATCTCGCCCCATCCCCCGATCTCGCTTTGGCCACCGCAGATCTCTATGCCCGGATGGAGCGTGTCGTGTCGCCGCCCGACTGGGCGATTCACGCGCCCTATGTCGCCGCGATCAACCGGCTGAAGAAGGAACGCAACGCCGTCATCCTGGCGCATAACTACATGACGCCCGAGATTTATCACGGCGTTGCCGATGTGGTCGGCGACAGCCTGCAGCTGGCGATCGAGGCCACCCGCGCCGAGGCCGATGTCATCGTGCAATGCGGCGTGCATTTCATGGCCGAGACCGCGAAGATCCTGAACCCGGCCAAGACCGTGCTGATGCCCGATATGGAGGCCGGCTGTTCGCTGGCCGAAAGCATCACCCCCGCCGGCATCGCCGAGATGCGCGCGCGCTATCCCGGCGCGCCGGTGGTCACCTATGTGAACACCTCGGCCGCGGTCAAGGCGGCCTCGGACATCTGCTGCACCTCGTCCAACGCGGCGCAGATCGTCGCCGCGCAGGACAGCGACACGGTGATCATGACGCCTGACAAATACCTGGCCCAGAACGTCGCCAGGCAGGTGCCGCACAAGCGCGTGGTCTGGTGGGACGGCGCCTGTATCGTGCATGAACGCTTCACCGCCCAGGATCTGCGCGATTTCCGCAGCTACAACCCCGAGACCCGCATCATCGCCCATCCCGAATGCCCGCCCGACGTGGTGGCCGAGGCCGATTTTTCGGGCTCGACCAGCGGCATCATCGGCTATGTCGAACGCGAACGCCCGCAAAAGGCGATGCTGGTGACCGAATGTTCGATGGCCTCGAACATCTCGGGCGCGCTGCCCGAGGTCGATTTTGTCGGCCCCTGCAACATGTGCCCCTACATGAAGAAGATCACGCTGGAGAAAATCCTCTGGTCGCTGCATGCGATGGACGGCGCGGTCGAGGTCGACGCCGCCATCGCCGCCAAGGCCCGCGTCGCGGTTCAGCGCATGATCGACCTGTCGCGGCAGCTGGCCGGCTGATGCACCGCATCGACACCGCCCGGGTGATCATCGTTGGCGCCGGGCTGGCGGCGCAATATGCCGCGCTCAGGCTGGCCCCGCGCCCGGTGCTGATGCTGTCGCCCGAGCCGCTGGGC
>NZ_PGTB01000168.1 GCF_002786325.1 Pseudooceanicola lipolyticus | reverse complement strand
CGAGGCCTTTGTCGCGGCGCTGGAGCAGGCCGAAACCCAGCTGCTGCGGTCCCCCGATGACGGGCGCGGCCATTTCCAGCGCATCGCCGCGGCGCTTGAGACCAACAAGGTGTTGCTGCGCTCGGCGCTGCTGTTGCCACACGCCGCGCCGATCCAGTGGGCGGGCCTGCTGCCGGGGAGGCGCGCATCCGCCGGCCCCGCGCGATTGACCTGAAACCGCGGGCGTTAGCGGATGCGACTCGGCCGGAAATCTGCTATGTTGCGATCAGGAAGCCAGTCTACAGCGCCTCACCCCCAGATTAGCTTGTCGAAGTGCGCGTGAAGATGCTTCAAAAAAACCGCCACGCCCGCGCGTGGCGGTTTTGTCGTGGCCCCGCTGATCCGGCGCGCCGGGATCAGGCCGCCTGCCGCTCCAGCAGCTCGTCATCATGCAGCGAGGACAGGAACCAGTCATTCGGATCCGCCACCAGCCCATGCCGCACCGGATCGAACCAGCAGCGGCGCACGCAATCGGCATAGTCGGTCAGCCCGGAAATCACCTGGCCGCGCACGCCGCGCTGCCAGATCGGGCCGGTGGTGTTCAGGCTGTCACAGAACCGCCGCCGGATTTCGAGCCAGCGGCCGGCAAAATCATCATCCCCTGCGGGCACCGTCATCACGCAATGCAGATGATCGGGCAGCACCACCCAGGCGTCCAGCTGGAAGGGCCGCGCCGCGCGCGTGCGCTCCGCCGCCAGGCGCAGCCGCTCGACATGGTTGGTCAGCATCAAACGCCCCGGCCGCGCCAGGCCGACGGTAAAAAAGGCCGAGATGCTGTTGGCTTCGTAGGGCGAGATGTTGGACATGGGCAAACGTTCGGGTCAGATGGTTAAGTTTTATGGCTCACCTGCGGAGGCCCGCAGGTTCATTTCATACGCGGAGCACGGCGCATCGCCGCGGTGATGCGGTTTTCCTCGATGGTGTTACGCACCGGCACCCGGCTGGTCTTGTTCAGGAAGTTGTTCAGCGCGTTGCTGGCCGCCGTACCACTCCACAGCCGGTTGCCCGAGATCTCGCGCATATGCAGCTCGGGCGCGTTTGGCGCGCGCTCGGACACAGCCAGCCAGGAGGTGTTCAGACAGGATTGCATCCGCTGTTCCAGTTCGACCAGGTCGGTGCGCTTGCGCCCGTGCTTGACCAGAACGAACAGGCCGCGCCCGGCATAGGCGATCTGGGTCGAGGCCACGTCGACTGATTTGGAGATCGCCGCCGCCACCTGTTCCAGGTGCTGGCGGAATTCCGACGGCGGCACCGCATTATACAGCGCCCGCGCGCCGCAGATTTCCACCGCCATCAGGCTCAGCGCGTAACAGCCGCCGGAACTGCGCAGCAGGCTGTTTTCGACTTCCAGGAAATCGCTGACCCCGTAGACGCTGGACAGCGACACCCGTTCGTCAAAGCTGATCCGGGTCTGCCGGCTGAGTTCCCACAGGGTGTGGCGATTCATCCGCTCGCGCATGATGCTGCGGCTCAGCATCGCGGCCAAGTTCAGCCGGGTGGCCAGTTCCAGCCCGTCGAACGGCTTGGTCACGTAATCGGTGGCGCCGGCGGCAAAGGCGCGCTCCATCAGTTCGGGCTTGCGGCTGGCGGTGATCATGATGATCGGGGCCAGCTTGTATTCCGGAATCGCGCGGATCCGCTCGCACAGGCGGATACCGTCGGAATCAGGCAACTGGATGTCCAGGAGGAAGGTCTCGAACGGGCGCCCGCTGCGTTCGATGATCTCCATCGCATCCTCGGCGCTCTCGGCCGTGGTGATATCCGCAAATCCCTTCCCGGACAAACTTTGCCGCAGCAAGTCATGGATGATCGGGTCATCATCTACGGCGAGAATTTGCATCGTCTTCGGTCTCCTGGCTCTACCGCCTGCCCAGCACGCTCCGCGAGTGTTTCGCGTCGTTTAGAAAGTCTTGGCCAGCGATCCGGGCCAAAATTGGACGGGAATTAGGCGCGAACGCGATTAACTGCATTTCAAGACAATTTTTTCGCCCTATTCACACGTTTTGCGATAGTTGCCCCCGCCGGCCAGCAGGTGCAGTTTCGCCCGCGCGGGCGCGTCGAATGTGCTAAACTCCCCGCAGGACAGGGAGAGAAACCGCATGAGCAAGGACAGCGTAATCGCCAAGGCGCAGGCGTTGGAGGGCAAAAAGGCGCGGCTGAAACCCTGTGACGAGGCGCCCAGCGGCACCAAGGCAAAAAAGCTGCCCAAAGACGTGATCGACGGGCTGGAGGAGCATTTCAACGTTAAGTTGAACAAGGTCCGCGTGCATACCGGGGGCAATATCGCCGAAATCGGCCGCAAACTAAAAGCCAAGGCCTTTACCATCGACCAGAATATTTACCTGGTGAAATCCGGCGACGTGAAAAACAGCGAACTGCTGGCGCATGAATTGACCCATGTCATTCAGCAATCCGGCGGAAAACTGAAAAAGAAAACCAAGCCGGGCAAGGCGCTGATCGGGAAATAACCGGGCCTTGCCGCCAGGGTGGCGCCCCGGTTGTGGCCGGCCGGGCACCAACAGGCAGTAATCCAAGCACATTTTCGCGATAGCATTGACCTGCGGCAGAACTGGCCGCATCCTTTTGGCCACTCAGGTTGCCAGCCATCGTTAAGCAGTGAGCCGTGTCATGATTACCCGCCGCCATTTCCTTGCCGCCTCTGCCGCAGCCGCCGCGCTGCCCTCGGCGGTTCAGGCCAGCGAGGACATCGTCTTCGATCCCACGCCGCAATTCGTCAAGATCAAGAAAGATTTCCTGCCCGGTCAGCTTCTGGTGCTGCCGCGTTCCTTCTACCTGTATTACGTGACCGAACCGAAAGAGGCGATCCGCTATGGCGTCGGCGTCGGCCGCGCCGGGCTGGAATTCACCGGCCAGGCGGTGATCCAGGTGAAAAAGGAATGGCCCACATGGCGTCCCACCGATGAGATGATCGAACGCGAGCCGCACACCTACGCGAAATTCGTCGACAATGATTACGTGCAGCCCGGCGGCCCCGACAACCCGCTGGGCGCGCGGGCGCTGTACCTGTTCCAGAACGGGATCGACACTTATTTCCGCATTCACGGCACCAATCAACCGCAAACCATCGGCCATCCGGTCTCGAACGGCTGTATCCGCCTGGCCAATGAAAATGTCATCGACCTGTATGAACGCGTGCCGCTGGGCACCGTTGTGACCGTTCTCTGACCTCGGGCGGCGCCGCGGCGGATGCTGGTTTTCCTGCTGGCCCTGATCACCTTCACTTCGGCGCCCACCGGCGGGCCCGCGCCAGAAGAGCTTGCCGCCGTGCGCGCGCGGCTGGCCCAGGCGCAGATCCTCTCCTTTGCCGAGAACCGTGAATATTGCGGCTATCTGTTCCGCCATCGCGACGGCAGCCTGGGCCTGACCGACCTGGTGCGTGGCGACCGCGACGGATGCGTGCCGCTGCTGCCGCCGGTCGAGGGCGATCTGATAGCCTCGCTGCACACCCATGGCGCCTATGGCCGCGAGGTGCCGGCCGAATTTCCCACCACCCTGGATCTGGAAAGCGACCGCGACGAGGGCATCAACGGCTATGTCGCCACGCCAGGCGGTCGGCTGTGGTATATCGACGGCGCCGGGATGCGCACCTGGCAGATCTGCGGGCTGGGATGCCTGCCACAGGATCCGGCCTTCCGCGCCGGCGATGACGGGGTGATCGCCCGCAGCTACAGCCATGCCGAGCTGCAGCGGCTGGAAAATGGCCGTTGACCTCAGGCCAGCCTCTCAGCCCGGCGCCTGCGGCACGGCCGGGCAAGTGCCGCCGCCATCTCCCTGCATCTTCGAAATTTTTTCGGGCCGTGCCGGTGATTTTACCCGCTTTTCCGCCGCTGCGAAAACCGGCGCCACACCGCCGTTCACAATCAAATCTCTTGCAAAAATAGGGGTTTCGCATATGAGAGGCGCGCGACGTTACGATATCGACCCCACTGCTCCTTACACGGCTCAGTCCTCGATCTACTGACCAAGCCGGGCTGCCGCAATACCGCGGGCAGCAAGACAAAGGAGAAACGACGATGGCCAATGGCACCGTCAAATGGTTCAACACCACCAAGGGTTATGGCTTTATTGCACCCGAAGGCGGCAGCAAGGACGTGTTCGTCCATATTTCGGCGGTCGAGCGTGCCGGCCTCACCGGTCTGCGCGACAACCAGAAGGTGACCTTCGACATTCAGCCCGGCCGCGACGGCCGCGAATCCGCGATCAACATCGCACTGGCAGAATAACTTCTGCCCTCCCGGCCCTCGCGCCGGGACCGGCCAAAGCCAACGCAGTCCCGGCCCCGCGCCGGGACCTCATCGACGATTCCCCGCTGTTTCAGGCGGCGGTCCAGTCGACATCTTCCGCCTTTTCCACCCCCAGGCGGCCATCGGGCCAGGGCACCATCAGCGGTGCCGCCTCGGCCTCGCTCCCCTCCAGCCACAGCGCCACATCCGACGGGTGCAGAATCACCGCCATGCGGTGGTGAATGTCGCGCACATCGGCCGAGGGCGCGCAGGTCACCGTGGCCAGCTGTTCGACCACCTGGCCGCCGGGCGCGGTCCAGCGGTCGGTGATCGCGGCAAACCGCAGAAGGTCGCCGGATTTCGCGGTGATGCGCCAGGCGGTCTTGCGCCGTTTTTCCCCGGTCCATTCATACCAGCCATCCACCGGCAGCACCGCGCGGCCGACATCGGCAAAGGCGGTCTTGCCGAACACCGTCTCGGACCGGGCGTTGATGATGGTCTCCATCACCGGACGGCCGCGCGCATTGACGCGGCCCACCGGAATCATGCCCCAGCGCATCCGCCGCAGCCCGGTGGCGGTCAGCGCCAGCACCGCCTGCCCCGGCGCGATATTGCGGCGCGGCGGTTCCTCGGCAACCGCGTCGGCCGAAACGCCCAGCACGCGCGCCACCTGTTGCACCGGCGTGGTCAGGAACACACGCCCCGGCATCGGCTAGTCCTGCCGCGCTGACGCGATCAGCGCCTGCACCGCCGGCCCGATAGCGGCGACGATCCGCACCACCCCCTCGGCATTGGGATGGATGCCATCGCTTTGCAAAAACCGGCCCAGCGCCGCGGGATCGGCTCCCTCGCCGGCGATTCCGCCTAGGAAATCGGGCACCAGCAGCGTGCCGTATTGTTCCGCCAGCTCTGCATAATTTGCCTCGAAATCGCGCTTGTACTCGGGGCCGTAATTGCCCGGCGCCTGCATCCCGATCAGCAGCACGGGCACCTCTGCCGCCTGCGCCGCCTGCAAGATGGCCTCCAGGTTGGCGCGCGACACCGCCGGGTCGATCCCGCGCAGCAGGTCGTTGCCGCCCAGCGCCACGATCATCGCGTCCACCTCGGGCGTCAGCGTCCAGTTCACCCGCGCCGCGCCGCCGGCAGTGGTGTCACCCGACACGCCGGCATTGATCAGCACCACCTCGGCCCCTTCCGCGCGCAGCCACTCCTCCAGCTGCGGCACGAATCCCGCCTCCTGCGGCAGGCCATAGCCCTGGGTCAGGCTGTCGCCCAGCGCGGCAATCGTCACCGGCTCGGCCCGGGCGACAAATCCGGTCCAGATCAGGATAATGCCTAAGAGAACCTTGCGCATCGCAGCTGCACCTCCATATCCTTTCAAACGCGCCAAAATCAAAGAGCTCATGACCGACGCCGTCCTTTCCCTGAAACATGCCGCATTGTCGCTGGAAGGCAATGCCGGGCGGGTCGATATCCTGCGCGGCATCAGCCTGGAGGTGACGCGCGGCGAAACGCTTGGCCTGGTCGGTCCCTCCGGTTCGGGCAAATCCTCGCTGCTGATGCTGATGGGCGGGCTGGAACGCGCCACCGGCGGCAGCGTCACCGCGCTGGGCCAGGACCTGACCGCGATGGGCGAGGACGAGTTGGCACGTTTTCGCCGCGGCCATATGGGCGTGGTGTTCCAGTCCTTTCACCTGATCCCGACGATGACGGCGCTGGAAAACGTCGCCACGCCGCTGGAACTGGCCGGGATGCGCGATGCCTTCCCGCGCGCCCGCGCCGAGCTGGAGGCGGTGGGGCTGGCGGCGCGGGCCGATCACTATCCGGCACAGCTGTCGGGCGGCGAACAACAGCGGGTGGCGCTGGCCCGCGCCTCGGCGCCGCGCCCCGAGATCCTGCTGGCGGATGAACCCACCGGCAACCTCGACGAGGCCAATGGCAGCGCCATCATGGACCTGCTGTTCGGCCTGCGCGACCGGCACGGCGCGACGCTGGTGCTGGTCACCCATTCCGGCGAGCTTGCCGCCCGCTGCGACCGGGTGATCCGCCTGCGCGACGGCGAAATCGCCCCGGAACTGGCCCGGAACGCCGCGGAATGAGCAGCCGGACGGCCCTGCGACTGGCCCGGCGCGAATTGCGCGGCGGCCTCAGCGGGTTCCGCATCTTCCTCGCCTGCCTCGCCCTTGGCGTTGCCGCCATCGCCGCCGTCGGCACCGTGCGTTCCAGCATCGAGGCCGGGCTCGCCCGCGAGGGCGCGGCGCTGCTGGGCGGCGATGCCGAGATGGAATTCACCTATCGCTTTGCCTCCGAGGCCGAGCGCGCCTGGATGCAGACCCATGCCCGCGCCATCTCGGAAATTGTCGATTTCCGCTCGATGGCGGTGGTCTCGCGCGGCGACACCACCGAACGCGGGCTGACCCAGGTCAAGGCGGTCGACGAGGCCTATCCGCTGATCGGCACCGTGGTGCTGGAGCCGGATATCCCCCTGGCCCAGGCGCTGGCCGGGCAAGGGGGCCTGCCCGGCGGCGTGATGGAACGGGTGCTGGCCGACCGGCTGGGCCTGTCCCCCGGCGATCAATTCCGCCTGGGCACGCAGGATTTCGTGCTGAGCGCGCTGCTGCTGCGCGAGCCCGACAATGCCTCGGCCGGCTTCGGGCTGGGCCCGCGCACCATTGTCGCGACCGAGGCGCTGGCCAATTCCGGGCTGATCGCGCCCGGCACGCTGTTTTCCACCGATTACCGGCTCGACCTGCCGCTGGGCGCCGATCTGGCGGCGCTGGCGGCGGATGCGCGCGACCGGTTCCGCGACAGCGGACTGCGCTGGCGCGATTCGCGCAACGGCGCGCCGGGGGTACAGAATTTCGTCGAACGGCTGGGCGCCTTCCTGGTGCTGGTCGGCCTGTCGGGGCTGGCCGTCGGCGGCGTCGGGGTCTGGGCGGCGGTGCGCGCCTACCTGGCGGGCAAGACCGACGTGATCGCCACGCTCAGAACCCTGGGCGCCGACCGCGCCACCATCTTTCGCACCTATTTCATCCAGATCGGTGCGCTGTCGCTGCTGGGCATCGCCATCGGCATCGTCCTGGGCGGTGCCGTGCCGGTGCTGCTGTCGCCGCTGATCGAAGCGCAACTGCCGGTGCCGGCGGTGTTCCGCATCTATCCGCAGCCGCTGGCCGAGGCGGCGGTCTACGGCCTGCTGACCGCCTTCATCTTTACCCTCTGGCCGCTGGCCCGCACCGAAGAGGTACGCGCCGCCACGCTGTTCCGCGATGCGCTGGGCTCTGCGCGGCTGATCCCCCGGCCGCGCCATGTGGTGGCCCTGCTGGCCGGGCTGGCGGCGCTGATCGGGCTGGCCGCCTGGTTCAGCGGCACGTTGGAACTGACATTGTGGACCACCGGCGGGCTGACCGGCGCGCTGGCGCTGCTAACCGT
>NZ_PGTB01000167.1 GCF_002786325.1 Pseudooceanicola lipolyticus | reverse complement strand
GCCGCGGCGCGCGCCTATCGCTTTGCCGAACCGGGGCCCGACCGGCTGCAGGCGGCGCAGCTGGCGGCGCAGCTGGCCTATGCCGAAGACCGTCCGACCCTGGCGCAGATCTGGCTGCGGCGCACCGCCATCCACACCCGCACCGAAGGCGAGGAACAGCAGCTGGCGCGCGATTACCAGGCGCTGCGCCGCCGCAATCCCTGGGCGTTTTCCCTGCGCGGCGAGCTGCGCCCGTCCAGCAATGTGAACAATGGCGCCGATTCGGCGGCCAACCTGATCAACGGCGTGCCCGATGGCGGCTTCATCCCCGGCAGCGCGCAGGCGCTGTCGGGGATGATTGGCGCGGTGGACCTGTTTTCCAGCTATCGGCTGCGCCATGACGCCACCAGCCTGACCACCGTGGCCGGGCGGCTGTACCTGCAGCGGGTGTCGCTGTCCGACTCGGCGCAGGTGCAGGCGCCGACTGTGCGCGACGCCGATTTCAGTTCGGATTATGCCGAGCTGTCGCTGCGCCATGCCTTTGCGGTCGGCCCGGCCGAGCGGCAGGGCTCGGCGCAGCTGGAGCTGGCGCTGGGGGAAAGCCGCTATGGCGGCGCCCGCAGTTTCCGCCTGTTGCGGCTGGAGGCGACGCGCAACTGGCGCCTGCCCGATGACAGCGCCCTGTCGCTGAGCGTGATGGCGGAGGACCGGTTCGAGGCCCGGTCGCGCAGCAATGACACGCTGATCCTGGGGTTGGACGCGGCCTGGCGCAAGACGCTGGGCAATGGCGACAGCCTGTCGCTGTCGCTGGCGCTGCGCGACTCGGATGCGGCGTTTATGAACGGCACCTACCGGTCGGCCACCGCGCGGGCCAGCTATTCCTTTGCGCAGCCGCTGGGCCCGGCCAAAGTGACCGCCGGGCTGGGGCTGGGCCAGTCCGACTATCCGCTGATCCGGGCCGGCTGCCGGGATTTCCCCTTTTGCCTGAACCCGATCCTGTCGCCGCGGCGCAACAGCGCGGTCTATGGCGACGTGACGCTGTTCTTCGAAGATTACGATTATGCCGGGTTTGCCCCCACGCTGCGGTTGCGGGCGGGGCGCAGCAGCTCGAATCTCAGCGCCTATTCCTCGCGCGAATTCTCGCTATCGCTGGGCGTGCAGTCGAAATTCTGAACGCGCCGGGCGCGACCACTGGCCCTTGGCGCGCAAAACGCTAGTCTCCGGGTCAGCATAAGGAGGGTGACGATGCCGCTGAAATATCTGCACACCATGGTCCGGGTGAAGGATCTGGAAAAATCCATGGCGTTCTATGAACTGCTGGGCCTGAAAGAGACCCGCCGCAGCGAAAGCGAGGCGGGGCGCTTTACCCTGGTGTTCATGGCGCCGGAGGGGCAGAAGGAATGCCCGGTCGAGCTGACCTATAACTGGGACGGCGACGACGGGTTGCCCTCGGACAGCCGCCATTTCGGCCACCTGGCCTATGGCGTCGACAATATCTACGAGACCTGCCAGCACCTGATGGACAATGGCGTGACCATCAACCGGCCGCCGCGCGACGGGCGCATGGCCTTTGTCCGCTCGCCCGACAACGTGTCGGTCGAGCTGTTGCAGAATGGCGAGGCGCTGCCGCCGGCCGAGCCCTGGGCCTCGATGGGCAATACCGGGCACTGGTGATGCGACGGGCCCTCTGCGCCCTGATAACGATGCTGCTGCTGGCCGGGCCGGCGGCGGCGATCGAATGCCGCCTGGCGCTGGCGCTGGCGCTGGACGTGTCGTCTTCGGTCGATGCCGAAGAGGACGCGCTGCAGCGCCGGGGGCTGGCGGCGGCGCTGATCGCGCCCGAGGTGCAGCGGGCGTTTTTCGCCGCTGACCTGGCCGTGGCGCTTGCGGTTTACGAATGGAGCGGGCGCTATAACCAGGCGCTGCTGATCGACTGGCAGATGATCGAAGGCCCCGCGACATTGCTGCGCCTGGCCGAAGCGATCGGCACCTCGAAACGCAGCCATAACGAGTTTCCCACCGCAATGGGCTATGCGCTGGGCTATGGCGCGACGCTACTGGAGCGGGGGCCGGACTGCTTGCAGCGCACCATCGACATGGCCGGCGATGGCGTCAACAACGAAGGCTTTTCGCCGCAACGCGCCTATATTGAGTTTCCCTTCGACGGGGTCACGGTGAACGGGCTGGTGGTAAATGCCGCCGATTTCGAATCCGAGGTCACGGTGATCGAGTTTTATCGCAACAAGGTGATTCACGGCCCCGGCGCGTTTCTGGAAATTGCCCAGGGCTTCGAGGATTACGAGCGCGCGATGCGCCGCAAGCTGGAACGCGAATTGCGCCCCAGGGCGGTGGGCGTGCTGGACCGGCACCGCGCCGCCGGGCCGGGATAGATCCCGTGAACGGCGCGCCCGGCAGCGCCGGCGCAGGGCCGGGCGATGCGCTTTGCCGCGGCACAGCGGACTGCGCCAGATGCCGGCCCAGTTCCGCACCAGGGTGATTCTGCGGCCGAACGTCTTTTTGGAGGGACTCTGCCGATGACCCGGCGGCGATGGTGCGCACACCGAAGCAAGAGCGCAAAAGCGTTGCGGTTTCTGCACTGCATTGACCCGGTTCCCGACCAGACCGAGCGGGGTTTTGCGCCCAGGCCGGCCCATCCAAGCGCAATAGGTTTTGATTATGAAAATCATCAGAAAATAGAACTTAAATAGATTGAACCTGCTTGTTAGAACCGTTTTAAAGAAGACGAGGAAGCCGCGGCGCTGGGGCGACCCACAACGCCACCGGCCGCAACATGGGAAAGACGGAGACCGGGAGCCAGAGCGATGGACCCGCCCTCCTGTGGAGGACCAACAGACACCGGGCAATCCGGCCGACCGCGCAACCGGACGTTGCGACGGGATCGATGACGGCTGCCCAGACCGAAATCCGTGCGCTTCGATTGCGAAGCCGATTCAGAAAACAGCCAAGATGGGAGTGAAAGATGGACGGAAATGATACCCCTGCCGGCAAATGCCCGGTGATGCATGGCTCGATGACGGCCCTTGGCACCAGCGTGACCAGCTGGTGGCCCAATGCGCTGAACTTCGACATCCTGCACCAACATGACAGCAAGTCGAACCCGCATTCGAAAGGGTTCAACTATCGCGAAGAGCTGAAGAAGCTGGATGTCGAGGCGCTGAAGGCCGATCTGCGCGCGCTGATGACCGACAGCCAGGAATGGTGGCCGGCCGATTGGGGCTCGTATGTGGGCATGTTCGCCCGCGTCGCCTGGCATGCTGCCGGGTCGTACCGGCTGGCCGATGGGCGCGGTGGCGCCGGCACCGGCAACCAGCGCTTTGCGCCGTTGAACTCGTGGCCGGATAACGTGAACACCGACAAGGGCCGCCGCCTGCTGTGGCCGATCAAGAAGAAATACGGCAACAAGATCAGTTGGGCCGACCTGATGATCCTGGCCGGCACCATCGCCTATGAGGAAGCCGGGCTGAAAACCTTCGGCTTTGCCTTCGGCCGCGAAGATATCTGGCACCCGGAAAAGGACACCTACTGGGGCGCCGAGAAGGAATGGCTCGCACCGTCCGGCCCCGACCGCTATGGCGATATCGAGGATCCCTCGACCATGGATGCGCCGCTGGCGGCGGTGCAGATGGGCCTGATCTATGTCAACCCCGAGGGGGTGAACGGCAATCCCGATCCGATGAAGACCGCGGCGCAGATCCGCGAGACCTTTGCCCGGATGGCGATGAATGACGAGGAAACCGCGGCGCTGACCGCTGGCGGCCACACCATCGGCAAAAGCCACGGCAACGGGTCCGCGGAAGACCTGTCGCCCGATCCGGAAGCCGCCGATCTGGAATACCAGGGCATCGGCTGGATGAACACCAAGGGCCGTGGCATCGGCCGCGACACCGTGGTCTCGGGCATCGAAGGCGCCTGGACCAAAGAGCCCACCAAGTGGGACATGGGCTGGTTCGACATGCTGTTCGGCCATGAATGGGAGCTGACGAAATCCCCCGCCGGTGCCAACCAGTGGAAGCCGGTCGACATCAAGGAAGAGGACATGCCCGTCGACGTCGAAGACCCGTCGATCAAGTGCATGCCGATGATGACCGATGCCGACATGGCGATGAAGGTCGATCCTGTCTATAACGCGATCTGCCAGAAATTCATGGCCGATCCGGAGTATTTCTCGGACACCTTTGCGCGGGCCTGGTTCAAGCTGACCCATCGCGACATGGGGCCGAAGGTGCGTTACCTGGGGCCCGACGTACCCGAGGAAGACCTGATCTGGCAGGATCCGGTCCCCGCCGGGCCGACCGGCTATGACGTTGCCGCGCTGAAGGCGAAGATCGCCGACAGCGGCCTGTCGATGGCGGAAATGGTCTCGACCGCCTGGGACAGCGCCCGGACCTATCGAGGCTCGGACATGCGGGGCGGCGCCAATGGCGCGCGTATCCGCCTGGCACCGCAGAAGGACTGGGAAGGCAACGAGCCCGAGCGCCTGGCCAAGGTGCTGTCGGTGCTGGAACCGCTGGCCGAAGCGGCCGGTGCGTCGATCGCCGATACCATCGTGCTGGCCGGCAATGTCGGGGTGGAACAGGCGGCCAAGGCGGCCGGTTTCGATGTCGAGGTGCCGTTCAGCCCGGGCCGTGGCGATGCCACCGACGAGATGACCGATGCCGAAAGCTTCGATCCGCTGGAACCGCTGGCCGATGGTTATCGCAACTTCCTCAAGGCGGATTACGACGTCAGCCCCGAGGCGATGATGCTGGACCGCACCCATCTGCTGGGCCTGACCGCAGCCGAGATGACCTGCCTGGTCGGCGGCATGCGGGCGATGGGCACCAACCATGGCGGCACCAAGCATGGCATGTTCACCGACCGTCCCGGCGCGCTGACCCAGGACTTCTTCGTGAACCTCACCGACATGGGCAACAGCTGGAAGCCGACCGGCAAGAACAGCTATGACATCGTCGACCGGGTGTCGGGCAAAACCAAGTGGACCGCCTCGCGGGTCGACCTGGTGTTCGGCTCGAACTCGATCCTGCGTGCCTATGCCGAGATCTATGCCCAGGACGACAGCGCCGAGAAGTTCGTGCAGGACTTCGTCGCGGCCTGGACCAAGGTGATGAACGCCGACCGGTTCGACATCGCCTGATCCGGCCGGATCGGACGGAAAGACTGCGGCGGTCCGGGATTTCCCGGGCCGCCATTTGCGTTTGCGGCGCTATTTCTGGATGGCGCGCACGCCGCCCACCAGGATGCAGGCGCCGATCACCCCGGCCACCAGATAGCCGATCCAGCCCCCGAAGCTGATGCCGAGGAAGCCGAACAGGAAACTCGCCAGCGCCGCGCCGACGATGCCGAGGATGATATTGAGGAAAATGCCGGTGTTGGTTTTCATCAGCGCCGACGCGATCCAGCCTGCCAGCCCGCCGACGATGATCGCCGCCACCCAGCCGATTCCCGCTTCGCCCATGTCGATCCCTCCTGTTGCGGTGAAACCCATTCACCCCTGAAAGAGTTTCCTGCAAAGCAGGCGTTTTGCAAGCCAGGTGGCCGATGCAGCCAATGGATTTGGCTCCGCGTTTGGCGCACTCTGCTGCAAGCGCTGTGGCCTAGAGCGGATGGGGATTCGCATGAAGCTGTTTCAATGCCAGAACTGCGGACAGGTGCTGTATTTCGAAAATACCGCCTGTCTGAACTGCGGCTTTTCGCTGGGCTATCTGCCCGGCGAGGACCGGATGGCCGCCGTCGAGGCGGATGGGCCGCTGTGGCGCGCGGTGGCGCCGCAGGGCCAGGCCGAGGCCGAGACGCGGCGCTGGCGGTTCTGCCGCAACTGGGAGCTGAGCGCCTGCAACTGGCTGGTTCCCGCCGAGGACAGCCAGGAGGCCGATGCCTATTGCACCGCCTGCCAGCACAACCGCACCGTGCCCGACCTGTCCGACCCCGACCGACACGCGCGCTGGCAGCGGATCGAGGCGGCCAAGCGGCGGCTGATCTACACGCTGATGCGGCTGGGCCTGCCGCGCCCGCATCCGGGCACCGGCGATCCCGAACCGCTGATCTTCGATTTCCTCGACGACGGTCCGAACGGCGACAAGAAGGTGATGACCGGCCATGACCGGGGCATCGTGACGCTGTCGCTGGCCGAGGCCGACGATTCCGCCCGCGAGAAGACCCGCAGCGAGATGGGCGAGGCCTATCGCACCCTGCTGGGCCATTTCCGCCACGAGATCGGCCATTACTACTGGGACCGGCTGGTGCGCGAGGGCGGCGCGCTGGAGGCGTTCCGCGCCATGTTCGGTGACGAGCGCGCCGATTACACCGCGGCGCTGGAACGGCACTACCGCGACGGGCCGCCGGCGGGCTGGGAGAATGCTTATGTTTCCGCCTATGCCACCATGCATCCCTGGGAGGACTGGGCCGAGACCTGGGCGCATTACCTGCATATGGTCGACACGCTGGAAACCGCCTCGACCCTGCGGATCAGTGTCGAGCCCGCGATCGCCGGCTCTGGCAACCTGTGGACCGAGATCGATTTCGACCCCTATGCGCCGCGCGACGCCGAGAGGCTGTTATCGGCCTGGATGCCGCTGACCGTGGCGCTGAACATGTTGAACCGGTCGATGGGACAGCGCGACCTGTACCCGTTTTCCCTGCCCGACCAGGTGCAGCGCAAGATCGCCTTCGTGCATGACCTGGTGGCCGGCTGGCGGGCGGCGGCGTGAGCGAGCATGGGGCGGCAAACTCCCGACAAATTCAGTCAACTATTTGATTTTATTTATCTTATTGACTTCGCCGATTCGGGGGCTTAGGTAGATTTCCAGACAGCAAGCCAGCCACGTGCCAGCCCGCCATCTGAATTTCCCCCATCCCTTCCGATGTTCACGTCCCGCCTTCCCGGACGGATCGCACCTGCCTTGCGGCAGGGGACATTTCATCGATGAAATGTGGCAAAAGTCATCGATGACTTTTGATCCGCAGCGCAACCTCCGGCCACCGGTCTGAAGACATTTCATCGATGAAATGTCGCAAAAGTTGTCGACAACTTTTGACCCCTTCGGGTCAGGACGTCACGGCCAGCAGCGGATCAGAGGCGGCGCGGATCGGTGCGGTCAGAGCACTGAGGCTCTGGCGCTGCTGCCCCTGCGCATCGAAGTTGTCCGGCGCCAGCCAGCGGTCATAGGCCGCGCGCAGCGCCGGCCATTCCTTGTCGATCGCCGCAAACCAGGCGGTGTCGCGGTTGCGGCCCTTGTAGACCAGCGCCTGGCGGAACACCCCTTCATAGGAAAAGCCCAGCCGCTGCGCCGCCGCGCGCGAGGGCCGGTTCAGCGCGTCGCATTTCCATTCATACCGGCGATAGCCGGCGTCGAAGGCCCAGCCCATCATCAGCACCATCGCCTCGGTTGCGGCGCGGGTGCGCTGCAGCGCGGGGGACAGGGTGATATGGCCGACCTCGATGGTGCCCGCCGCCGGGGTGATGCGCAGATAGGCGGCCACGCCGGCCACGGTGTCGGTTTCCAAGTTGCGGATAGCAAAGAACAGCGGATCGCCCTGCCCCGCCGCGCCGTGCATCCAGGCGCGATAGGCGTCAAGATCGGCAAACGGGCCGACCGGCATGTAATCCCACAGCCAGTCCGCGCCGGCAAAGGCCCGGAACAGCGGCGCGGCATGGGTCTCGGGCACAAGCGGTTCCAGCCGCGCGTAGCGGCCGGAAATGGGGGCGCGCCCCGGCACGGGCGGCGGGGTCCAGCCCGGCACGG
>NZ_PGTB01000166.1 GCF_002786325.1 Pseudooceanicola lipolyticus | reverse complement strand
CGCCTGGCTGGCGCTGCGCCGGCCCCGCCCCGCCCGCCCGCGCGCTGGCTGAAAGCGGCGGTGCGGATCCTGCGCCCCCTCAGGGGCCGGTCATCCAGATGCCATCGGGCCAGAAGGCGTGAAAGGCAAAGGCAAACATCATGTCATGCGCCAGATCGCGGCCCTGCTCATCCCGCACCCGAATGGTGCCGACATCGCGGCCTCGGGCGATTTCGCCGGTGTCGAGTGCCGAGGCCTGACCGGCGCGCCAGCTGAGCGTCACCCCCGCCTCGGAGATCTGCGTCACCTCCGCCCCGAACCGGCTGAGCGGCCAGGCCCGGTTGCCCACGCGGACCACGCGCATCAGCGGGTGAATGCCATGCGGCGGCGGTGCGCCGGTATAGAGGAACGGCCGCGCCGCACTGTCATATCCGCGATAGGGATTGGCACCATAGGGGCGCCGGTGACGCGGCTGCTCCATCACCAGCCCGTCAGGATTGCGGGCGCGAAACTCGGCCCAGCTTTCCATCCAGGTCGGCAGCGTCGTCAGCCGGGTGCCGGTCAGATCGCCGACGATGGCCCGGCCGACAGCCTGCTGCCACCAGCTTTGGGTTTCCCTGTCATACATCACCATGTCGGAATGGCGCAGCTTGCCCGACACTCCAAAGCTCAGCGTGCCCTGCGGCACCCGGCGGTCAAAGGTAATGGCGGAATTGCACAACGGGCAGAAGGTGACGGCGATGGGCACGCCGGCGACGGTGTCGTTGACGATCTCATGCCAGGTCAGATAGCGGATCGGATAGGCACGCGGCCGGGCGCCGTCGATCTCGACCGCGATCACCGGTTCGCGGTCGCCGATGCGCTGTTCCTCCCCGACGGCGATGAAGGCCGGATCGCTCAGCGCCGGGATGCCGTCCTTGGGCGGGCCGCCCGAACGGATCTCGTCCCAGTTCTCGACCGTGGTCTTATCGAAATTGGTTTGGGGCCATTCCTGCGCCCAAAGATCGGGGCTGGTCTGTGCCGCCGTCGCCAGGCAGGCAACGACCGCCGCGCCGATCAAAGCCGATACTCGCATCAGAACCTCCCGCCGATGCCGCCGGGAGAGACTGCGCCGGTCCGGCGCCATGCGCCAGACCTGTCACGCGGTTTTGACGGCCCGCGAGCAATCGCGGGCCCGATGGGTCACTCGGTGACCGTCACCGTTTTCATCACATCGGGTTCGCCGATCACCGCGCCGTTCGGCCCCTGGCCCAGCTTGATCGCATCCACCACGTCCATGCCCGAGGTCACCCGCCCGATGACGGTATATTGCCCGTTCAGGAAATGGCCTTCCTCGAACATGATGAAGAACTGCGAATTGGCGCTGTTGGGATCCTGCGACCGGGCCATGCCGACGACGCCGCGGTCAAACGGCAGGTCAGAGAATTCCGCCTTCAGGCTGGGCCGTTCCGACCGGCCCATGCCGGCGCGGCGCATGTCGCCGCCGGCCTTGCCGTATTGCACGTCGCCGGTCTGTGCCATGAACCCTTCGATGACGCGGTGGAACACCACCCCGTCATAGGCGCCTTCTTCGGCCAGCGCGGCAACCTGCGCCACATGGCCGGGCGCCACATCCTCCAGCAGGTCGATATGGATGGTGCCGCTGGCCTCGCCCGCGACCTCGATGTCCAGCCCGGTGGCCAGCGCCGGCGCGCCGGCCAGGGCCAGGACCGCCGCAATTGCCAGCTTACGCATCGGCGGCAACCTTGACGGAAATCATCCGGTCCGGCTGTGCGGGCGGTTCGCCCCGGACGATGGCATCGACATGCTCCATCCCGTCGATCACCCGGCCATAGACGGTGTACTGGCCGTTCAGGAAATGGTTGTCCTTGAAATTGATGAAGAACTGCGAATTGGCGCTGTTCGGGTTGGCCGACCGCGCAGCGCCCAGGGTGCCGCGATCATGCGGCAGCTTGGAGAATTCGGCCGGAAGGTCGGGATGTTCGGATCCGCCGGTGCCGGCGCGGCGCAGGTTGAAGCCCTGCTCCATATTGCCGTTCTGCACATCGCCGGTCTGCGCCATGAAGCCATCGATCACGCGGTGAAAGCAGACATTGTCATAGGCACCGGCACGGGCCAGTTCCTTCATCCGCTCGGTGTGTTTCGGCGCAACATCCGGCAGCAGCTCGATGGTGACGGTGCCGTCCTTCAGCTCCATCAGGATGGTGTTTTCCGGGTCTTTGATCTCGGCCATCTGACTCTCCTTGGTCTCAGTGTTGCGGGATACCTATGCCGATGCCCGTCAATTGCCAAGTGATGCATTGACGGATGCCGCAAATGTAGGAACAACCGCGCCGAGATATTTGACCAAGGGGAATTGCGCCAATGGCCTGGAAGACGCTGGACGACATGGAACTCAAGGACAAGCGGGTGCTGGTCCGCGTCGATATCAACGTCCCGGTCGAAGCGGGCCGCGTCACCGACGACACCCGCATCCGGCGGATCGTGCCCACGCTGCGCGATATTCTCGACAAGGGCGGCAAGCCGGTGCTGCTGGCGCATTTCGGCCGCCCCAAGGGCAAGCATGTGCCCGAGATGTCGCTGCGCCCCCTGGTCGAGCCGCTGGCCGCCGCGCTGGAAGGGCCGGTGATGTTCTGCGCCGATTGCCGGGGCGAGGCCGCGCGCGCCGCCGTTGGCGCGCTGGCACCGGGCGAGGTGCTGCTGCTGGAAAACACCCGCTTCTATCCCGGCGAGGAAAAGAACGACGCCGAACTCGCCGCCGAATTTGCCGCGCTTGGCGACATCTATTGCAACGATGCGTTTTCCGCCGCGCACCGGGCGCATGCCTCGACCGAAGGCATCGCCCGGCTGCTGCCGTCCTGCGCCGGGCGGCTGATGCAGGCCGAACTGTCGGCCCTGGAGGCCGCGCTGGGCACGCCGCAACGCCCGGTGGTTGCGGTGGTCGGCGGCGCCAAGGTCTCGACCAAGCTGGACCTGCTGGGCAACCTGGTGGAGAAGGTCGACACGCTGGTGATCGGCGGCGGCATGGCCAACACCTTCCTGGCCGCGCAGGGTATCGACGTGGGCAAGTCGCTCTGCGAACATGACATGGCCGAGACCGCCCGCGAAATTGCCACCAAGGCGGCCGAGGCAGGCTGCGAGATCCTCTTGCCGCGCGACGTCGTGGTGGCGCGCGAATTCAAGGCCGGGGCCGAGAACCGCACCTGCGGCGTTGAGGACGTCGCCGCGGACGAGATGATCCTGGACGCCGGCACCGAAACCGTGGCGCATGTGGCCATGGCGCTGGAGCGGGCCAAGACGCTGATCTGGAACGGTCCGATGGGTGCCTTCGAGCTTCCGCCCTTCGACACGGCCACCAATGCCGCCGCCGCCAGGGCTGCCGAGCTGACCCGCGCCGGCAAGTTGACCAGCGTGGCCGGCGGCGGCGACACGGTTGCGGCGCTGAACCAGGCCGGCGCGGCCGAGGATTTCACCTATATCTCCACCGCCGGCGGCGCCTTCCTGGAATGGATGGAAGGCAAGGTGTTGCCGGGTGTCGCCGCTCTGGACGCCTGAGATCGTCGCCGAAACCGGAACAGAAGACCGGGCGCGGGGCAATTGGCGCCATGTTGGCGCTAAAATCCTCCCCGCTCCCACCGGCGCTGTTGAAACGGCAAACGTGCTGCCGTAACACCTAGAAAACCTTGGCCAAAGGGGCGCCCATGCCCCGCAAATGAACGAGTGACACGACATGGCGGATCCCCGGAAAACCGAACAAATGACCTCGGGCGCAGGCTTTATCGCCGCGCTGGACCAAAGCGGCGGCTCGACCCCGAAGGCGCTGCGCCTCTACGGCGTTGAGGAAAGCGAATACAGCTCGGAAGACGAGATGTTCGACCTGATCCACGCCATGCGCACCCGCATCGTAACCTCGCCCGCCTTCAACGGCGACCGGGTGGTCGCCGCGATCCTGTTCGAACAGACCATGGACCGAGAGATCGAGGGCAAGCCCTCGGCCGCCTTCCTGTGGGAAGACAAGAACGTCGTGCCGTTCCTGAAGATCGACAAGGGGCTCGAAGCCGAGGCCGACGGCGTGCGGATGATGAAGCCGATCCCAGGCCTGGACGCGACGCTGGAGCGCGCCGCCAAGCTGGGTATTTTCGGCACCAAGGAACGCTCGGTCATCGACGCCGCCTCGCCCAGTGGCATCAAGGCCATCGTCGATCAGCAATTCGACCTGGGCAACCAGGTGCTGGCGCACGGGCTGATCCCGATCATCGAACCCGAAGTGACGATCAGCATCGCCGACAAGGCCGAGGCCGAAGAAATCCTGCTGGCCGAACTGACCCGCCGCGCCGATGCGCTGCCCGAGGGCACCCAGGTGATGCTCAAGCTGACGCTGCCGGAGCAGGCCAACCTTTACAAGCCGCTGGTCGATCATCCCGCCATCATGCGCGTTGTCGCGCTGTCGGGCGGCTATTCGCGCGACGAGGCCAATGCGCGGCTGGCGCAGAATACCGGCGTCATCGCCTCCTTCTCGCGGGCGCTGACCGAAGGGCTGTCGGCGGGCCAGAGCGACGCGGAATTCAACGCCACGCTCGATTCCACCATCGACGGCATCTACAATGCCTCGGTCGCGGGCTGACTGCGGCCCCAGCGCCACACCCAATCCTGCCAAAAAATTTGTGAATCCTTTTTGAAACAAAGGGATTCACAGGCCGGTACGGCTATGTAATAGTGCCCGGAAAGCGTCGCCAAAGAGCGCAGCAGAGGCAGCAGAGTTGAACCGTTCATCCCGGCCGAGTTTCGGCGTTTTCGTTTTTTTCGCGCTCGCCTTCGCGCTGAGCGCCTATTTCACCTTTGCCGCGATCCAGGGCAATTACGGCCTGTTCCGCCGCGTCGAGATTTCTGCCGAAGCGGAAGCGCTCAGCCGCAACCTGGCCCAGCTCGAAGCGGAAATCGCCGAGATCGAAAACCTGACCCACCGGCTGTCGGACACCTATCTGGATCTCGACCTTCTGGATGAACGCGCGCGCGACGTGCTGGGCCTGCTGCGGGCGGACGAAATCGTCATCCGCTGACGCACCGCAACGCGCGCGACCGGCGCTCGACACCTGAATTTTCACCGATTCATTTAAGCCCTCGTCAGCCGCGCCCAGATCGGTTATTAGATAGTTTAACGCTAAACTATTACGCCGGAGGAGGCTCCCCCGACCATGGCTGCGCGAAGAACCACAAAGAAATCAAATGTTTCCGCCGACGAGTTGCTGGATCACTACCGCGACATGTTGCTGATCCGACGATTCGAGGAAAAGGCCGGCCAGCTTTACGGCATGGGTCTGATCGGCGGTTTCTGCCATCTCTACATCGGCCAGGAAGCGGTGGTCGTCGGGCTGGAAGCAGCCGCCGACGAGGGCGACAAGCGCGTCACCTCCTATCGCGACCACGGCCATATGCTGGCCTGCGGCATGGACCCCAAGGGCGTCATGGCCGAACTCACGGGCCGCGAGGGCGGCTATTCCAAGGGCAAGGGCGGCTCGATGCATATGTTCTCGAAAGAGAAGCATTTCTACGGCGGCCACGGCATCGTCGGCGCGCAGGTGCCGATCGGCGCCGGCCTCGCCTTTTCCGACAAGTACAAGGGCGATGACCGCGTCACCTTCACCTATTTCGGCGATGGCGCGGCGAACCAGGGCCAGGTGGCCGAAACCTATAACATGGCGCAGCTGTGGGAGCTGCCGGTGATCTTCGTGATCGAGAACAACCAATATGCCATGGGCACCAGCGTGAAACGCGCCACCAAAAGCCCGGATTTCTGGGAACGCGGCGCCGCCTACGGCATCAAGGGCGAAAGCGTCGACGGCATGGATGTGCTGGCGGTGAAGGAAGCAGGGGAAAAGGCGGTGGCGCACTGCCGCGCCGGCAAGGGCCCCTATATCCTCGAGGTCATGACCTACCGCTATCGCGGCCACTCGATGTCGGACCCGGCCAAGTACCGGACCCGCGAAGAGGTGCAGAAGATGCGCGAGGAACGCGACCCGATCGAAAACATTCGCAGCCTGCTGCTGACCGGCAAACACGCGACCGAGGAACAGCTCAAGGAGATCGACAAGGAGATCAAGGATGTCGTCAACGCCTCGGCCGATTTTGCCCGCGAAAGCCCGGAACCCGGGCTCGACGAGCTGTGGACCGATATCTATGCCGACGAGATCCCGCAGGAGGTGAACTGAGATGGCGACCGAAATTCTGATGCCCGCCCTGTCGCCCACGATGGAGGAAGGCACCCTTGCGAAATGGCTGGTCAAGGAGGGCGACAGCGTCGCCTCGGGCGACATCCTGGCCGAGATCGAAACCGACAAGGCGACGATGGAATTCGAAGCCGTCGATGAAGGCATCGTCGGCAAGATCCTGATCTCGGAAGGCACCGAAGGCGTCAAGGTGAACACCCCGATCGCGGTGCTGGTCGAAGAAGGCGAAAGCGCCGACGACATCGAAATATCCGACGCTTCTGCCGCCAAGGACGACTCCAAGCCCGCCGAGGCGGACAAGGCCCCTGCCCCGGCCTCTGCGCCGGCCCCGGTCGAAACCAAGGCGCCGGAACCCGACTGGCCCGAGGGCACCGAGATGAAGACCCAGACGGTGCGCGAGGCGCTGCGCGACGCCATGGCCGAGGAAATGCGCAAGGACGACACCGTCTTCCTGATGGGCGAGGAAGTGGCCGAGTACCAGGGTGCCTATAAGGTCAGCCAGGGTCTGCTGGACGAATTCGGCGCCCGCCGGGTGATCGACACGCCGATCACCGAACACGGCTTCGCCGGTGTCGCCGTCGGTGCCGCCTTTGGCGGGCTGAAGCCGATTGTCGAATTCATGACCTTCAACTTCGCGATGCAGGCCATCGACCATATCATCAACTCGGCGGCCAAGACGCTGTACATGTCCGGCGGGCAGATGGGCTGCCCCATCGTGTTCCGCGGCCCCAACGGCGCCGCGGCGCGGGTGGCGGCGCAGCACAGTCAGGACTATGCCGCCTGGTACATGCAGATCCCCGGCCTGAAAGTGGCGATGCCCTATTCCGCCGCCGACGCCAAGGGGCTGCTGAAATCGGCGATCCAGGATCCCAACCCGGTGATTTTCCTGGAAAACGAGATCCTCTATGGCCGCAGCAATGATGTGCCCGATCTCGACGACTATTCCGTGCCCTTCGGCAAGGCGCGCATCTGGCGCGAGGGCGAGGACGTGACCATCGTCAGCTTTGGCATCGGCATGCAATACGCGCTGGAGGCGGCCGAGAAGCTGGCCGAGGACGGCATAAGCGCCGAGGTGATCGACCTGCGCACGCTGCGCCCGATGGACACCGGCGCGATCCTCAACTCGGTGAAGAAAACCAACCGCCTGGTCACGGTCGAAGAAGGCTGGCCGCAGGGATCGGTGGGCAGCTACATCTCGTCCGTGGTGATGCAGCAGGCCTTCGACTATCTCGACGCGCCGGTGATCAACTGCACCGGCAAGGACGTGCCGATGCCCTATGCCGCCAACCTGGAAAAGCTGGCGCTGATCACCACCGACGAGGTGATCGAGGCGGTCAAGCAAGTGACATACCGGTAAGGAGCGCGCGCGATGCCCACTGAAATCCTGATGCCCGCCCTCTCGCCCACGATGGAGGAAGGCACCCTTGCGAAATGGCTGGTCAAGGAGGGCGACACCGTTTCCTCCGGCGACCTGCTGGCCGAGATCGAAACCGACAAGGCGACGATGGAATTCGAGGCGGTGGACGAAGGCACCATCGGCAAGATCCTGGTCTCCGAAGGCAGCGAGGGCGTGAAGGTCAACACCCCGATCGCCGTGCTGCTGGCCGAGGGCGAAAGCGCTGATGATATCGGCACCTCGCCGGCGCCGAAATCCGAACCTGCCGAAGCCAAGGCCGAGGAAAGCCCGGCCCAGAGCGGCGCGGCCTCTGCACCTGCTGCCGCGCAATCGGCACCGCCCGCGCCGTCGAAAGACGGCGAGCGCATCTTCGCCTCGCCGCTGGCCCGCCGCATCGCCGCTGACAAGGGGCTGGACCTGGCCGCGATCAAGGGCTCGGGCCCGCGC
>NZ_PGTB01000165.1 GCF_002786325.1 Pseudooceanicola lipolyticus | reverse complement strand
GGCCCCGGCGCTGGAACTGGCCGGGGCCGGGGCCGCGGCGATGGGGGTGGCGGAGCGCTTTGCCACCCGCCAGGGCGACGCTTTTGACGTGCTGACGGCGCTGGGGCAGGAGGGCGCGCGGTTTGACCTGGTGATCTGCGACCCGCCCGCCTTTGCGCCGTCGAAACCGGCGCTGGAGGCGGGGCTGCGCGCTTATGAAAAGGTCGCCCGGCTGGCGGCGCCGCTGGTGGCCGAGGGCGGCTCTCTCGGCCTCTGTTCCTGTTCCCATGCCGCCGATCTGAACCGCTTTCGCGAGGCCTGCCAGCGCGGCATCGGCCGCGCCGGGCGGCGGTCGCAGCTGCTCTATACCGGCTTTGCCGGGCCGGACCATCCGCAGCATCCGCAGCTGGCCGAAAGCGGCTATCTCAAGGCGCTGTTCTACCGGCTGTGAGGGTGGTGATCGACACCTGCGTGCTGTACCCGACAGTCATGCGCGAAATGGTCCTGGCGGTGGCCCGGCAGGGGGTGTTCACGCCGCTGTGGTCGGCGCGGATCTTGGAGGAATGGCGCCGGGCGGCGGTCAAGCTGGGGCCCGAAGGCGTCGCCCAGGCCGAGGCCGAGATCGCGCTGCTGCGCGCCGCCTGGCCGCAGGACCGGCTGGGCCCGCCGCCAAAGCACATGCTGTCCGGGGTGCCCGCCCATGTCGACGGGCGGATGCTGAAGATCAGCGCGGCGGCGGGTGGCCATGTCATCAACCGCGACCGCATGTGGCATTATACCGAGGGGGTGAAAAACTGGGATCCGATCTGGCCCGCCCATGGCATCCGCATCCTGCCCGGCCCCTCGCCGCTGTGGTTCGACGCCACCGGCCGCCGCCTGCCGCCGCCCTGCCTGCCGGGCTTTGACACCCTGGCCACCCTGCGCGAGATCCTGGCAACCGGCCAGGAGTACAGCTGGTTCATCCTGACCCAGAAGGTGATCAAGAAGGAATTCGCGCTGTCTGGCTCGGAACAGAACCCCGATTTCACCTCGAAACGCTGGCGCGAGGTGCTGCGCGGCCGAGTGCTGACCGGCCGCAATGCTCCGGCGCCGGTGGAGGCGTTCAAGACCCAGGGCGAGGATTTCATCACCGCCCCCGATCTCGGCCAGCTGGTGGCGGGGATGAACCGGCTGGCGGGCAACAGCCTGCTGGATCCGGCCCGCCTGCACGCCCAGATCGCCGCGCGCGACGCCCAGGTCGACAATCCGTTTACCAAGGACGCCCAGCTGATGGCGATCCACGCCGCCCGCAACTATCGCGGTGACCGGCTGATCCGCACCGCCAGGCCGCACAAGTTCCTCGACCCGCAAAACGGCCCGCTGATCGCGGTGCGGCTGCACATCCTGACCCGCAAGACGTTGGGCGGGCTGCAGACCGATCTCGACAGCCGGATGATCGGCGCCGACGGCGCCCCCCTGCCCGGCCTGTTCGCCGCCGGCGAGGTCGCGGGGTTCGGTGGCGGCGGCTATCACGGCTATAACGCGCTGGAAGGCACCTTTCTGGGCGGCTGCCTGTTCTCGGGCCGCAATGCCGGGCGCTCGCACCACGTCGCCTGACCCGCGGCCCGCCCTGCGGCAACCGCGGGGAATGCGCCGCGCTACCCGTCTTCGCGTCGGCAAAGACCCCGGGCGCAGCGCCCACTCTGCCGCTTCGAACCTGTACTAAGCAAAGAAGCCGCCGCGTTGCCGGCGGCGGCCTCTGATATGTTTCCGGGATATGGATCGAGTTCCGCGACGGCAAAACTACCGCAAGGCTGATCCCGCTACGAAACCGGGCGCCTTGTTCGCGACACTGGCTCGCCGGGAAACTTCAATCCGAAGCGCTCCAGCAGGCCGGGCACGCTATCAGGATCCATCTCCAGTGCGTATTCGGCGCAAAGCGCACCGAGCGTTTCCGGCGGGACGGCGGTCACGCCACCCATGTCCGAAAGGCGTTCGAAAAACTGCTCGAACCCGGCAGGGGCGATGATCTCCAGAATGCGTGTGGGTTGATCCGAGGCGTTCCAGAACGTGTGCCACTGACCACGCGGCTTGAACACCAGATCACCGGGGCCGGCCTCGAGAACCTCATCCCCCAGCAACGCACCCATCCGGCCTTCCAAGACAAAGCTGTATTCATCCTCGTTCAGATGCCGGTGCAGCGGCGCGGCGAGCGCGCGGGGCGACATGGGGTGTTCGACCAGCGAAAACCCTCCGTTGGTGTCGCCACCGCCAATCATGAACCGCACCCCGATGGTGCCGAGAAACCCAAGCTTGCCGTCATAGGGACCGACCACCCTGGCCGCATGTTGCTTCACCATCTGATCCATCTCGCTTCCTTTCATTATACAGGGGTGTATCATCAAGTAAGGCTCGAAAAGCGAGTCGTGTCAATATTGGGTGAACAGCAGTGTCCGACGAAAAAAGAGCCTATGTGAAACGCAAACGCGCCGAGGATGAGGCGCAGACCCGCGCCCGGATCGCGCAGGCGACAGTTGATCTACATGGCAGCGTCGGCCCTGCCTTCACCACAATCAGCGCCGTGGCCGAACGCGCGGGCGTCCGTCGCGCGACCGTCTACCGCCATTTTCCGGACGAAGCCGCGCTTTTCACTGCATGTTCCAGCCGGTGGTTATCGCAGAACCCGCTGCCCGAGACAGACCAGGTTATTGCGATCGCAGACGGAGAAGCGCGGCTGCGCGCGGCGCTCGATCTGGTCTACGGCTACTATCGCCCCAATGCGCGCATGCTCTTCAACGTGATGCGTGACGCCGAGGCGTCGCCGGCGCTGCGCGAGACCCTTCATGGGTTCGCGGGCTGGCTTGGGCAACTGAAAGAGATCGTGAAGAACGGATTCTGCGTTCAACGCAATGCAGAACCCGGCCTCTGCGGCGCGGCTCTGGGACATGCGCTCAGTTTTGCAGCGTGGCGGGCCTTGACCCAAGAGCAAGGGCTTTCGGACGTCGCGGCGCGCGATCTGATGTGTGGAATGGTGCGCGCGACGATCGCACACCGGTAGGTCACGCAGAAGGTTTCCGCCTCTAGAATTGGCGGCCGGGCAGCGCCCCGGCCGCGCCGCCGCTTTACAGCGGCCAGATCAGCGGGATCACCGCCGAGACCAGCACCGATAGGGTCAGGTTCAGCGGAATGCCGATGCGCAGGAAATCGGTGAAGCGATAGCCGCCCGGCCCATAGACCAGCGTGTTGGTCTGATAGCCGATCGGGGTGGCAAAGGCGCAAGAAGCCGCGATCATCACCGCCACCACCAGCGGCCGCGGATCCAGGCCCAGTGCGGTGGCAATCCCGATCGCCAGCGGCGTCATGATCACCGCCACCGCATTGTTCGACACAATCTCGGTCAATGTGGTGGTCAGCAGGAACACCGCGAAAACCACCAGCGATGGCGGCAACTGGTCCAGCCCGGGCACCAGCGCGTTCACCACCAGCTCGATCGCGCCGGTCTGCTGCAGCCCCGCCCCCACCGCCAGCATCGCGAAGATCAATGCCAACAACCGCCCCTCGACAAAGGAAAACGCCTCTTCGGCATCGATACAACCGGTGACCAGCACCACCGCCACCGCCACCACCGCCAGCAGCAGGATCGGCGCGACATTCAGCGCTGCCAGCACCACGATCCCGGCCAGCGCGCCGATGGCAATCGGCGCATGGCCGCGCCGGAAGGCGCGCGCCGAGGGCTGCGAGACATCGACCATGTCCATATCCGCCGCCAGCCGCTGAATATCCGCCGGCGACCCTTCCAACAGCAGCGTGTCGCCGACCCGCACCACCAGCTCGTCCAGCTGGCGGCCGATATTCTGGTTGCGCCGATGCGCCGCCAGCACGTAGACGCCATAGCGCCGTCTGAGCCGCAATTCGCCCAGCGCCCGGCCGACCAGCCGGCAGCCCGGCGTGATCAGCACCTCGACCGTGGTGGTTTCCACCGCCGAAACCTGGTCGACCCGTTTCAGCGACTTGTCGCGCTGCAGGCTCAAAAGCTCGGTCATCTGGGTGCGCAGCACCACCCGGTCGCCGACCTCCAGCGTCACCCCCTGCAGCCGGCGGCGCAGCGATTCATCGCCGCGCACCACGTCGATCAGCCGCACGCCCTCGCGTTTGAACAGCTGCACCCCGGTCACCTCGCGGCCGATCAGGTTCGAATCCGGCGGGATCACCGCCTCGGTGAAGAATTTCATCTTCGACCGGTCCGACAGCATATTGGCCATGCTGTCCCGGTCCGGCAGCAGCCGGGGCGCGAAGATGCCCATATAGATGAGGCCCCAGACGCAGACCACCAAGCCGATCGGCAGGATTTCCAGGATGCCGAAGGGTGCCAGCCCCTCGGCCCTCGCCACCCCGTCGACCAGCAGGTTGGTCGAGGTGCCGATCAGCGTCAGCGAGCCGCCCATGATCGCCGCATAGCTGAGCGGGATCAGCAGCTTGGAGGCCTCGGTGCCCAGCGTCTGCGACAGCTGCACAAAAACCGGGATCATCACCACCACCACCGGGGTGTTGTTCATCACCGCCGAGCCTGCCATCACCATGGCAATTACCCCGGTCACCGCCATCCGCGGATGGGTGCGGCCATAGCGTTCGGCCAGCCGCGTCAGCACGTCCAGCGCGCCGGTACGCACCAGCGCGCCCATGATGATGAACATCGAGGCGATGGTCCAGGGCGCCGGGTTCGACAGCACCGCCAGCGCCGCGTCATAGGGCAGGATCCCGGCGATCAGCATCAACGCCGCGCCGGCAATCGCCACCACCTCGGTTGGAAAGACCTCGCGCAGGAAAAACACGAACATGACCAGCACGATGCACAGCGCCATGACCGCGCCGCCGGTGTCAGAAATCTGTAAGAAGTCCATACCTGTCTTTTCTTGCGGGGCCGGGTCGGTGCGAACCTAGCCGCCAGTTTCCCCGATCGGACCGGCTTCGGCAACTGCCTCTTGCAGGCGCGGCTGCACCAGCAGCATACCGATCACCACCAGGCCCAGCGCCGCCCAGATATAGGGCGAATAGGTTTCGCCCAGCAACAGCATCGCCCAGAGCACGCCAAAGCCGGTCACCGGGTAGGACACCTGCACCGCAAAGACCGGCCCGGCCCGCCCGACCAGCCAGACATAGGTGGCATAGACCACCACATGGATCAGCGAGGCGGCGATCAGCGCCCATTCCGGCGCGCCGAAGCTGCGCAGCGGCGAGATGAACTGGCCGCTGACCAACTCCAGCGGCAGCGCCATCGCCACCCCGACCAGCGAGGCGCCCAGCAGCACCCGCACCGGATCCAGCCCGGCGGTGCCCCAGCGCGCCACGTAATTGCCCTCGAAGGCATACAGCAGCGGCGCCACCAGCCCCAGCGGCACCCAGGCCAGCGCCGCGGCATCCGGCAGGCTGGCTTCGGGCAGCACCAGCAGCGCCACCCCGGCCAGCCCCGCCGCCAGCCCCAGCAGCCGCCGCAGCGCGAAGCGTTCCAGCCCCAGCAGCAGCGCCATCGGGAAGGCCAGCATCGGCACCAGCGACAGCAGGATCGACACCACGCCCGCCGGCAGATGGGCAATCGCCTGGTAGGAGGCCGAATTCGGCACCACCGTGCCGATCAGCGCGATCACCGCATAGACCCACAGCGCCTCGCGGCTCAGCGGCAGCGGCTTGCGCTGCAACAGCGTCAGCAGGCCGAAGGCCAGCGCGCCGATCGCCAGTTGCCAGAAGATCAGTCCGAAATGGCGATGGCCGGTGCTGACCGCGATCTTGCTGAGCGGCTGGGTCAGGCCCCAGCCCGCCCCGACGACCAGCAGCACGCCGCCATAGAACAGCACCTGCCCGCGGGTCATGGCGCGGCGGGCTGCAACCGGCCGCCATCGCGCACCATCACCACGCGCCGGGCCTGGCCGGTCCGGTCATCGGTTTCGACAAACAGGCCCGACAGCGTCGCCTCGCCCGCCGCCGGTGTGAACCGGCCCGAGGACATGCCGGTCAGAAAGCGCCGCATCGGTTCGGCCTTGTCCATGCCGATCACCGAATCGTAGTCGCCGCACATGCCGGCATCGGTGAGATAGGCGGTGCCGCGCGGCAGGATCTGCGCATCCGCCGTGGGCACATGGGTATGGGTGCCCACCACCAGGCTGGCGCGGCCGTCGCAGAAATGGCCCATCGCCATCTTTTCCGAGGTCGCCTCGCAATGCATGTCGACGATCACCGCCGCCGCCTGCCCGCCCAGCGGATAGGTCTTCAGCACCGGCTCCAGCGCCGAGAACGGATCGTCGAAGGGCCGCTTCATGAACACCTGGCCCAGCACCTGCGCCACCAGCACCTTCTTGCCGTTCTGCGCGGTGAACAGCCGGGCGCCAACGCCCGGCGCGCCCTTGGCGAAATTCAGCGGCCGCAGCACCCGCGGCTCGCCACCGATGAATTGCATCATGTCCTTCTGGTCGAAGGCGTGATCGCCCAGGGTGACGCAATCGGCCCCGGCCTCGAGGATCAGCTTGGCGTGATCGCCGCTCAGCCCCATGCCGCCGGTGGCGTTCTCGCCATTGACCACGACAAAGTCGAGCCGCCAGTCGGCACGCAGCCGCGGCAGGTGCTCGCGGATCGCCGCCCGCCCGGCACGGCCCATCACATCGCCCAGAAACAGAAGTCGCATCCCGCCGTCCTAGGCCGCGGCGCAGGGAAGAGCAAGATGGATCATGCCTTTATGGGTTCGTAAGTGTCGAGACGGGTTCCGCATCCAAGAATGTTAGGGAAGGCTGTGAAAAGCCTTTGTTATCAGCGCATAGAACTAAATCCAGACTAAGGGTATAGGCTCCTAAGCGATTATTAGGTTCCGAATGCTTCGACATACGCCTGTTGGGTTTTGCGTAATGTGTTCAGCACCGCATTTTGTGTGTGTTTTAGGTACGGTATGATGTGCTGACCTGCCAAGATCTCAGTTGAGCCAAAAATTACATTCAAACGCGCCTGCACCATGGAGCATTGGTCGATGACGGCGCCTACATGAATCGGGTACGAGGTTTTTTGCCCCGGCTTTAGAAGTCTGTAGTTGTCAGAAGAGATTATCTTCAGGTTTGGTTCATCGACAATGTAATTTGGGTCAGGGGCCAACGCGACCTGTTCTACAAGAATCAGGTTTCGGTGCTTGTTTACGCGATCTAGCTGGTTCAGCACCCAAAGATCGCGTCCTTTTCCAGTCTCCGTTGCCTCAACTTCATTTAGGAAGAAGTCCGTAAGCGCCTGAAACCCCTCTTTTTCCAAGTTGCCCTTAATCGAACCCGCCATGCTTTCCCGGTTGTCAGATATCGGAAAATAAGCATGCTGAGGGTTCTTTTCATGCTGCTCGAACATAGCGCTGATTACGAAGTCCAGCGGTGCGCGCAGATTTCGTATGATGTCACCAATCCCCAACGTAAAGGGATAAGTTATCTCATCTGTTTGAATGGTGACGTTGCGGGTAACTTCGCCGTGTTCAGGCTCTTCAATAGAGGTAGAAACGCATTGGTCGGAATATTCTTCGATCATTGAATCGAGGAAGTCGACATGGCGGGCGGCCCATTGGAGCTTATGGAGCGCGGGAAGAAACATCGGCAGAACTTCCGGCGATCCAGTATCTGCTTTTGGTGGCAATGAGCAAAACCTTTCCGTGAATGCACAGTAGCGAGAAAAGAATACTCGGTTGCTTCATCTAGGAACAGACTCTCTGGCAGGCGTACCAAACTGGACCAATAATTTGGTGATATGGCCCCTCTAGCTCCTTCAGAGCACTACCCGCCCAGCCAATTATCCCGATCACGACATCACCAGCACCCGGCTTTCGGTCACCACCATGTCCAGCCGCTCGTCGGTCGGCTCCAGCGGCAGATCCTCGGCCTCCTGCGCGTCATAGGCAAAGCCGATGGCCAGCGTCGCCCGCCGCGCCCGCAGCCGCGCCAGCGTGCGGTCGTAGAAGCCGCCGCCATAACCCAGCCGGTTGCCGCGCAGATCGAAGGCGACCAGCGGCACGATCAGGATCTCGGGCTCGACCGGTTCCTCCCGCACCGGGATCCGCGCCCCGAACGGCCCGTCGCGCATCTCCGCCCCCGGCTCCCAGCGGGCAAAGCG
>NZ_PGTB01000164.1 GCF_002786325.1 Pseudooceanicola lipolyticus | reverse complement strand
CGCGGCGCGGCGCGGCGGGGCTGGACCCGGCCACGCCGCTGCTGTTGCTGGCCGGGATCACCGCCGGCACGATCGCGCTGCTGCCCTTTGCCAGCGCCGCGGTGCTCCGCGTCAATCTGCGCTAGGTGTTGTGAATTGTCCGGGTCGCAAAAGCCGTTTACATAGCCGCCATGTCGCTGTGGGAATATGCCAATCCGAAGAAGTTCCTGACCACGTCGGAACGCGTGCTGCCGGCGCTGTGGCTGCTGGCTGCCGCCTGCCTGGCCATCGGGCTGGTCTGGGGGTTCTTCTTCACCCCCGATGATTATCGGCAGGGGTCGACGGTCAAGATCATCTATCTGCATGTGCCCTCGGCGCTGATGGCGATCAATGCCTGGCTGATGATGCTGGTGGCCTCGCTGATCTGGCTGGTGCGCCGCCACCATGTCAGCGCGCTGGCGGCCCGCGCCGCGGCGCCGGTGGGGGTGGTGATGACGCTGATCGCGCTGGTTACCGGGGCGATCTGGGGCCAGCCGATGTGGGGCACCTGGTGGGCCTGGGATCCGCGGCTGACCTCGTTCCTGATCCTGTTCCTGTTCTATCTCGGCTACATGGCGCTGTGGGCGGCGATCGACAATCCCGACACTGCCGCCGACCTGACCGCGATCCTCTGCCTGGTCGGGTCGGTCTTTGCGCTGCTGTCGCGCTATGCGGTGAATTTCTGGAACCAGGGGCTGCACCAGGGTGCCTCGCTGTCGCTGGATGCCGAGGAAAACGTGGCCGATGTCTTCTACCTGCCGCTGCTGGTCTGCATCGCCGGCTTTGTGCTCTTGTTCATCGCGCTGGTGCTGTACCGCACCGGGACCGAGATCCGCATCCGCCGGATGCGGGCGCTGATGGCGCGCGAAAGGGCGGCGGCGTGATGCCGGATCTGGGCAAATATGCCAGCACCGTGCTGTCCGCCTATGGCGTGGCGCTGGTGCTTCTGCTGGCCTTGGTGGCGCTGAGCCTCTGGCGTGGGCGCCGGGTGCGCGCCCAGTTGCAACGGATGGAACGAAGGATGTCGCGCAATGGCTAAGATCTCGCCGCTGATGGTGCTGCCGCCGCTGATCTTCCTGGCCTTTGTCGGCCTCGCCGGGGTCAGCATGATGCGCGACGATCCCGACAGCCTGCCGTCGATCTTCATCGGCCGCGCCGCGCCGGTGCTGCCCGAACAACGGCTTGCCGATCTGCCGGGGCTAAGCCGCGAAGACCTGACCACCGGCGAGATCACGGTGATCAACTTCTGGGCCAGCTGGTGCCCGCCCTGCCGCGCCGAACACCCCTATCTGCACGAGCTGCGCGAGCGCGGCGTGCGGCTTTACGGGGTGAATTTCAAGGATCAGCAGGGCCAGGCGCTGCGCTATCTGGAGGATGAGGGCAACCCGTTCCTGGGCCTCGGTTTCGACCCGGCGGGGCGCAGCGCGATCGACTGGGGCGTCACCGCGCCGCCGGAAACCTTTATCATCGGTGGTGACGGCACGGTGCTGTTCAAATTTGTCGGCCCGCTGGTGGGCAGCGACATGGAACAGCGTTTCGAACCGGAACTGGCCAAGGCGCTGGCCGCCACCGGCGGCGCCTGAGTCCCCGGCCACCTACTTTTGCTGCAATTGTTTTCATGAGCTGCGAGGGGGCGGCGCCCCCTCGCATTGGTCGCCTACGCCGCCTTGGCGAGGTTGCGCAGCACGTAATGCAGCACCCCGCCATGTTCGATATATTCGATCTCGATGGCGGTATCGATCCGGCACTTCAGCTGGATCACCTTGGTCGACCCGTCGGCAAAGGTCAGGCTGCAATCAACCACCTGCTGCGGCTTGATGCTGTCCAGCCCGCTGATCGACACCGTTTCGTCACCGGTCAGACCCAGCGTCTTGCGGGTGTCGCCGCCGGTGAATTCGAACGGGATCACCCCCATGCCGACCAGGTTCGAGCGGTGGATGCGTTCGAAGGATTCGGCGATCACCGCCTTCACCCCCAGCAGGTTGGTGCCTTTGGCCGCCCAGTCGCGGGACGAGCCGGCGCCGTATTGCTCGCCGCCGAAGATCACCAGCGGCGTGCCCTGTTCCTGATAGGCCATCGCGGCGTCGTAGATCGAGGTCTGCTTGCCATCCGGACCCTTGGTATAGCCGCCCTCGACCCCGTCCAGCATCTCGTTCCGGATGCGGATGTTGGCGAAGGTGCCGCGCATCATCACCTCGTGATTGCCCCGGCGCGAGCCGTAGGAGTTGAATTCGCGCACCGGCACCTGATGATCGGTCAGATATTTGCCCGCCGGGGTGGATTCTTTGAACGAGCCCGCCGGGCTGATGTGGTCGGTGGTGATCATGTCGCCCAGCACCGCCAGCACCTTGGCATTCTCGATATTGCTGATGGTGCCCGGCTCTTTGCTCATGTTGCGGAAATAGGGCGGGTTCTGCACATAGGTCGAGGCCGGCGGCCAGTCATAGGTCAGGCTGTCGGTGGTTTCGACGCCGCGCCATTTCTCGTCGCCCTTGAACACGTCGGCATATTTCGACTGGAACGCCTCGCGCGTCACCGTCTTCTGCACCAGTTCGGCAATCTCGGTCTGGCTGGGCCAGATGTCTTTCAGAAACACGTCGTTGCCGTCCTGGTCCTGGCCCAGCGGTTCACGGGTGATGTCGACATTCATGTCGCCGACCAGCGCATAGGCCACCACCAGCGGCGGGCTGGCGAGGTAGTTGGCGCGCACATCGGGGCTGATCCGGCCCTCGAAGTTGCGGTTGCCCGACAGCACCGACACGCCGATCAGGTCGTGGTCGTTGATGCATTTGGAAATCTCCGGCGCCAGCGGGCCGGAATTGCCGATGCAGGTGGTGCAGCCATAGCCGACCAGGTTGAAGCCGATGGCGTCCAGATCGTCCTGCAGACCGGCGGCCTCGAGATAGGCCGAAACCACCTGGCTGCCGGGCGCCAGCGAGGTCTTGACCCAGGGCTTGCGGGTCAGGCCCTTTTCGCGGGCGTTGCGCGCCACCAGGCCGGCACCGATCATCACATAGGGGTTCGAGGTATTGGTGCAGGAGGTGATCGAGGCGATCACGATCGAGCCGTCATGCATCTGGAAGGCGCCGTCATCGGTCTTGTACCAGCCCTTCTTGTGATGCCCCTCGTCGCCGGGGATGTCGCGCGGCTCCGGGGCGCCGCCTTCGCCTTCCCAGCGCACCTCGGCCGGGGCCGAGGCATCCTTGCCGTCGCGCTGGCCTTTGACATAGGCGCCGAAGGCCTTGGCCGCGGCGTCGAGCGCGATGTGGTCCTGCGGCCGTTTGGGCCCCGAGATCGCCGGCACCACGGTGGACATGTCCAGTTCCAGCGTGTCGGTATAGATCGGCGCATAGCCCGGATTGCGCCACATGCCGTTTTCCTTGGCATAGGCCTCGACCAGCGCCACCCGGTCCTCGTCGCGGCCGGTCTGGCGCAAATAGCGCAGGGTTTCGTCGTCGATCGGGAAAAAGCCGCAGGTGGCGCCGTATTCCGGGGCCATGTTGCCGATGGTGGCACGGTCGGCCAGCGGCACGTTGTCCAGCCCGTCGCCGTAGAATTCGACAAATTTGCCCACCACGCCTTTTTCGCGCAGCATCTGCACCACCTTCAGCACCAGGTCGGTGGCGGTGGTTCCCTCGACCATCGCGCCGGTCAGCTTGAAGCCGATCACCTCGGGGATCAGCATCGAGATCGGCTGGCCCAGCATCGCCGCCTCGGCCTCGATCCCGCCGACACCCCAGCCCAGCACCGCGGCGCCGTTGACCATGGTGGTGTGGCTGTCGGTGCCGACCAGCGTGTCGGGATAGGCAACCTCGTCACCGCCCTGGTCGGAATCGGTCCAGACCGTCTGGGCCAGGTATTCCAGGTTGACCTGGTGGCAGATGCCGGTGCCGGGCGGCACCACGCGGAAATTGTTGAAAGCCTTCTGCCCCCATTTCAGGAAGACATAGCGCTCCATGTTGCGCTCGTATTCGCGGTCGACATTCATCTGGAAGGCGCGCGGATTGCCGAATTCGTCGATCATCACCGAGTGGTCGATCACCAGGTCGACCGGGTTCAGCGGGTTGATCTTCTCGGCATCGCCGCCCAGCGCGACGATGCCGTCGCGCATCGCCGCCAAGTCTACCACTGCCGGCACGCCGGTGAAATCCTGCATCAGCACGCGGGCCGGGCGATAGGCGATCTCGCGCGGGTTGTTGCCGCCTTTTTCCGCCCATTCGGCAAAGGCCTTGATGTCCTCGACCGTCACCGTCTTGCCGTCTTCGAAGCGCAGCATGTTCTCCAGCACCACTTTCAGTGCCGCCGGCAGTTGCGAGAAATCGCCCAGCCCGGCCTCGGTGGCGGCGGGGATCGAGTAATAGGCATAGCTCTTGCCATTCACGCTCAGGCTTTTGCGTGTCTTGGCGGTGTCCTGTCCAACGGTGATAGGCATGGGTGGCTCCCTCTTTGATCGATGACAACGGGAATTCGCTGTTCTTTGTCTGCATCAGGTGGCGCAAGCGTTCAATACCCATGTAGGGCGGGGTGTCGAAATTGGTATACCATGGCACACAATTTACGTCGGACAACGCCCAGCAACGACATCACCTGTCTCTCAAGAAGGATTGATTGGCAATTCCCGCCGCCGCTGGATAGATCGGTCGGCACCGGGACCAAAAGGAAGACCGCCAAATGACACGTTTTGCCGCCGCGCTGCTGGTGTTCTGCGCCGCTTTGCCCGCCTTGGTTCGGGCGCAGGACAACACGGTGGTGGTCGAGCTGTTTACCTCGCAGGGCTGTTCCTCCTGTCCGCCCGCCGATGCGCTGTTCGAGCGCCTGTCGCAGCGCGATGACGTGATCGCCCTGGCGCTGCATGTCGATTACTGGGACTATATCGGCTGGAAGGATGAATATGCCAAACCCGGCTTTACCAAGCGGCAAAAGGCCTATGCCTATGCGGCCGGACGGCGGTCGATCTACACGCCGCAGATGATCGTCAATGGCGAGGAAGATCTGGTGGGCGTGCGCGGCATGGAACTGGCCGAATTGATCATGACCCACAAGCTGGCGCCGCAGCGTGTGCGCCTGGACCTGCTGCGCGACAGCACCGTGCTGACCATTCAACTGGCGCCGCTGGCGGAACCGCTGACCGGCCCCTTCGACGTGCATCTGGTGCGTTATGATCCGATACGCCGGGCGCATATCACCCGCGGCGAAAATGCCGGGCGGGTGATCGATTACAGCAATGTCGCCGCCGAATGGACCGTTCTGGGCCAGTGGGATGGCGCCAGCGAGGTCGAGATGCAGGCGGACCTGCCCGGCGCGCTGCCGGCCGCGGTGCTGGTGCAGAAGCCCGGCCCCGGCGCCATCGTCGCCGCCGCGAAAACGCAGTAGCCGGACGGGGGAGGCCCGACGTCAACCGCCGGACTGCCGTGGATTAGCCCGGCATGTCCTCGGGCTGCACGCCCAGGTCGAACCAGGGTTTCCAGCGCCGGTGCACCCAGAACCATTGCTCCATATGCTGGCGCACCAGGGCTTCCAGGTCGTGGTTGAACGCCTGGGTCATGGTTTTCGGGTCGGTCGGCGGGATCGGCTCGTGCACGATGATCTCGAAATCCAGCCCATTGGGTTTGCGCAACCCGTAGACCGGGATCAGCGGCGCGTTGTGTTTCAGCGCCAGTTCCGCCGGCACCGTCGAGGTCACCGCCGGCTTGCCGAAAAAATCGATCTCGACACCGCCATGGGCGTGCAGGTCGGCGGCGATGGCGATGATGCCACCGGCGCGCAGATGGCGCACCATTTCGATCATGCCACGGCGACCCTGCATGAACATCGGCTTGCCCACCGCTTCCATCATGCGGGTGTAATGGGCGTTGAAATAGGGGTTGGCCATCCGGCGATAGATCGAGCCCATCTCGATCCCGCGATGGCGCAGCGAGGCGCGCGCAGCGTCGTAATTGCCGAAATGGCCGCTGATCACGATCACCGGCCGGCCTGCGGCATGCGCCTCGGTCAGTGCGGCCAGGCCGGGGCCGCCGATCTGCCAGCCCTTGGCGCGTTCGGCAAAGGCGCGGGGAGAATAGAGTTCGATCAGCTTGCGGCCGGCATTGTCGGGCACCGCGCGGCACAGCCGCCGGATCTCGGGCTCGGACAGGTCGGGTTGCACCAGTTTCAGATTGGCGCGCACCCGCTTGCGCAGCCCGGCCACCGGCGCCACCACTTGCGCCACCAGCCACCCCATCATCGGCACCCGCCAGCGATAGGGGATCAGCAGGACCAGCCCGATCAGCCCGCGCAGGAACAGGTCGGCCAGGAAATAGCCAATGCGCTGGCGGCGCGACAGTTCTGATACCTCGGCAGGCATGGCGTCAGCTCCGAGTCCGGGTTTCGCGGTGCCAGACATAGAGTCCCGACCCTATGATCACAAGGGTGCCCACCACCGTCCAGAGGTCGGGCCATTCGTCGAACAACAGCATGCTCCAGCCCGAGGCGAAGATAATTCCGGCATAGGCATAAGGGGCCAGCATCGCCGCCTCACCGGCACTGAAGGCGCGGATCAGGAACATCTGGCCCAACATGCCGAACACCGCGATCCCCGCCATGATCATCAGGCTGACCGCATCCAGTGGCTGCCACGCAAAGGGCACCAGGATGGTGAACACCACCGTGCCCACCAGTGCCGTGTAAAACAGCGAGGTCCAGGGATCCTCGTTGGCGCCGACCCTGCGGGTCAGCAGGCTGTAGCCGGCATAGCAGGCGGCGGCGGCCAGCGGCAGCAGCGCCGCCAGCGAAAACACCGCGCTGCCGGGCCGGATGATGATCATCGCCCCGATCAGCGCCACCACGATGCCGGTGATCCGGCGGATGCCCAGGCTTTCGCCCAGGAACAGCGCCGCCCCCAGGGTAAGCAGCACCGGGTTGGTGGCCATCAGCGCCGCCGCATCCGTCAGCGGGATCAGGCCAAGCGCCGTGAAAAACGCGGCGGTGGCGCACATCAGCAGGCAGGAGCGCAGGATCTGAAAGCCGGGATACCTGGTGCGTACCACCAGATGAATGCGCGGCAGGATCAGCAGGATCACCAGCGCCATCTGGCCGGCATAGCGCGTCCACAGCGACGGCAGCACGCCGATGCGCGGGATCAGCGCCTTGACGCTGGCATCCATCACCGAAAAGCAGAACATTGCCGCCAGAATCAGGAGGATGGCGCGGGTTCTCAGTTGCCCCGCCTCGACATCTGTCATGGCCGGCACCGGGGCGCAGAGAGAGGAGGGCAGCGGAAAACCATGCCTCGTGATAGGGGCGATTTCCGGGGCTGTCCATGCGCCGCGATCAGGCCTCGTCGGCCTCCTCTTGCAGCGCCTCGTCGGGATCGACCAGTTCGATTTCGCCCATCTCCACCATCTGGCGGACAATCCCGACCACCTCGTTCATCGCCGCCTCGGCCTCGCGCGGCTTGACGCGGCCGCGGTCCGACACCTCGTCGCGCAGGTTGTCGGCCATACGCTGCGACATGTTGGACAGCAGGAAATCGACCACGCCCGAGGTCTGTTCGTCGGTTGCACCGGCCAGCGCGGTGACCAGCGTGTCGGCATCTATGTTGCGCACCAGCGCCGGCACGTCGCGCGGACCGACCCGGACCGAGATATGCGCGAAGGTGAAAATTTCCTTGCGGACGCGGCCGGCGAAATCGGCATCGGTTTCGTCGAGCGAGGTCAGCAACGCGTCGCGGGTATGCGCGGTGGACTGGTTCAGGATGGCGCCGACCCGGGCGCCGGGCTCATCCTCGAAGGCGGGGGCCGGGCGGTTGTCGAGCTGCGAGGCCAGCGACAGGCCGATGCGGTCAACCGCCTCGGGGGTGACCGCCTGGGTCTGCGACACCGCATAGGTGATGCGCCGCGCCAGCGGGCCGGGCAAGGTGCCCAGAAGCTCGGCGGCCCTGGCGGTATCAAGCTTGGAGAGCAGCACCGCCGCGACCTCGGTGCTTTCGCTTGCGGCGATGGCGGCCAGATCCTCCAGGTCGAGGCCGCGCAGCCGCTGCCACGGGTCGCCCTCCTGGCGCACACCGGCCTCTTTGCGCAGGCGCGCGGCGGTCTGCGCGCTGA
>NZ_PGTB01000163.1 GCF_002786325.1 Pseudooceanicola lipolyticus | reverse complement strand
GGCGCGGCTGACCCCGGCGCTGAGGGTGCTGAACGCCTCGGGCAAGGTGCCGGCGCCGCGCCTGCAGACGTTGCAGCAGATTGCCACCGAACAGGCGGCGCCGATCCTGATGTCGACGGCGGGCACCTCGGTTTCGCCGGCGCTGGTCCTGGCGGTGATCGCGGTGGAATCGGCGGGCCGGGCCAATGCGGTCAGCAGCGCCGGCGCCGCCGGGCTGATGCAGCTGATGCCCGACACCGCCACCCGCTTTGGCGTGACCGACCGGATGGTGGCCGATCAGAACATTTCCGGCGGCGTGCGCTATCTCGACTGGCTGATGCAGGAATTCAACGGCGACCCGATGCTGGTGCTGGCCGGGTATAATGCCGGCGAGGGAGCGGTCAGAAAGAATGGCGGCGTGCCGCCCTATGCCGAAACCCGCGATTACGTGCCCAAGGTGCTGGCCGCCTTCCAGGTGGCGCGCGGCTTGTGCCGCACCCCGCCCGAGCTGATCTCGGACGGCTGCGTTTTCGTCGCCGCCGCGCCCGAACGGGTGAGCCAGGTCCAGAACTGACGGCCCACCGGCCAAGCCTTGCCGGGGCCGTCACGGTACAGATGGCCGAAGCCGCGTTCCGTGCTATCCTCGCGCCAGGCTTGGGAGGGCGGCACGATGTCTGAGACGGGTGTTTCGATTCTGGTTGGCACGACCAAGGGCGCCTTCATCCTTCACAGCGGGACGGACCGCGCCGATTGGGTGGTGAAAGGCCCGTTCTGCGATGGCTGGCCGATCAACCATGTCGTGGGCGATGCCGCAACCGGCCGGATCTGGGCCGGGGGCGGGGGCGACTGGAACGGCGCCGGGGTCTGGCGTTCGGAGGATGGCGGGGCCAGCTGGTCGCTGACTCGGCTGACCAAGGGGTCGCTGGACGACTGGGCGGCCAATGACGAAAATTTTGCCCAGATGATCGGCTGGCAGAAAGAGGATCTGCCCTTTGGCGACCAGTTCGAACAGGTCTGGTCGCTGTGTCATGCCCATGGCACGCTCTATGCTGGCACCAAGCCCGCCAGCCTGCTGGCCAGCGGCGATGGCGGCAAAACCTGGGAAAAACGCGAGGGGCTGACCAACCATCCCTCGGCGGAAAGCTGGATCCCCGGCGGCGCCGGGCTGGTGCTGCATTCCATCGTGCCCGATCCGGCCGCGGCGGATAAGCTGTGGGTGGGGATTTCCATGGCCGGGGTCTTCGCCACCGAGGATGGCGGCACCAGCTGGGAACGGCGCAACCGGCTGGCCAATGCCGAAAGCTGCACCCAGCACGACCACCCGGCCGCGCCGCATGACGGGGAAACCGGGCATTGCGTGCACAATATCCGGCGCGCGGCGGGCAATGGCGACGTGCTGTATCAGCAGAACCACCACGGCGTCTGGCGTTCGGGCGATGGCGGACGCAGCTGGGAGGACATCACCGCCGGGCTGCCCTCGACCTTCGGGTTTCCGATCCATGTCCATCCGCGCGACCCGCAGAAGATCTGGACCCTGCCGCTGAACGGCGACAGTGCCGGGCGCTATCCGCCCGATGCGGCGGCGGCGGTCTGGCATTCCGACGATGGCGGCCGCACTTGGCGGGCACAGCGCGCCGGGCTGCCGCAGGTGGCCTGTTTCTTCACCGTGCTGCGGCAGGCGATGGCGGGCGACCGGCATGACCCGGCCGGAATCTATTTCGGCACCAATAGCGGCTCGGTCTTTGCCAGCCGCGACGAGGGCGAAAACTGGAGCGAGATCGCCCGCCATCTGCCCACGGTTCTGGCTGTCGAGGTGCTGGGCGGGGCGTGAGCGGCGGCTTTGGCCGTGATGCCTTACGCGCTGAACTGGTCGGCCCATTCCGGATGCCGCCGCCGCTGGGCGTTCACGAAGGGGCAGAGCGGCACGATCTTGTAGCCGCCCGCCTTCGCATCGGCGACCAGCCGCGCAACCAGCGCCGCCCCCGCGCCGGTGCCGCGCAGGGCATCCGGCACGCCGGTGTGATCGGCGATGATCAGGCTGGGCGAGGCCACGCTGAAGGTCAGCTCGGCCTCGGTCCCGTTCTGGCGCAGCAAGTAGCGGCCCTTGCTGCCACTGTCTTCCCGGATAATTTCGGGGTCAGACAATCTTGGCCTCGGTGGCGGCGCGCAACTCGTCCTCGCTGACCCCGTCGGCCAGTTCGACGATTTTCAGCCCGCCCTCGACCACGTCCAGCACGCCCAGATTGGTGATGATGCGGTTGACCACCCGCTTGCCGGTCAGCGGCAGGGTACATTCCTTCAGCACCTTGCTGTCGCCATGCTTGTTGGTGTGGTCCATCACCACGATGACCTTGCCGACGCCGGCGACCAGGTCCATCGCGCCGCCCATGCCCTTGACCAGCTTGCCGGGGATCATCCAGTTCGCCAGGTCGCCGTTTTCGGCCACTTCCATCGCGCCCAGGATCGCCGCGGCGATCTTGCCACCGCGGATCATGCCAAAGCTGGTGGCGCTGTCGAAATACGAGGTGCGCGCCAGTTCGGTGATGGTTTGCTTGCCGGCATTGATCAGGTCGGGATCCTCTTCGCCCTCGAAGGGGAAGGGGCCCATGCCCAGCATGCCGTTTTCAGATTGCAGCGTGATGTCCTTGTCGCCGACATAGTTCGCCACCAGGGTCGGGATACCGATCCCCAGATTGACATACATCCCGTCTTCCAGTTCCTCCGCCGCGCGCGCGGCCATCTGGTTGCGGTCCCAAGGCATAGCACTTCCTTTCTTTAGGCAGGGCAGGCGCCCTGCGGGTCCAATCATGCGCGCTGTGCGCGTCTTCTCTCAGCTTATCTCTCGCACCGCGGGCGGTGCCTGGAAAGTTACCGTCGTGCCCGATGGTCCGGACACGACATCAAGCTCGCCGGACAGCGCCGTGCTCAGTTCCAGCGCCAGCCGGCCACCCAGCGAGTTGCGGCTGGGCCAGTTCACCCCGTCGGGGAAACCGCGCCCGTCATCGCGGATCTGGATGCGGATGCCGCCATCGGCGCGTTCCGCCACCGTCACCGCCACCAGGCCGTCGGCGCCCTCCTCGAACGCGTGCTGCATCGCATTGGTCACGCATTCCGACACGATCATCGCAATATGCACCGCGTGTTCGACGGGCACGGTGAAGCGGTCGGCCTGCAGCGACACCTGAACCGCGTCCTGATCGCCCAGCGCCCCGATCGCCAGCGTGATGCGCTCGAGATAGTCGCTCAGCACCACCGCCTGCCGGTTTTCACCCGGCCGGTAGGTCAGCTGCTCATACAGCAGCGACAGCACGTCGATCCGGTTTGCCGCATCGTTCAGGATGCGGCGCGGGTCGGCACTGTTATCGCGGCCATGCATCCGGATCAGCGAGCGTACCATCGCCAGGTGATTCTTGACCCGGTGATGCAGCTCGTCGATGGCGGCGCGCTGGTTGTCGGGCTGGTCTTCGGCGGCCAGGCGTTTCTGCACGCCGCTGAAGAACAGCACCGTGCCATCCGGGGCGCGCAGCGGCGAGATCAGCAAACGGTTCCAGAATGGCGTGCCATTCTTGTGATAGTTCAGGATGTCGACCATCACCTCGTCATTGTCGCGCAGCGCCTTCTGGATGCGCTCGACGGTGTGCGGGTCGGTCGCCGGGCCCTGGAGGAACCGGCAATTGCGGCCGATGATCTCGGATTTCGGATAGCCCGAAATATCGCAGAAGGCCTGGTTGGCATAGACGATGGGATTGTCCGGCTGACGCGGGTCGGTCAGAACCAGCGAGAAGGGCGCCGCGGCGAGGAATTGCAGCGCGACGCTCTCGGTCAGTTCTCCCAGGAAGGGCCCCGCGTCAGGTGCCCTCATCGCCTAGGCATCCTCCTTCTTGCGGACCGTGCGCTGTTCGATGCGCTTTTCGTGTTCGCCCTGGATGATCCGGTGCACGTAGATGCCGGGCAGGTGGATATGGTCAGGGTCGATCGAGCCGCGCGGCACGATTTCTTCCACCTCGGCGACGCAGACCTTGCCGCACATCGCCGCCGGCGGATTGAAGTTGCGCGCGGTCTTGCGGAACACCAGGTTGCCGGTATCGTCGGCCTTCCAGGCCTTGACGATGGAGAGATCGGCAAAGATGCCCTGTTCGAGGATATATTCCTCGCCGTTGAACACCTTCACTTCCTTGCCCTCGGCGATCTGCGTGCCGACACCGGTCTTGGTGTAGAAGCCGGGGATGCCGCAGCCGCCGGCGCGCATGCGCTCGGCCAGGGTGCCCTGCGGGTTGAATTCCAGCTCCAGCTCGCCCGAGAGGTATTGCCGCATGAATTCGGCATTTTCCCCGACATAGGAGGACATCATCTTTTTGACCTGGCGGCTTTGCAGCAGCACGCCCAGGCCGAAATCATCCACCCCGGCATTGTTCGAGGCGACGGTCAGATCCTTGGTGCCGGCGTCGCGGATTGCCGAGATCAGCAGTTCCGGAATCCCGCACAGACCAAAACCGCCCGCCGCGATCAGCATGCCGTCAAACAGCAGGCCGTCCAGCGCCTCGGCGGCGGACTCGTAGACTTTCTTCATGAGGCCCCTCCTTGTTTAAACTCCCCCACGTCATGCCGTCAGCCGCGCGGAGAGTCAACGAAATGCCGCAGTGCGGAATATTTCCGCCTGCGGCCGGGGGAGGGCGGTGCGGCTCAGCTGGCTTTCTTCTTGCGGGCCGGCGCCTTCTTGCCCTTCTTGGCGGCCTTCTCGGCAATCAGCTCAACCGCCAGTTCCATCGTCACGGTTTCGGGCTCGACATCCTTGGGCAGGGTGGCGTTGACCTTCTCCCATTTCACATAGGGGCCATAGCGGCCGGCCATCACGTTGACGGGCCCGCCGTTTTCAGGATGTTCGCCCAGCTCCTTCAAGGGCTTGGCCGCGGTGCCGCGGCCACCGCGCGCGGCCTTCTGCGCCAGCAGTTCGACGGCGCGGTTCATGCCGACCTCGAACACTTCCTCGACGCTGGACAGGTTGGCATAGACCCGACCGTGTTTCACGAAGGGGCCATAGCGGCCAATGCCGGCCTCGATGAGTTCGCCATCCTCGGGATGCGGCCCGATCGGGCGCGGCAGGTTCAGCAGCGTCAGCGCCTTGTCGAGGTCGATATCCTCGGGCGACCACCCTTTGGGCAGCGAGGCGCGCGGCGGTTTCGGCGCCTCTTCGGTCGGCTCGCCCTTCTGCACATAGGGGCCGAACCGCCCCTTGCGCAGCGTCACCGGCTCTTCCTCGTCATAGCCCAGCAGCTTGCCATCCGGCCCGATCTCGTCACCTTCGGCGCCCGGAGGACCGAAGGCACGGGTATAGCGGCAGTCGGGATAGTTGGAGCAGCCGATAAAGGCGCCGCCCGAGCGCGCCGTGCGCATCGACAGGCGGCCCTCGCCGCAGACCGGGCATTGGCGCGGATCGCCGCCATCTTCGCGCGGCGGGAACAGGTGCGGTTCCAGCACCTCGTTGATCTTGTCCAGCACATCGGTGATGCGCAGTTCCGAAGTTTCGGCGATGGCGGCCGAAAAGTCGCGCCAGAACCGCGCCAGCACCGCCTTGTAATCCGAGTCGCCGGCGCTGACCTGGTCGAGCTCGTCCTCAAGCCCGGCGGTGAAGTCATAGCCGACATAGCGGCGGAAATAATTGGTCAGGAAGGCGGTCACCAGGCGCCCCTTGTCTTCGGGGATCAGGCGGTTCTTGTCCTTGCGGACATATTCGCGGTCCTGGATGGTGGTGATCACGCTGGCATAGGTCGAGGGCCGGCCGATGCCCAGTTCTTCCATCTTCTTGACCAGAGTCGCCTCGGTATAGCGCGGCGGCGGCTGGGTGAAATGTTGCTCGGGGGTGACGTCGCGCTTGTCGGCCTTTTCACCCTCGGAAATCTGCGGCAGGCGCTTGTCATCGTCATCGACAACCGTGTCGTCGCGGCCTTCCTCGTAGACCCGCAGGAAACCGTCGAACAGCACCACCTGGCCGGTGGCGCGCAACTCGACCTGGCCGTCGGCGCTGCCGACATCGACGGTGGTGCGTTCCAGCCGCGCCGATTCCATCTGGCAGGCCAGGGTGCGCTTCCAGATCAGGTCATACAGCTTGCGCTGATCGGCATCGCGCAGCTTCAGCGCCTCGGCATCGGCGGCCATATCCGTCGGGCGGATACATTCATGCGCTTCCTGCGCGTTCTTGGCCTTGTTCTTGTAAATGCGCGGGCTGCTGGGCACGTATTCACCGCCGAACCGGTCGCTCACCGCATCGCGCGCGGCCTGCACCGCCTCGGGCGCCATGTCGATGCCGTCGGTCCGCATATAGGTGATGTGCCCGGCCTCGTAGAGCCGCTGCGCCGCGCTCATGGTCTGGCGCGCGCCCATGCCGAACTTGCGGCTGGCTTCCTGTTGCAACGTCGAGGTCATGAAGGGCGGGGCCGGGTTGCGCGAGGCCGGCTTGGCCTCGACCGACTTGACCACCAGGTCGCGCGAGGTGATCGCCTGCACCGCCATCTCGGCCTGGGTCTCGTTTTCGATGTCGTAGCGGTCCAGCTTTTTGCCGGCCAGCACCGTCAGCCGTGCCTCGTATTCCTGGCCGCGCGGCGTGCTCAGCACCGCCTTGACCGACCAGTATTCGCGGGCGCGGAACGCCTCGATCTCCATCTCGCGTTCGACGATCAGCCGCAGGCAGACCGATTGCACCCGCCCGGCCGATTTGGCGCCGGGCAGCTTGCGCCACAGCACCGGCGACAGGTTGAAGCCCACCAGGTAATCCAGCGCGCGGCGCGCCAGATAGGCCTCGACCAGCGGCATGTCGACATCGCGGGGATGTTTCATCGCCTCGCTGACCGCGTCCTTGGTGATGGCGTTGAAGGTGACGCGGCTGACCGCGGTGCCCTTCTTGATCGAGCGCCGCTTGGTCAGCGCCTCTTTCAGGTGCCAGGAAATCGCCTCGCCCTCGCGGTCGGGGTCGGTGGCGAGGATCAGTTCGCCGTCTTCGGCCAGCGCGTCGGCAATCGCCTTGACATGTTTCTTGCTGTCGCTGGCGACCTCCCAGGTCATGGCGAAATCCTGCTCGGGATCGACCGATCCGTCCTTCGGCGGCAGGTCGCGCACATGCCCGTAGGAGGCCAGAACCGTATAGCCGGGGCCGAGATACTTGTTGATCGTTTTGGCTTTGGCAGGAGATTCTACAACAACAACAGGCATTTAAAAGGATACCTCAATGACGGCTTCGGGGCGGCTCTATGACGGCGCAACATGTGGGGCGCAAGGGGTGAATGTCAATTGGTGCGAATTTGACTCCGTTAACAGGCTCGTCAGGGGCTGCGCAGTGCGGTAAATTTGCGCAACGCAAGCGAGGATGGGATGCGGGGACTACTGGCAGGTCTGTGGCTGATCTGGGCGGCAGCGCCGCTGGCGGCGCAGTCCTGGCACGAACCGCCGCGCGGCAGCGCCACCCGCGGCGCGCTGATGGAGGCGGTGCGCCCGCTGGTCGAATGGCAGCTGGGCGCGCCGGTGGAATTCATCGTGTACGACCTGCGCCAATATGGCGATATCGCCTTTGCCAACCTCTATCCGCAACGCCCCGGCGGCGGCGAGATCGACCTTTATCGCACGCCCGGCTATGCCCGCGGCGAGCTGTCGCCGGATTTCATGGATGGCGCCGGGGTGCAGGCGCTGTATCGCCGGTCGGGCAATACCTGGGTTGCGGTGCGCTGGGTGCTGGGCGCCACCGATGTCTGGTGGTCGGAGCGCGAGCTGTGTTTCTACTGGCGGCCGGTGATTCCCGATGTCTGCCAAGGGCTTTGACCCCAGGCCAGGGGGTCAGTTGACCAGGCTCAACAGGCCACCGGCGTGCCGCGCGATGCGGCCTTCCAGTTCCAGATCGACCAGCGCCGGGGCAACGTCGCCCGCCGGCAGCGACAGGTCGCGCAGCAGCTGATCCTCGGCCACCGGAGAGGGGCCCAGCCGGCCCAGGATCTGCGCATGCAGGCGGGCGGAGTCTTGCAGGCTGCGCGTTTCCGGCTGGGCCGGGTCCAGCGGCAGGGTGGGTTGTTCGCTTGCCGGCGGCTCGGCCGGACCGATGGCCTCGATCACATCCGCGGCGCTGCGCACCAGCACCGCGCCGTCGCG
>NZ_PGTB01000162.1 GCF_002786325.1 Pseudooceanicola lipolyticus | reverse complement strand
TCGTGCCCGAGGGTGAGGCCAGCGGCCAGCGCCGCCGCCATCAGCGCGGCGATACAGGCCGCCGCGCCGAGGCCGGGCCCGGCGCTTACTGGCTGAGCGCGTCGAGCCATTCGGCCAGGGCCTGCGCGCGCAGCTCGGTCACCTCGGCTTCGGGGATCAGCAGCGCGTTGCGCGGCTCGACCAGGGTGTCAAACTCTGCCGGCAGCCCGTCTGCCGGCATCACCGCCGGGTACATCCAGTTGGTGGTGGGAATCACCGACTGGAACGCGTCGGTGGTGATGAACTGCATGAATTGCGCCGCCAGTTCGGGCTGGTCGCTGCCCGCCAGCGGCGCGGCCAGTTCGATCTGCAGGTAATGCCCCTCGTCAAAGGCGGCGGCATCCTTGCTGGTGTCGTCCTCGGCGATGATGTGATAGGCGGGCGAGGTGGTATAGCTGAGCACCATGTCGGCCTCGCCATCCAGGAACAGGCCATAGGCCTCGGACCAGCCCTTGGTGACGGTGACGATATTGTCGGCCAGCGCGGCCCAGACCGCCGGCGCCTCGTCGCCATAGGCGGCCTTGACCCACATCAGCAGGCCCAGGCCCGGCGTCGACGAGCGCGGATCCTGGATGAGGATCGACAGGTCGCTGGCGGCGAGTTCCAGGAAATCCTGCGGCACATTGGCCAGGTCGGTGTTGTGGATGAAGGCGAAATAGCCCCAGTCATAGGGCAGGAAGGTGTCGTCGTCCCAGGTGATCGGCAGGTCGAGAGTGGCATCGGCCCCATGCGGCGCGAACAGGCCGGTTTCGCGGGCGGCGGGCACCAGGTTGGTGTCCAGCCCCAGCACCACGTCGGCCTCGGTGCGGTCGCCTTCCAGCTGCAGCCGCGCCAGCAGCGCGGCGCCGTCGCCGGCGGCGACCAGGGTCAGATCGCAGTTGCAGACCGCCTCGAAGGCGGTTTCGATCTGAGGGCCGGGGCCCCATTCGGCCACGAAACTGTCATAGGTGTAGACGGTCAGTTCCGGCGTCTGAGCCAAGGCTGCCGAAGCTCCGAATACGCCCGCTGCAAATGTGAGATACTTCATCGCATCCTCCGTTTTGCGGCGAAAAGGCAAGGGTGGAGTGATGTCCATACCTTCCCTCCGCCAGTGTTAACTGGTTCAGGTTCAACGGGTCTGCGCAAGCCGCATCTCAGCCACGGAACGTGTCCGGGGCACCCCGAGGTGAGAGCGACACTAGGGCCGCATGCGCGGCCACGCAAGGCGAAACCCCTTGTGACGCTGGCGGCGCGCCGGTAATCAGCCGGCACGAAAAGGAGCCTTCCGCGATGTCAACCAACAGCTTCGGCCGCTTGTTCCGTGTGACCACCTGGGGCGAAAGCCACGGGCCCGCCCTTGGGGCGACGGTGGATGGCTGCCCGCCGGGGGTGCCGGTGGACGAGGCGATGCTGCAACACTGGCTGGACCGGCGCAAACCGGGGCAGTCGAAATACACCACCCAGCGGCGCGAGCCCGACGCGGTGCGCATCCTGTCGGGCGTGTTCGAGGGCCAGACCACCGGGATGCCGGTGCAGTTGATGATCGAGAATACCGACCAGCGGTCGAAGGATTATTCCGAGATCATGGACAAGTTCCGCCCCGGCCATGCCGATATCACCTATTGGCAGAAATACGGCATCCGCGATTATCGCGGCGGCGGCCGGTCCTCGGCGCGGGAAACCGCCGCGCGGGTGGCGGCGGGCGGGCTGGCGCGCGCGGCGATTGCGGCGCTGGCGCCAGGGGTCACCATCACCGGCTACATGACGCGGGTCGGGGTGCATGCGATCGACCGCGACCGTTTCGATGCCGCGCAGATCGGCGAAAACCCGTTCTGGTGCCCCGATCCACAGGCCGCCGCGACCTGGGCCGACTATCTGGACGGGCTGCGCAAATCGGGCAATTCGGTTGGCGCGGTGGTCGAGGTGGTGGCCAGCGGCGTGCCCGCCGGGCTGGGCGCGCCGGTTTATGGCAAGATAGACACTGATCTGGCCGCCGCGATGATGAGCATCAATGCGGTCAAGGGGGTCGAGATCGGCGAGGGCATGGCGGCGGCCGAGCTGACCGGCGAGGCCAATGCCGACGAGATCTTCATGGGCAATGACGGCCAGCCGGTCTATGCCTCGAACCATGCCGGCGGCATCCTGGGCGGCATTTCCACCGGGCAGGACATCGTGGTGCGTTTCGCGGTCAAGCCGACCTCGTCGATCCTGAAGCCGCGCCAGACCATCACCAAAAGCGGCGAGGCGGCCGAGATCATCACCAAGGGGCGCCACGATCCCTGTGTCGGCATCCGTGCGGTGCCGGTGGGCGAGGCGATGATGGCCTGCGTGGTGCTGGACCACCTGCTGCTGCATCGCGGCCAGGTGGGGGAGAATCGCGGCAGGATCGGCTGAGCCTTGGCCGCGATTCTCGGCATCACCTTCCCGATCTACGCTGCCATCGCCATCGGCTATGCCGCAGTGCGCTTTGGCATATTCCGCCCCGGCGACATGCAGGTGCTAAGCCGGTTCGTGCTGCAGCTGGCGCTGCCGGCGCTGCTGTTTCGCGCCCTGGCGTCGCGCGACATCTCCGAAGTGCTGCAGCCGGGTTATCTGCTGGTTTTCCTGTTGGCCGGGCTGGCGGTTGTGGCGCTGGCCTTTGCCTGGTTCAGCCTGACCGCACCGGACCGGCGCCGCCGCGCGGTGGCGGTACTGGGGTCAAGCTGCCCCAATTCGGGGCTGATCGGGTATCCGATGCTGCTGCTGGTGTTTCCCGATATTGCCGGTCTGGTGCTGGGCATGAACCTGCTAGTGGAAACCATCGTGCTGATCCCGCTCTGCCTGGTGCTGATGGATCTGGCCGAGGACCGCGCCGAAACCTCGCTGCTGCGCATCCTGGCTGGGATCGCCGCCGACCTGATCCGCCGGCCGATGATCATCGGGCTGCTGGCCGGGCTGGCGGTGTCGGTGATCGGTCTCGAAATGCCGGCGCCGGTGAGCCGGCTGTTCGACATGTTCGCCACCGCCACTTCGGGGCTGGCGCTGATGGTGATCGGCGGCTCGCTGGTGGGGCTGCCGTTGGCGGGGAACAAGGCGATGGCGGCGCAGATCGCGGTGGCCAAGCTGGTGATGCATCCGGCGCTGGCGGCGCTGGCGGCGGCGGCGGTGCTGGCCACGGATATGGCCGACCTGCCGCCCGACCTGCACCGCGCCGCGATCCTGTCCTGCGCGATGCCGATGCTGGGGATCTATGCGGTGCTGGCGCAGGAACGCGGGCTGGGCGGCGCCGCTTCGATCGCGATGCTGGCGGCGACCACCGGCGCGTTTTTCAGCCTCAGCCTGTTGCTATGGTGGCTGGTCTAGGTTCCGTGCCGCCCGGCCGCCGCGCCGGGGCCTCGGATCAGGCCCGGCCGGGAGCGCAGCGCATTATCCCGCGAACAGGTCCTTATAGGCCTCGCGCAGTGCCTTTTTCTGCACCTTGCCCATGGTGTTGCGCGGCAATTCGTCGACCAGCAGAACCTGTTTGGGCTGCTTGAACCGGGCCAGCTGTCCGGCCAGGGCGGCAGTGATGGTTTCAGGCTCTAATTTGGGATTTTCCGGCACCACCACCGCCACCACGCCTTCGCCGAAATCCGGGTGCGGCACGCCGATCACCGCGCTTTCGCGGACGTCGGGAAGATCGTCGATCAGGCTTTCGATCTCTTTGGGGTAGACGTTGAAGCCGCCGGTGATGATCAGGTCCTTTTCGCGCCCGACGATGATGACATAGCCGTCTTCGTCGATGCGGGCGAGATCGCCGGTAATGAACCAGCCATCGGGCTTCAGCTCTTCCGCGGTTTTCTCGGGCATCTGCCAATAGCCCTGGAACACGTTGGGTCCGCGCACCTCCAGCACGCCGATTTCGCCCTGCGCCACCTCGCGGCCCTCGGCCATCACCCGCGCCTCGACCCCTGGCAGCGGGAAGCCGACGGTGCCGGCGCGGCGTTCGCCGTCATAGGGGTTTGACGTGCTCATATTGGTTTCGGTCATGCCGTAGCGTTCCAGGATGCGGTGACCGGTGCGCGCCTCCCACTGTTCGTGGGTGTCGACCAGCAGCGGCGCCGAGCCCGAGATGAACAGCCGCATATTGGCGGCGCGGTCGCGGGTCAGCCGTTTCTCGGCCAGCAGACGGGTATAGAAGGTGGGCACGCCCATCATCGCGGTGGCCAGCGGCATCGCCTCGAGGATCGCGTCGGCGTCGAATCCGGGCAGGAAGACCACCTGTGCCCCGGCCAGCAGCGCCACGTTGGTGGCCACGAACAGACCGTGGGTGTGGAAGATCGGCAGCGCGTGGATCAGCACGTCATCCGCGGTGAAGCGCCAGTATTCGCGCAGGGTTTCCGAGTTGCTGGCCAGGTTGGCATGGCTGAGCATCGCGCCTTTCGACCGCCCGGTGGTGCCCGAAGTGTAGAGGATCGCCGCCAGATCGCCGGGCGCGCGCGTGACCGGATCGAAGCCGCCCTGCCGGTCGGCCAGATCGCGCAGGCTGCCCCGGCCGGCGGCGTCCAGCGTCAGAAGTCGGGCCTTGCCGGCGATGCCGGCGATGTCACTGGCGCGGTCGGGGTCGCAGACCACCACGCGCGGGGTGGCGTCGCCGAGGAAATAGCCGACCTCGGACGTGGTATAGGCGGTGTTCAGCGGCAGGAAGATCGCGCCGGCCATCACCGTGCCGAGATAGAGCTGAATCGCCTCGATGGTCTTGGCCACCTGCACCGCGACACGGTCGCCGGGCTGTACGCCGCAGTCCACCAGCGCCGCCGCCATCCGTTCGGCGCCGGCAAACAGCGCGCCAAAACTGATCTGGCCGCCATCGGGAAGCCGGGCAAAGACATCGGCGTCACGCCCGGCGCTGGCGGCGCGCAGGCGGCTGGCCAGGTGGTTTTTCTGATACATGCGGGCTCTCCTCTGCTGGCCGCTATGTGCCTGCGGCACGCGGTGAAAATCAAGCCGTTGATCTTTCCGGCGTCCCGGCGCAGGTTCCGCCGCATGGCAAAATCGCTCATATCGCATCGGCCAGGCCTGGCTGTAACCCTCAAGCTGAGCGCGCTTTTCCTGTTTTCGATCATGTCGGCGCTGGTCAAGGCGGTATCGGATACGATTCCGCCGGGCGAGTCGGTGTTCTTCCGGTCGCTGTTCGCGATCCCGGTGATCCTGGTCTGGCTGGCGGCGCGCGGCGAATTTCCCTCGGGCCTGCGGGTGAAAAAAATCAGCGGCCACGTCTGGCGCGGGCTGCTGGGCACCATGGCGATGGGGCTGAACTTTGCCGGGCTGGGGCTGCTGCCGCTGCCCGAGGTGACCGCGATCGGCTATGCGACGCCGATCTTCACGCTGATCCTGGCGGCGCTGATCCTGGGCGAGCGGATCCGGCTGATCCGGGTGTCGGCGGTGGCGATCGGGCTGGCCGGGGTGGTGGTGATGTTGTGGCCGCGGCTGGGCGGCGATCTGGGCGATGCCGCGGCGCTGGGCGCGGTGCTGATCCTGGCGGCGACCATCGTGCGGTCGTTCGTGCAGATCACCCTGCGGCAGATGGTCAAGACCGACACCACCTCGGCCATCGTGTTCTATTTCTCGGCCTCCTCGACGCTGCTGGCGCTGCTGACCATTCCGTTCGGCTGGGTGATGCCCGATCCGACGACGGCGGTGATGCTGGTGCTGATGGGGCTGATCGGCGGGGTGGCGCAGATCCTGATCACCTCGTCCTTCCGCTTTGCCGATGCCTCGCTGCTGGCGCCGTTTGACTATGTTTCGATGCTGTTCGCCATTGTCATCGGCTATGTCTGGTTCAGCGAATTGCCGACCCTTGTTATGCTGATCGGCGCGGCGCTGGTGATTGCCGGCAATGGCGTGGTGATCTGGCGCGAACACCAGTTGGGGCTGGAACGCGGCAAGGCCCGTTCGGTCACCGACCCGAAAAGCTGACCCGCCGGCCGACGCGCCGGCAGAAGAAGGAGACCGCGATGAGCGATGCCGAGAGCCACAAGCAGAAGATGCAGGAGGTGCAGGCGCGCCAGCGCGCCAAGGTGTCCGAGCTGCGCGATCCGGGGCGCGGCCTGGTGCTGGTACATACTGGCAAGGGCAAGGGCAAATCCTCGGCCGCCTTCGGGGTGGTGATCCGGGCACTGGGCTGGAAACAGAACGTCGGCGTGGTGCAGTTCATCAAGGGCAAGTGGATCACCGGCGAGCGGCGTTTTTTCGAAGAGGTCGGCGGCGTCACCTGGCATTCGATGGGCGAGGGCTTCACCTGGGACACCCAGGACCGCGACCGCGACATCGCCGCCGCCACCGCCGCCTTTGCCAAGGCGCGCGAGATGATGGAGAGCGGCGCGTTCGACCTGGTGGTGCTGGACGAGATCAATATCGCGCTGCGCTATGAATACCTGAGCGTAGAGACTGTTCTGGAGGCGCTGAAGGCGCGGTCAGAGCGCACCGCGGTGATCCTGACCGGTCGCGATGCCAAGCCCGAGCTCTGCGAATATGCCGATCTGGTGACCGAGATGGAGCAGGTGAAACACCCGTTCCAGGCCGGCATCAAGGCGCAGCGCGGCGTCGATTTCTGACCGCGCGCCGCGCCAACAGGCTCAGTTCGCCGACAGGCTTTGCGCCAGCCGCATCAGGCGCACCGCCTCGCTGCGATAGCCATAGGTGTCGTCGCCGCGGTGGGCATTGGCCAGCGCGATGGCCTCGTCCCAGCCCCAGTCGCCCAGATAGGGCGCGCCGCGCAGCAGCTGTCCAAAGCCCGCGATGGCCATGGCGAAACCGGCATCGGCCTGGGGCGGCAGGTCGGCGGTGATCGGCAGTTCGATCAGCTGCGAGCTGTCCGCGCCCGGCGCCTTGTAACGCAGGCGCAGGAAGCCCAGCTCGTCCGAGGGCGCGGCGGCCGGATCGGCGCGGCCATAGCGCAGCGGCTCGGTCAGCTGGGCGTCCGAACCCACCGGTGTCACCTCGTAAAGTGCGGTCACCTGGTGGCCGGCGCCGATATCGCCGGCATCGACCTTGTCATTGTTGAACGCCTCGCGCCGCAGGGCGCGGGTCTCGTAGCCGATCAGCCGGTATTCGGCGACCTGCGCCGGGTTGAATTCGACCTGGATCTTCACATCGTCGGCAATCGGGAACAGCGCGCCGGTCAACTGGTCCACCAGCACCTTCTGCGCCTCGTTCAGGGTGTCGATATAGGCCGCGGTGCCGTTGCCGTACTGTGCCAGCGCCTGCATCGTCGCATCGTCCAGGTTGCCGCGGCCAAAGCCCAGCACGCTGAGATAGGTGCCGCTGTCGCGTTTCCGGCCGATATAGTCCTTCAGCGCCTGCGGGTCGGCCAGGCCGACGTTGAAATCGCCGTCGGTGGCCAGGATCACCCGGCTGACCGCGCCGTCGCGGGCCATGCCCTCGGCCACCGCATAGGCCTGGTGCAGACCCTGCTGTCCGGCGGTGGAGCCTCCGGCGGATAGCGCTTGCAGCGCCGCGAGGATGGTGGCGCGATCGCTGGCCGGGGTGGGGGGCAGCACCTCGCCGGCGCTGCCGGCATAGGTGACGATGGCGATGCGGTCTTCGGGCCCCAGCTGGCCCAGCATCAGCGTGAAGGACTGCACCAGCAGCGGCAACTTGGCCGCGTCCTGCATCGACCCGGAGGTGTCGATCAGGAAGACCAGGTTCAGCGGCGGCCGCTCGGCGCGTTCGGGCAGCGCGCCCTGCAGGCCGATCTGCACGATCCGGGTGCCGGGGTTCCACGGTGTCGGGCTGACCGAAACGGTGGGGCGGAAGGCGGTGCCCGGTTCCGGTGCGGGATAGGCATAGGGGAAATAGTTGATCATCTCTTCGATGCGCACCGCGTCTTTCGGCGGCAGCGCGCCGCCGGTCAGCGCATTGCGGATCACCGCGTAAGACGCGGTGTCGACATCGATCGAGAAGGTCGAGACCGGATCGTCGGCGGTGATCTTCAGCGGATTGTCATCGGCATTGGCGAAAGCCTCGGTATCGGGTTCGGGCACGGGGGCGAACCGGTCGGCCGGGGCGGGACGGGTCAGCGCCTGCCCGGCCGCTGATTTCGACAGCAGGCCCTGGTTGCGCAACGCCTGGCTGGCCGGCGGGGCGGCATGGCGCGGGCGGACCGCCGAGACGGCATTGTACATTGACCTGCCCGGCGCCACCATCAATAAGCTGCAGATCGGG
>NZ_PGTB01000161.1 GCF_002786325.1 Pseudooceanicola lipolyticus | reverse complement strand
GGGGCCGGGCCGGGCCATCTGCTGGGCCATGGCCAGGCCCATCCCGGCACCCAGCCCGGCGGCCATGCCGCCCCCGGTCGGGTTCTGCGCGGCCGCCGTCATCGCCTCGGCCGCCGAATATTGGGTGAACTTGCCCAGATCGCCGGCAATCCCCATCGAGGTCCGCTTGTCCAGCGCCGCCTCGACCGCGGGCGGCAGCGAGATGTTCTCGATATAAAGCTCGGGAATGGTCAGCCCATAGCCGGCCACGGTTTCCGAGATCGCCGAGGCCACCAGCTTGCCCAGGTCGGCGGTATTGGCCGCCATGTCCAGCACCGGAATGCCCGAGGCCGCCACCACGCGGGAAAATTCCTGCACGATGATGTTGCGGATCTGAAAGCCGATCTCGTCCATGGTGAATTCGCCGTCGGTGCCGACGATTTCCACCAGGAACCGGGCCGGATCGGTCACCCGCACCGCATAGGTGCCATAGGCGCGCAGGCGCACCGGGCCGAATTCGGGATCGCGGCAGATGATCGGGTTCTTGGTGCCCCATTTCTGGTCGGTAAAGCGGGTGGTGCTGACGAAGTAGATTTCCGATTTGAACGGCGACTGGAACCCGTGATCCCAGTGCTGCAACGTCGTCATGATCGGCATGTTGTTGGTTTCGAGCATGTAGAGGCCCGGCGTGAACACGTCGGCCAGTTGCCCTTCATGCACGAACACCGCCGCCTGGCCTTCGCGCACCGTCAGCTTGGCGCCGTATTTGATCTCGTGCCCCTCGCGTTCGAAGCGCCAGACCATGGTGTCGCGGGTGTCATCCACCCAGTGGATGACGTCGATAAATTCGCCGGTCAGGAAATCGAAAATGCCCATGGTTAGCCTTTGTTTTTAGAGACACCCTGGATTGCCGATTTCGCCTTCGGCAGCTTCTTGGGCGCTTTCGAGGTCACGAACTTGCCTGTCTTGGCGCTCCTGCCAATTTTTGATGACTTTGGTTGATACCCGTCTACCAGCAATGTTCTTTGGTGTTTACCCATCTGTCTCAACTCCCGGATCCAGAAATTCGATCATGCGAACATTTTCAAGCGACAGCAACGCGCTCCGGTTCGGTTCGTACTCTGCCCATTGGCCGTCTTCCGCTGCATGATATAGCCGTTCCAAGTAAATATCGCTACGGTTGGCATCACTGGCGGCTAATGATCGTTCTCCGAAATAGCCATGAACCTGGGTCCCGTCGAAATAGCTGATGATCACCCAACCTGCCTCGCGATTGTGGTCAAACGCAAAATCATGCGCCCGATGCACTGGCTGGGTGATTGGCATGGAGAGCAGCCGTAGAATGGCGTTGTTCCATCCCCGAGATAGATTGACCCCAAGCGCCACGCCCAGCAGCGCGGGAAGACCCAGAATTTGCAGAAAAAACAGTGCTTGGTCCCCGGCTCGGTCGAGCGCGGACCGGGGAATCGGCCAAATCAACAAGACGTAAAGAAGTTGAACGACGAGGCTAAAAATAACCGCCTCAATGACCAGTTCAGGTGCTTTGGGGCGCTGTGCCGTGACGAACCACGATCTGACGATCATGGTTACATACCCTGCCAATAGATAGCGCGCGAAGAACTCGAAGGTATCGGGCGACAGGAGCTGCTGCATCGCGCTACAAATCCTCTCCCATCAATTCGCGCGCGATGATGCGGGCGATGGGGCGGGCCTCCTCTGCGGTCATGCCCGGTGTCAGCCGCGGATCGTACAGCATTTGCAGCAGCAGTTCATCATGGCGGGTCAGCAGCGCGAATTCGTCATCGTCGTTGAAGATCGAGGGCCGCGCGCGCGGGCTGTCATTGGGAATGCCCAGCCCTTGGGCAATCTCCTCGTGGATGCAGCTGAGGCGGAACAGGTCGGGATGTTCCGAGCGGATCAGCGCCACCGCACGGGCATAGTCATAGGGGTTGCGCTGTCCCGCGACGCCAACCACCAGGCAATAAAACGATCGCGGCAGGCTGGCGAACAGGTCCAGTTCGGTCTGGCTGATGGTGGGGATCAGCGCCCGCAGCCGCGACTGGACAAAGTCGGTGTCATCCTCGCCGGCGACGAAGACGTAGAAATTGGCATTGCTGCGGACCGTGCTGATCGGGTGATTGGTGATCCGGGCCAGACGGTCGGCATATTCGGTAATCCGCGCATGGTCCTTGGCGCGGATCTCTTCGGGGACGCTGTTGCCGAATTCGATGCCGATGCGCACCGGACCGCTCCAGCGGCTGAGCCCGCCGGACGGGCCGGTATTACGCAGATTGGCCGAGCCGCTGCGGGTATATTCCTCGAAAAACACCAGGATTTCGAAGATCTCGGCCAGCTGATCGGCGGAAAACGGCGTGTCCGGCCCGCCGCCATCGGTGCGCAGCAGGCCCTGGGTCAGCAGGTTGTTTTGCACCGTGGTGTAATATTGCGACAGCTCGGCGCTGCGCGGGGACGGCGGCACCGGGGCCGGTGCCACCACCAGCGCCGCAGGTCGGGCCTGCGGCGGCAGCGACACGCGCGGGCTGGGATCCTCGCAGCCCGCGGTCAATAATGCGCCGGCCAGAACAGGGGCCAGCATCCCGCGCCAAGACATTGCCACGTCTGCGGCCCTTCCGTTCCCTTATCGCGGCACGGCCGTTGCGGCCGTGTCGCCCAGCCCGTCGCTGCGCGCCCTGGCGGCCGCCAGGGTTTCGCGCAGCTCGGCTTCCATGGTTTTCAACTCGTCTTCGGCCGCGGCGCGGCGCGCCTTGCCCTCGTCGGCGATGCGCAGGCTGTCCTCGATGGTGCCGATCAGGTCGGCATTGGCCTTTTTCACCGCCTCGATGTCGAACACGCCGCGTTCCATCTCTTCGCGTATCACCTTGTTGGACTCCCTCAGGTTTTCCGCGTTGGCGGTCAGCAGCTCGTTGGTCAGGTCATTGGCGTCGCGCACCGCCGAGGCGGCCTCGGCCGAGCGCTGGATCGTCACCGCCTGGGCCAGTTGGGTTTCCCATAGCGGCACGGTATTGACCAGTGTCGAGTTGATCTTGGTCACCAGGCTCTTGTCGTTTTCCTGCACCAGCCGGATCGAAGGCAGCGACTGCATGGTCACCTGGCGCGTCAGCTTGAGGTCATGCACCCGGCGCTCCAGATCGTCGCGGGCGGCGCGCAGGTCGCGCAACTCCTGCGCCTTCATCACCTGGTCGCCCTCGGGGGCGGCCTGCAACTCCGCATCCTTGGCGGGGATCTCGGTCTGATCCAGCTGTTTCAGCTTGGCCTCGCCCGCGGCGATGTACAGCGCCAGCTCGTCATAGAAATCCAGTGTCTTTTCATACAGCAGATCGAGCGACTTGATGTCCTTCATCAGCGTGTGTTCGTGTTTCAGCAGGTCGTCGGTCACCCGGTCGATCTGGCCCTGCACCTCTTCGAAGCGGGCGGTGAACTTGGCAAAGGGCGCGGCGCGGCCCAGCAGCTTTTCCCAGAACGACCGTTCACGGCGCACGTCCAGCTCGCTGACCGAAAAGCCGCGGATGGTGGTGACGATGTCGCGCAGGCTGTCGCCGGCGGGGCCGACATCCTTGTTGCGCACGTCCTGCAACATCGCCTGGCTGATCTCCTGCAGTTCGGCCTGCGCGGAGGACCCGAAATGCACGATCGAATTGGTGTCGCGCATGTCGATCTCGTCCATGCGGCTGCGAATGGCCTCGCCCAGAGGCGCATCGGCCTGTTCCAGCGGGATGATGTCGCTGTCAGGTTCGCGCAGCTCGATCGCCGCGACCTCGTCCACCAGAGATTTCGATTCCTTGGCCTTTTGACGCACGGTGTCAGACATTCAAATGTTCCTCGTTCAATGGGGGACGAAATGGGTCAGTCCGGGCGGATGCCCTCGCGCTGCAGCCGTTCCCGCAGCACGTCGATTTCAACGGTCAGGTCGCTGCGGTCATCCAGCAGCATCTTGCGGGTGCGGGCCTGGAAATTCTGCTCCAGATCGTCCAGCAGCGACAGGTAATCCGCCAGCGCCTGCGCATCGCGGCTGCGGGCGTAGAGGTCGGCGAATTTCACCGTCGCGTCGCGGGCACCCATCAGATAGACGGTCAGGTATTTGCGCGCCGCGGTCAGGTCGCGCGGGTCTTCCTCGACGGTGCGGAACATCTCGCGCACGGTGGCCTGGAACCCTTCGACCCGCGCCTCGATCTTGCGGTCATTGGCGCGCTTGGCGGCCTCGGTCATCGCGGCGAGGTCGGCTTCGGCGGCCTTTACCGCCCGCGCCACGCGGTCCTGCTGAAACGTGTCGATGCCCTCCATGCCCTTGTGCCGCAGCGGGTCCAGACCGAAGGCGGCGCTGTGCAGGACACCGGCGACAAGCCCGTATAGCAGCGGCGCGACCAGCCCCGGTTCATTGCCAAAGGCGGCGATGGCGATGCCGATTCCGGTCAGCAGGCTGGCCGCGATCTTGCGCGGCAGGGCCGGGCGGCGGGCCACCTTGCGGGCGTGATACTCGGCCTCGGCGCGCAGCCCGCCGCGCAGCAGCCAGGCGGCCAGCCCCAGCACCGCGGCCCCGGTGAGGCCCAGTGCCAGCTCCGCCGCACCCGAGGTGAGCGAGACAAAAACCAGCAACACCGCCGGCAGGAACAGCAGATTCGCCTTGAACCCGACCGGATCGACCCGCGCGCCGTCGAATCCGCCGCGCCGGGGCGGCGTGTTGGCATTGGCGCCATCGGGGCGCGACTCGGGGCTGTATTTGCCGCCATACCGCTGCGCCATCGCTCACAGCCCTCCCAATAGGCCCGAGCAGACGCCGAACATCACCACGATCAGCGCGATATAGGCCACATTGCGTATTCCGCTGCCCGACATGAAACGCCCCCGGCAAACATCACCCGGGAAAAACCTAAGCGATGCAGGCGCTTCATGCTAGGGGGAAGGTTGCGCCGCGCGGCCCGGACTGCAACCTGCGGGTGACGCAGGGGGGTGAGGCAGGGGGTGACGTTGGGTCAGGCGCCGCGGGGTTTGCGCCCCCGGCGCACGGTCGGGCGTTTTGGCTTGGCGCTGGCCTCGGGCGCGCCCTCATCCAGCCCCAGCTGGTCGCGCAGCACCTTGCGGCGCACCTCTTCCACCGCGCCCGGTTTCAGCTGGCCCAGCTGGAACGGGCCGTAGGAGACACGGATCAGCCGGTTGACGGCAAATCCCAGCGCTTCCATCGCGCGGCGGATTTCGCGGTTCTTGCCTTCGCGCAGGCCCACGGTCAGCCAGGCATTGGCACCCTGCTGGCGGTCCAGCGTCACGATCATCGGCTGATAGCGGGTGCCGTCCAGGTCCAGACCGGCGCGCAGCGGGGCAAAGGCGCTGTCTTCGGGCTGGCCCTTGATGCGCACCCGGTACTTGCGCAGCCATCCGGTCGAGGGCAGCTCGAGCCGCCGCTTGATGGCGCCGTCATTGGTCAGCAACAGCAGCCCCTCGGAATTGAGGTCCAGCCGCCCGACGCTCATCACCCGGGGCATCTCTTCGGGGAGGTCGTCGAAGATGGTTGGCCGGCCCTGTTCGTCGCGCGCGGTGGTCACCAGGCCGGGCGGCTTGTGATACAGCCACAGCCGCGCCGGTTCCGCCGCCGCCAGCGGTTTGCCATCAACGGCGATCTTGTCGCGGCCGGTGACGTTCAGCGCCGGGCTGTCGATCTTCTTGCCGTTCACGGTGACGCGGCCGGCCTCGATCATGCGCTCGGCCTCGCGGCGCGAGGCCACGCCGGCGCGGGCCAGAACCTTGGCGATACGGTCGCCCGGAGGGGTGGGGTCGGTCATGGCGCGCTGTTAGAGCATATCTGTCGCTTGCGAAAGCTCTGTTTGCGGCGCAGGATAAGGCATGGTGTTCAAATCCTATATGAATCAGGCACTTGAGCAGGCGCGGGCCGCGGCGGATCGCGGCGAGGT
>NZ_PGTB01000160.1 GCF_002786325.1 Pseudooceanicola lipolyticus | reverse complement strand
GGCGGCGGCAAGGCGCTGCGCCAGGCGACACCGCCGCCGGTGGTCGAGGTGCAGCCGATCGCGGCGCCGGCGCGGATGAAGCGGCGGCATTGGGGGCTGGTGGCCAGCTTCCTGCTGATGGTGCTGGCGCCGCTGGCGGCGGTGATCCTCTATCTCTGGACCGCGGCCAGCGACCAGTATCTGTCGACCACCGGCTTTACCGTGCGTAGTCAGGAAAGCGGCGGCGCCACCGAACTGCTGGGCGGGCTGGCGCAATTCGCCGGCGGCTCCACCGCCTCGGACAGCGATATCCTCTACGAGTTCATCCAGAGCCAGGAGATGGTCGAGGCGGTCGAGGCCGAGGTCGGCATCCGGGCGCGCTATTCCACCGTCTGGCCGCGCGACTGGGTGTTCGGCATCTGGCCCGACGCGACGATGGAGGACCTGGTCTGGTATTGGCACCGGATCACCGGCATCTCCTATGATTCCGGCACCGGCCTGACCGAGGTCACCGTGACCGGCTTTGACCCCGACACCGCGCAGGCGGTGGCGCGGGTGATCCTGCGCGAAAGCCAGGACCGGATCAACGCGCTGAACAACCAGGCCCGCGAAGACGCCATGCGCTATGCCCGCGCCGATGTCGAAGAGGCGGTGGCGCAGCTGAAGGCGGCGCGCGAGGCGCTGACCCGGTTCCGCACCCGAACCCGCATCGTAGACCCTGAATCCGACATCCAGGGCCGCATGGGCGTGCTGAACAACCTGCAGCAGCAGCTGGCCGAGGCGCTGGTGGAATACGACCTGCTGCGCGGCACCGCGCCCGAGACCGATCCGCGGGTGACCAAGGCGCAGCAGCGCATCGACGTGATCCGCGAACGGATCCGCATCGAGCGCCAGGGCTTTGCCAGCGACAGCACCGAGACCGGCGGGGTGGGCGAGGATTACCCCTCGCTGATCGCCGAATATGAAAGCCTGAGCGTCGACCGCGAATATGCCGAGGAGGCCTATCGCGCGGCGCTGACCGCGCTGGAGGTGGCGCGCGACGACGCCACCCGGCAAAGCCGCTATCTTGCCACCTATATCACCCCGACCCGGGCCGATGCCTCGGAATATCCCCAGCGCGTCGTGCTGGCGGCGCTGGCGGCGCTGTTCCTGCTGCTGGTCTGGGCGATCGCGGCGCTGATCTATTACTCGATCCGCGACCGGAGCTGAGCGCGATGGGGGCTGCACCCGGATCCGGAAAGGCATTGGTGAGGGAAGGGCAGGGCGCCATGCGGTGGCGGCCCCCGGCGCGGACGGAGCCGGCGCCGTGATCCGCTTTGAGAACCTGACCAAGAGTTTCCGCATCCGCGGCGAGCGCAAGGTGGTGATCGACAACCTGAACCTGGCGCTGCCGACCGGCAAGTCGCTGGCGCTGCTGGGGCGCAACGGCGCCGGCAAATCGACCCTGCTGCAGATGATCGCCGGCACCATGCGGCCGGATTCGGGGCGCATCGTCACCGAGGGCAGCATTTCCTGGCCGGTGGGCTTTGGCGGCTCGTTCCACCGCGAGCTGACCGGGGCGCAGAACATCCGCTTCATCGCCCGGATCTACGGCGTCGACACTGACGGGCTGCTGGCCTTTGTCGAGGATTTTGCCGAGCTTGGCCGCTCGTTCCACATGCCGGTGCGCAGCTATTCCTCGGGCATGCGCTCGCGGCTGGGCTTCGGCGCCTCGATGGGCATCCGGTTCGACACCTATCTGGTGGACGAGACCACCGCGGTGGGCGATGCCGCCTTCCGCCGCAAGAGCCGCGCGGTCTTTGCCGACCGGATGCGCCATTCCGACGCGATCATGGTCAATCACTCGATGAACCAGGTCCGCGAATTCTGCAATGCCGGCATCGTGCTGGAAAACGGCCAGATGCAGTATTTCGAGGATCTGGAAGAGGCGATCGCCCAGCACCAGGCGCTGATGGCCTGACCGCGGGGCAGGGGGCCGATAAGGCAAGTTTACCGGACATTATCGGGGTCTCACAGGCGCGGCGGAAGTGGCGCTTAAACCCGATCCAAAGCGCCGCTTTTGGCCGATCTCGATTGCCGAGCTTGGTGCTATCCGTGGTCCAGGACAAGCCTGCAGATGAAATCACGACAGGCCTCTCTTAGACCCGTCTGGCTGGATTGCGCCGGATGAAAAAGATGTTTTCCCGTTGAGCATCGCCAACAACGTCATCGCTATAACAGAAAGATGCAGCACAAGCTGTGTCACATCTGCGAGAATGACGATGACCAAGAAGCCCTACGAGAACACCCGGCTGGTGGCCTTTATCGAGCGCCGGGTGCTCGAACTGAAGCCCAAGAAAAGCCAGGCCGACATCGCTGCCGAGGCCGGCTATGTCAACGCGAACATGGTCACCATGATCAAGCAGGGCAGTTCCAAGGTCGCCCTGGACCGTGTGCCGGCGCTGGCGCGCGCGCTGGAATGCGACCCCGCCTATCTCATGGGGCTCGCGCTGGAGCAGGCGATCGGGCGCACCGCTGCCGAGGCAGTCGTGGAGATCTTCGGGGTGCCGGTCACGCTCAACGAGCGCGCCTGGGTCGAGGCGATCCGCGAGGCGTCAGGCCACAGCGATCCACGGCTCACCAGCAGGTCGCAGGCCGCAATTAACGCCATCTTCGGGCGGTGAAACCTCATGTATGACCAAGGGCGCGCTGACACCTGTTGAGCGCGCCTTGGCGGCCGCCCAGAGCGGGATCAACAACTACAGCGACTTGAGACCAACCTTGCACGCGACCATTTTCCGCCGTGTGCCGGACCCGAATTCTCACGAAATTGTGATTTACCTTTGTGCAGTCACCCGAAAATCTCGCTATTAGGAGATATAGCTGAGGTCGTGCCGTAAGGCGAAGCCAGACTTTCGGCGGAATGTCCCCGGACCGGGCACCACCACTACGACGGTGGGCGTCATGTCCGCATCTTCAAGTTTAACAGTCCATGCTCGTCGACCTCGGGTCGGCGAACGAAACTCTGTGCAATGAAAGTGCATAATATCATGTATGGAAGTTTGCCTACGTTTTCCTCGCAGCAGTTGGCTGCTCTCGATAAAGTTGCCAAGTGGCTTAAGTCCGGAACCGGAGACCAGCAGGTATTTCGCCTTTTTGGTTTCGCCGGGACGGGCAAGACGACGATCGCCCGGCATCTCGCCGCCGAGTTGAATGGGCCTGTCGTTTATGCGGCCTATACTGGCAAGGCCGCGCACGTGATGCAGCAGAATGGCTGCGAGGGAGCCACCACCATTCACCAGTTGATTTACTCCTGGGAAAGGAAACGTGACGGCTCTTTCCTCGGCGAGTTGAACGCCGAGAGTGACGCCGCCGATGCGGTCCTGATTGTGGTGGATGAATGTTCCATGGTCGACGAGGTCGTCGCGAAAGATCTGATGTCGTTTGGCCGGCCTATTCTGGTGCTGGGTGATCCCGCCCAGCTTGCGCCGGTGAAAGGCGAAGGGTTTTTTACCGACGCGAAACCGGATGTGATGTTGACCGAGGTTCACCGCCAGGCAAAGAACAGTCCGATTCAGAGGTTGGCAATGGATGTCCGGGAGGGAAGGTCTCTGATCCGCGGAACCTATGGCACCAGCCGCGTTGTAGTGCTGGACGACCTCGATACGGAAGATATCCTGGGGGCGGACCAGGTCATCGTGGGGCGGAATGACACGCGGCTGAGCTACAACTCCGTTATCCGCGAAAGTCTCGGCTTCAAGAGCGCATTGCCGTGTATCGGGGATCGCCTCGTCTGCCGGCAGAATGATCATAGGCTGCAGATCTACAATGGCGGGCTGTATCGTGTAATTGATCTCCCCGAGGGTAAGTCCCCCCACGGTTACATGCCGCTGATGCTCCAGTCACTTGATCATGCCGGAAGCCGTGAGGTGCGCGTATTGATCAATCCGGATGAGTTTCTGCATCCTGGTCGTGCGGTGGAGGCAAAGCACTACGGCCGGACGCAGCATTTCGACTTCGGCTACGCGCTGACCGTTCACCGCGCGCAGGGCAGTCAGTGGTCCAACGTCTTCATTGTCGATGAGAGCGAGGTGTTTCGCGCAAGCCCCCAGAAGTGGCTCTATACTGCGATTACGCGTGCGATCGACCGTGTGACGATCTTGGTGTGACGCGCTAAATCGTGGTCGCCAGATGCCGTAGTGCGGCAAGTGCTGCGCTCTGATCGCTGGTCCGGGGCAGGGGAGATCCCCCTGTCCCGCGAGCGACACAAGCAGTCCGCTGAGCATTTCCGAGCGGCAAGCCCCCAGCTTTTCTCGATCGGGCTCTGCGCGATCTGCGTCGCTGACAGAGGTTCCACGTGGTTCCATAAAGCGGCGTTCATGGTTCCGCTGCGCCGATAAGATGGTATCCCTGATAGGGTCATCAAGCGTCGATCCGCTGACAAAGAGGAAACCTTTACGGTGCCGATCGTTTGATCCTGTCCCCGGGTTTCTTTTAATCCCCAGTTGGTTAGGCAGGGCGATGGCCGGGGAAACGCCTGTCCGGATTTTGATCAGGACTAGCTTCAAGAACAAGGTGGCGGCGGGCTTTTTCCGTCATGCGTGCGGCCGGCCCTTGCTGGCATGGCTTGCCCCGGTCGCGCCACAGTAACAGCATCTCAAAAACACAGACGGCATGTCCAGACGGAGCGCGTGTTTCGATTTGCAGGAGGAGCCTCGGACGACTTGGCGTTTTCATTCGTCTCCAACTGCGAGGCTCGATACTCCCAGTGTGGGAGGCGGAGATGCAAGCCTGCGGCCTGGCTGGTCCGTGTGACAGGACTGGGCTGCCATCTTCTGAAGGCCGCCAGCCCATCTCTCAACTGGTCCGACGTGATTTCGGGTGGGGGACGCCTGAAGGCAGCCGAGCCGATCAACAGGGGACATCCCGGTTGAGCGGTATCGGGCGGGCCTGAGACGCGTCTCAGCGGGGTTTCAAGACTGAGCATTGATTAGCTCCAAACGCGGCGCCAGGGGGGGTGAATTTCTTTGCCCCTGGAGGCCCTTTGCAGACCCAGTCGAACAAGATAATGGTCGTGGTTTCTTTAGTAAGTGCTTACTTTAGGCAGTCGGTCAGAACTGCCCGGCGTCGGCATCGTCGGGCGCCCTAATAACTGTGCTGTAAGGCACTTCTCTTCACATACTCGATGCCTACACACCAAGTTACACCTCTGCCTCTCCTCTCATACCCTCCACCCCCTTGGAGGCAGAGAGCACGTATCATGGCCGACACAGAGTCCGGCCCTAAGATGCGGCGCGAGCCGCGGCGGTCAATCCTGACCGTCTACCTCCAGGAGAAGCCGCGCCACTGCCTCTGCAGCCGGTCGAGGGCCTGGCCGGCTGCGTCATTGGCCTCGGTCCAGTCCACCAGGCTTAGACCCTCCCTGGGGGCCTTCAACGGCTGTCGCGGCGGTCTGGAGCCCCCGCGTGCCTCGATGGCGCGCGCGCGTGCCGCAAGGTCGACCCCGTAGACGCCCCGGCTTTGTAGCTGGGTCTTGGTGTCCTCCAGCGCCGCAGCGTCGTGTTGGCAGATGGGCAGGCGGAAGTGGAGCATGTTTCGTCGCATGTTTCTAAAGTCTATTTTTCCCAGGTCGTTCACGCCGGTGATACCATAGGCGCGGAGTTTCTCTTCGCCCAGGATGGTCAGCTCGACACGGCCGCGGCGCTCCGGCTCAGGCAGTTTCATGGATGTTTGTCGCGCGGGGTTGCGCCGGTCCGCGATCTTATGCTGGACGCTGATCATCAACTCGGCATGCGCGGCGCCCTGGTAGATTGTCGCGTCGAGATGGAGGTCCTTGCCGCGGCCGGCGCCAAGGATGCGCGTTCTGACCAGTTCAACATCGAGCTGTGTATCCGACATGGTGCGGGACTGTGCCCGCTTTGAGAAGAAAAAATGTGGCCTCCCCGTCCCGGTCTTGGGATCCGGATAGACCTGGCGCGCATCGGAATGGCTTGGCGAATACGCTGTGATACCGGCGATTGCCGCGGGAGAACACCATTGATGGCGCTGAAGTGCGCCGACGAGTTGCTCGCGCAGCAAGAGGCACTGATCCGGCGATTTATCTGATCGCGGATAGAAATCCAGCGACAGTTCGACCAGGAACAGGGACGGTTGCCCGGTAATCCGGCAGTTCGCGTCGATCACGTCGAGCGTCTCGCGGAGCGCTTCCGGTGTCGGATCCTGAAGCAGGATCGCGAAATGTTGCCCGGCGGTCTTCGCGGGGGCGAGTGGAGGCAGGCATGATCGCCAATCTGTCGCATTTCTAGCCGGGTATCGCGTCCGATCCTGAACATAGGCGTCGCGGCCCGCTCCGGCGTTCAGCAATTTTTTGATATGCGCAGAGCTGGTCGTTCTTCGAGTGTCGAGCAGCACCACCATGCGGTCGATCAGGGCGACGGTGCGAAAGTTTTTCCGCAGTGCGAGATCAGGCGTCAGCACCAGGCTGTTGCGGCGATCGGCCCTGATCTTCGCGCCGGGCTCAGAGGCCTGCAGTGGTTCGACGCGATAGACAAGCTCGGCCTGGCCGAGCGCGCCGGTCGACCGTTGCCGATATTCCGTCTCGGTCGCCGGGGAGGAATAGGTCAGGAAGAATGTGAAGCCTGCTGGGAGCGCTGCTGCGGCGGTATGCGTCGCCGGCGATAGTGCCACTGGCTGCGATATCGGCATTTGCGCCTGCGGCGCGCTGGGAGGCGCCGATCTTGTCGCGTCGAGGGACGCGGCGATGGCTTTGATCCGGGGAGCGCGTGTGATGAGCTTTCCGCCCGGACTGAACCTGCGGTTCTTGATATGATTGAGATAGGCTGGCACCAGTCGTCGCATGGTCTTGAGCCGCGCGTCGAAGTCGGAATGTTTTGCGGTCTCGCGGAATAACCTGGACCAGTTTTCGCTCAACGTCTTCTTGGTGATCCGTATCTTCCGACACCCGCCCGCTCCCGGTTTCGCGTGGATCAAGAGCGCGGCGGCTACGGTCTTCAGCAGCGTCCGGGGGTTTACCTTCCGGCCACCGGTCGGTGTGACACCTGGCATGTTGTCGAGGAAGAGCCAGTGCCCAAAGGCAATCAACTCGCCGTAGGTTTTCAGCTCGCCGCGACTGCCGATGGCAGCTGTGAGATCTGCGGGCAAGCGGCTGTGCGATCTGTTGCTCAGCTTTAGTGCGCCTTGGAGTTTCTTGTGCTGCAGGTCAAGCATTCTCGTTTCAAGGGCGAGCAATCCGTTGACGCGTTTCACGAAGCCCATGTCGCTGGTCGCGTCATCCGGGTGACCCTCTTCGAAAAGAGCGCTCTTGTTGGCCCGCAGCCGCTGCAGGAAGACAGTTTCCGGCGACAAAGGTTCAGGATGTGTGCCCATATCGGATCCGGATGCACGCTCGCGTCGAGATTGGTCTGCGCCGAAGGGCAGCCGCTGCAAGGTAAAAACAGGGTCAGACTCTGTGGAGCGGAGCGAATGTCAGCGCGCGACGTCCACGCATGCCATGTAGTGGGCAGCGGCAGAGCCAGGTCAAGTGCCGAAATGCACGCAGAAAAATTCTATATCCAGGCAGCGTGTTGTTGACCGGTGCTAGCGAAGTGAACGGCCGCTGTCCTCTCGGGCTCTTTCGCTGATTTTCGTGCGGTGCCTGCCGCGGATTGTGGCCCTTGCTCTGTTCCCTGGAGTGGCGTGTGGCACATCACGGCTGGTGGGCGGCATCGAAACTCGGCGTGCTCCGGGCCACCAGCGATCCCGCTGCGCCGGCATGTGCGCCGGTTTCGTCGGATCGGGGGGAGGAATGGCGCGCTCCGCCGAGGGGCGCGGGCGGGCATACATGGCGCGTGTCGAAGCCCTAGAAAGCCGCGTGGACGACGATGGGGATCGAGTCTGGCGCCGCGATATCCGGGGAACGAAAGCTCCCATGCCGGGCCGGACCGGGGGGTCGCGCGAGGCGTTTCTGACTGTGCGCTAGCCGAACAGCATATCCCCCGGATCCAGCGCGGCCGGGGCGACATCTTCCAGCCGGATCCGGCCGGCGTCGGTGCGGATCACCGTGTCTGTGCCGGCGGCGCGCAAGGTGAGGTCGGCAAAACCGATCCCCGGCAGCGCCAGGTGCAGCTGATCGCGCCCGGGGGTGAAATCGGCGATGGTGTCGCGGCCGTGATCGGCACCGAAGCGGAAGCTGTCGGCGCCGGCGCCGCCGGTCAGGTGATCGTCGCCGCGCCCGCCGGCCAGGAGATCGGCGCCGCG
>NZ_PGTB01000015.1:48388-53885 GCF_002786325.1 Pseudooceanicola lipolyticus | reverse complement strand
GCCACCCTGCTCGCCGCCACAACCACCGCCAACGCACAAAACATCACCATCGCAAATGCCGAGGCACTCGCCGCGGCGCCGGCGATCACCTGAACAAGTTGGTGGAACGGTCCCCGGGGGGCGGAGTCAGATCAGCGCTCGGCCCAGCGCCAGGCCGAAGCGGGCTCCGGGGCGCAGGCGGAAGGCGGCGCGCAGATGCTGGCGCGCGGCGCTTTTGTCGCCCAGCTTCATCAGGATGCGGCCGGCGATGTAATGGTTGCGCGCGGCCAGATCGGGGCGGCGGGCGAAGTGCTGCGGATAGCGCTTGAGGATGGCGGCACGGCAGATGGCATCGTTCAGCACCACCGAGGAGATATTGCCCGGCGTGTCGCAGATCACCACCATCGGGTCGGGCAGGAAGGCAAATTCGGTCACCTGGGCGACGCGGATCATCAGATCCCAGTCCTGGTAGCGCTTGAGATCCTCGGTGAAATGGCCCGCCTGGTCCAGCACTGCGCGTCGGATCAGCAGGGTCTGGGTGCTGGTGGTGTTGCGGCGCAGGATCTCGTCGGACATGTCGCCCTCGAGCCGGTCGAACACCGGCTCGGGGATGTAGAAGCTCTTGTTGCCGGCGCTGTGCAGCGCGCCGCAATAGCAGAGCCCCGCCTCGGGCTTGCCGTCCAGCGCCGCGACCTGGGCCGCCAGCTTGTGCGGCAGCCAGATGTCGTCGCTGTCCTGAAAGGCGATCAACGCGCCGGTGGCATGGGCGATGCCGAGATTGCGCGCGCCCGAGCCGCCGCGATTGGTGTCGGAAAACACCAACCGCACCCGGGGCGTGTCACGGTAGCGTTCCAGCGCGGCGCGGGTGTCATCGGTGGAGCAATCATCAACCACGATCAGCTCCAGATCCCGCCAGGTCTGCGCCAGCACGCTGTCGATGGCGCGCCCGACCAGGTCGGCGCGGTTATAGGCGGGCAAAATGACGGAAACGCGCGGCGCGCTCATGCCGGCAGCCCGCCGGTGTCGGGCCCCGGCCAGCCGCCCTGCCATTCGTTGCGGCGGCTCCAGATCCGGCGCCAATGCGCGGCGGCCTCGCGATGCCCGGGCTTGCCGGTGAGCCGCGCCGCCAAGGCCAGCAGCAGCCAGCGGTTCAGCGGCCAGAGCCGGAACAGCCAGAGGCCCAGACCGCGCTGCCAGGCCGGGAAATGCCGCTTGATCAGCAAGGCCTTGGCGCTGAGCAGGCGCACCATCTTGTCCACCCGCACGGTGTCGGAGGCGCCGCCGTAATGCACGATGACGCTGTCCGGGGTAACAGCGGGCCGGGCGCCGCGTTGGGCGGCGCGCAGGCAGAGGTCGGATTCCTCGCCATACATCACGAATTGCAGGTCGAACCCGCCCAACTCGTGCCAGAAGGCGGTGGGGATCAGGAAGAAGCAGCCGCAGACGATATCGACCTGGCGTTCGCTGTCGCGCCGCCATGCGCCGAAATCCTCGGCGTTGAACAGCGCGCTGCCGCTGAACAGGCGCGACAAGCCGCTGCTGCGGCAGAACACGTTCCACAGCGTCATCCGCGCAAAACACGAGCCGGGATTCAGCGCCCGGTCGCCGAACAGGGTGCGCCCACCCCAGATGCGCGCCTCGGGCCGGCGGCGGGCAAAGGCCAGCAGCTTGTCGATGGCACCGTCCAGCACCACGGTATCGGGGTTCAGCAGCAGCAGATACTCTCCGGTGGCGTGCCGGGCGGCGATGTTATTGGCCTTGGCAAAGCCGTGATTGTCACCTTCGGCCAGCAGCTTGGCCTCGGGGAACTCGGCGGCGATCGCCTCGGCCGAGCCGTCGCTGGAGGCATTGTCGACCACGATCAGGTCGAAAGGCGTGCGGGTTTCCGCATAGACCGATCGCAGGCAGTCCAGCGTCATCTCGCGGGTGTTGAAGCTGACAACCACGATCGAAACGGTCGGGGGGGAGGGCTGAGACGTCATGGCAAAACCGCTAAACTAGGAAAAAGGCAAAGACTTGTCGTGATTTTGCAGACTTTCGCACGTGCAGAAAACCCCGGGCCTCATCGCCGCTCCCTCCGGTCCTGCCGCTTTTTGGACGGGGCAAACCGGGTGTAGCGCGGTTCGGCCTGGCCGCGGGCATAGGTGCTGGACCCGCTGTCTTCTTCGATCGGTTCGTCATCGGCGTCGCGCAGGGCGCTTTCGCTGGTATATATCCACGCCCCCGAGCCGATGTAGAACATCACGAAGACCGCCGCCGCCCCCCACATATGCACGGTGGCCAGCGTGAAACAGATCGCCGCCAGGGTGATCAGATGCCCGGTGCGGATGCGCAGCCGGTCGTCGCCCTTCAACTGGGCCCGCATCGACGCCGCGAAATGGATCAGCATCGCGATGATCAGGAAGATCACCGCCGGGAAGCCATAGGACATCGCGGTGAACAGCCAGAAATTGTCCACCGAACTGGTCAGCCAGAATGGGCGCACCCAGTCGTTGAAGCCGATGCCGAACAGCGGGTTCGCCATGGCGTTGCGCATGCCGTATTCAAAAATGGCGATCCGGGTCCAGCCGGTGCTGGCGTTGAAGGTCAGGGTTTCGATCAGGATGGTGACCGGTGTCCGGTTCGACAGCGAGTCGATCACCACATAGAAGGTGATCGACAGGATGATCAGCAGCTTCCACTTGCCCTTTGTGATCTTGTCCCAGGCGATCAGCATGAATTGCAGCATGCAGGCCAGCAGCGGCGCCGAGCTGAGCGACATGAAGGTCATGAAGGTGGCGAACAACATGCCGGTAAAGCGCAGAAAGCCCTTGCCGCGCGCCATGTAATAGAGGTTGGCGATGGCCAGCGAACAAAACAGCCCATAGAGGATCGGGTGGGCAAAAACGGCATAGACCCGTTCCAGCCCCATGCGACCATAGGCGCTGCGCCCGCGCGAGATGGTTTCGAAGACGTTGCCGACAATCTCGGCGATCACGATGGTCCCGGTGATCAGCTCGATCAGGGCGAAGGGGAGCAGGAAGATCAGCGAATTCAGCAGGAACCGGATCATCCGGCGGTAATCGTCGACACCGCGCACCAATACCCGGCCCAGCAGGTAGCCGCCGACCAGTTCGACCACGGTGATGCCGGCATAGGGAATCCGCGAGGTGCCATGCACCACGATCAGCGCCAGGAAGATCCAGGCGGCATGGGCCGCCATCAGCAGGTCAACCGGTGTCACCCGCCCCACCTTGCCCTGCAGGATGCGCGCGGCAAAGGGGATGAACAGCACCAGCAGCAGCACCCGCAGCGGCGACAGGCTTTGCCCGGCGATGGTGAGCGAGATCGGCAGCAGGGTGCAGATGAAGTAGAGCGGCATGAGAAAGCTCGCCACCGCGGCCCCGTCACGCACGCCCATGGCCTCGGCAACGCGGCGCGTCAGGTTGGTGTCGGTGGTCGAGCTCATCCGTTCCGTGTTCCTGTATTGTGGCCCCTGCGTGGGCCTGGCCGCCGCGTTGCGTTCCGAGTATCCGATATGGGGGTCAGCGTCTCTCTACCCTAAGCTGTGCCGGCCTGCCGGGCCAGGTCTTGCGAGGCAACCGGGGCGGGCGCCGGGTTGCGGTCTTCCGGGCGGATGCGGCCATAGCTGAGAAGGGTCATGCCCGAGCGCAGCACCTTGGCCGGGTTGCCCGCCACGATCGAGCCGCTGGGGATCGACCGGGTCACCACCGATCCGGCGCCGACGATGCAATTGTCGCCGATCTCGACCCCCGGCAGGATCAGCGAGCGGCCACCGATAAAGCAGTTCTTGCCGATGCGGGTATGCACCTTGATGTTGCGGGTCATGTCATGCGACAGGATCCGCGCATCGAACGCGATATAGGTCCAGGCATCCACATGGATGCCCGCCGGATGCGTCAGGTCGAACTTGGCCGACAGGGACATGTTCACCGTCGGGTGAATGTCCATCTTCCAGACCTTGGTCAGATAGGACCGCTTCAGCGCCACGAGCTTCAGCCGGAGCCATCCGAGCCTGTTGAGGCTGCGCGCCATGCCAGGTTCCTTGTTCCGTTTGCGGCGGAAGATACGCTTGTGCTGCTGTGCGGCGCAAGTTCACTCGGCCCTTCTTTGCGGGATCGGCGTGACGATTCGGCGACGGTTTCGGCGTGGAGATCAACGCGCAACCGGCATGCGTCGCCGGGGGATGGGGGAAATGCCTGTTTCCGCGCCACCACCCACGGGATTATGCCGACAGGCTGATTCACCCGGAGGTAAACCCGGCGATCTGGAAACGATCGGCTGAAATCGGGCTGTTTTTGTCCGGTGGCGAAACCGCATCCCGCCGGATTTTCGGAATCATCTCGTCAGATCAACGACCTGCGTTCGGAACTGCCGGATCGCCGCACCACGGGCCGTAGTGCGGCGATCCGGCAGTAAATCAAGGGCCGCGGGAGCGCCCTGCGCCGCCAAACAACCGGTGGAAGTGCCGCCGCGCAGGCGCCGCAAAGCTGCCCTTCTTTGGCCCAGAATGTGGCCGTCACGCTGGAAACCGGCCACATTTGGTGTATGATGATGGGAACTGGATTTTAGAGGTTGTGGCGGGTCGATGCGCGGCCCGGTCGTTGGAGTAAGAGTGGTAGCATTGGGCCGTGGCGTTCAGCCGGTTGCGGGTACGGCCTTGGATACCAGCAAAGTTTCGTTCGAGGCGCAAAGCCGGGGTGTAGGCGCACCCTGTGCCGAAGCGTTCTTTTATCAGTCGGCTTGGGAAAAAGTATGGCGGACATAACAATAGGCACCACCGAGGCAGAAGCGCTGGATCTGGCCGGAGCCTACCAGATTGAAACCTTGCCCGGTTATTCCGGCGGGGCGGTGATCAAATCCACCGGCACCGGCACCGCGACCGGCAGCTTCACCGGCGCGGCCGGGAATTACTGGCTGCAGGTCAACTGGGTGAACGAGAATGACGGCGTGTCGCAATTCGCCGTGCTGGTGAACGGCGTGCAGGTCTCCAGCTGGACCGGCGTTGGCGGCAACAACACGGTCGAGACGCAGAACATCGCGGTGTCGCTGGCCTATGGCGACGTGATCACGCTGCGCGGCATTAAGGATGCCGGCGAACCGGCGCGGATCGACTCGCTCAACGTGGTCGAGAATACCGGCAATATCGACCCGACCGCCGGCGATGACAGCTATGTCACCAATCTGAACACCGCGCTGGTGATCAACGCGCCGGGCGTGCTGGACAATGACGACGATCTGAATGGCGACACGCTGAACGTGTCGCAGATCCTGAGCGGTGTCAGCAACGGCACCCTGTCGTGGAACCCGAACGGCTCTTTCACCTACACGCCGAACGCGGCCTTTGTCGGGCAGGACAGCTTCACCTACGAGGTGTCGGACGGCAACGGCGGCCTGGCGCAGGCGACGGTGACGATCGAGGTGGAAGATCCCAACGCACTGGAAGGGGCGCTGATCAATATCGGCAGCACCGAGGCGGAAACGCTGGACCTGGCCGGGGCCTATCAGGTCGAGGCCG
>NZ_PGTB01000015.1:0-48074 GCF_002786325.1 Pseudooceanicola lipolyticus | reverse complement strand
AATATCGACCCGACCGCCGGCGATGACAGCTATGTCACCAATCTCAACACCGCGCTGGTGATCAACGCGCCGGGCGTGCTGGACAATGACGACGACCTGAATGGCGACACGCTGAACGTGTCGCAAATTCTGACCGGTGTCAGCAACGGCACCCTGGCGTGGAACCCGAACGGATCTTTCACCTATACGCCGAACGCGGCCTTTGTCGGCGAAGACAGCTTCACCTACGAGGTGTCGGACGGCAATGGCGGCTTCGACTCGGCCACCGTGACGATTACGGTCGGTGTGCAGGGCGCCATCATCGATCTGGGCGATACCGAGGCCGAAGCGCTGGATCTGACCGGCGGCTATCAGGTAGAAACCGTGGCTGGGTATTCCGGCGGCGCGATCATCAAGGCCACCGGCGCTGGTACCTCCACCGCGACCGGAACCTTTGTCGGCGATTCTGGGACCTATTGGTTGGACGTGGCCTGGTTGAACGAACATGACGGCGCGGCAGAATACCGGGTGCTGGTCAATGGCGAGGTGGTGGGGTCGTGGATCGGCACCGGCGGCGAACCGTCGATCACCCGCGAGGTGCACCGGTTCGGGCTTGACCTGACGGCGGGCGATACCATTGCGCTGCAAGGCATCGTCAATGCCGGCGAACCGGCCCGCATCGACACCATCAGCCTGAGCGAACGCACGCCGGTTCATACCGGTCTGGACCTGACCGATTACGATTATTTCGCCTTTACCGGCCAGTCCAATGCCGAACGTCACTTCTCGCGGGAGGCGGGCGATTACAGCCAGGGCCCGATGGGCTTCATCGCCTTCGAGGCGCATATGGAGGGGCTGACCGGCGGGATGACCACGGCGATCGAGGCCGCCACCGGCGGCTCCGGGTCGAACCAGGAGGCGCGCGCCGATCTGTTCTGGTGGAACCTGGACACCAACCAGCCGGGGCAATGCCTGTTGGATTCGGTCAGTGCAATCCAGGCGGCCCTGGGCGCGGGTGAGGATCTGGACGGCATTTTCTGGGCCCAAGGCGAAACCGATGCCTATGCGGTGGATGTCAGCGGGCACCTGACCGAGGCCGAGGCGGTATCATACCTGATCCAGGCAACCACCAATGTGTTCCAGTATTTCTGGACCACATTCGGGGCGGATGTGCCGATCTTCATCCAGGAGCTGGACGACATCGCCGGCTATAGTTCGATCCCGGCGTTGCGGCAGGCTCAACAGGACATCGCCGACACTTATGCCAACGTCTATATCGGCTCGTCCCCGATTGGTTATGATCATTTCGATGCGCTGCATTACAATGTCGATGCCTATAACGACATTGCCGTCGAACTGGCGGATGCGGCCTTTGGCGTGATCAGTGACATTCCGCTGGTCTGAGGATAGAGCGGCAGGGTGATGCAGATCGGACCGGCAGATGCGAGTGTGGCCCGCGCGGCGAGGAGGCTGGCGGGGTGACGGCGGCTGATGCGACGGATCTGCCCGCCGTCTCGGTGGTGATCCCGGCCTATAATGCCGGCCGTTATCTTGAACGGGCGGTCGAGTCGGCGTTGGCGCAAACCGGCATCGGGTGCTTGCAGGTGGTGATTGTCGATGATTGTTCGACCGACGCCACCGCCAAGGTGATTGCCGAATGCGCGGCGCGCTATCCCGATCAGATCACGGCGTTGTCCAACCCGCAGAACATGGGCCCGGCCGGCAGCCGCAATCGCGGCATCGCCGCGGCCACCGGCGACTGGATTGCGGTGCTGGATGCCGATGATGCCTTGGCCCCCGGGCGGCTGGCCCGGCTGATCGGCGTCGCCGAGGCCGAAGGCGTGGATGTGATCGCCGACCTGCTGGTGTTTTTCGATCTTGCCGCCAACGCGGTGGAAGAGGCGCAGCCTGCCTGTTCCGGGGCGGTACAGCGGCTGGTGATCGAGGATTTCCTGCGTCCGGACGCGGAGAGCGGGTTGGATCTGGGCCTGCTCAAGCCGGTGTTCCGGCGCGATCTGGCCCAGCGCAGGGTCTGGCGCTATCCGGATGGGGTGCGCCATGCCGAGGATCTGGCGCTGTATGTCTCGGTGCTGCGCAAGGGGGTGGATTTTGCGCTGCTGCGCGAGGCGCATTACCTGTTTTCCACCCGCGTCGGCGCCCGCAGCGGCCGGTTTTCGCCCGGCAGCGTGACGGCGGTGAATTACAACAGCGTCGCCGACCAGACCGAGGCGCTGCGCGACGAGATGCGGCAGGCGGGTGACATTTCGCCCGGCCTGGCGCAAGTGTTCGAGGACCGAATCGTGCGTCTGCGGCGGCAAAACCGGATCTATGGCTGGACCGTTTTGCGCAAGGGCGAGGTGCGCAGGCTGATGTCCTGGCTGCGCGCGGATACGCGCAACCGCCAGGATCTGTTTGCGGTGATCGGTCAGAAACTCCGCGGCAGGCGGGGACTGCCGGAATAACCTGCGCGCGGAATGCGCGGAGTGAAGAGGAAATACAATGCCAAAGCCGCGACTGGGGGTCGTACTTACAGATTTCGGGATCCCCTCGGAGGTCTGGGCGCTTCGGCAGGCCGCAGCCTTCAGGGATCTCGAGCCGGTTTTCCTGGCCGAAACTCACAGCGTCGGCAATCTGCCGGTGCCGAATGGCTATGAATTACACCTGTTCGGCCGTGATGGCGCGGTCAGCCCCTGGCGAAGAATTCAGCGCAAGATGGGCCTGTGGCAGGGGGCGCTGCCGTCGCCGGGCACGATGGAGCGGCTGCGCGGCGTGCTGGACGGCGCCCATCTGGACGCGGTGCTGTGCCATTTCGCCTGGAACGCCATCGCGGTGCAGGAGGCGGCAGGCGACCATGTGCCGGTGATCTGCCATGTGCATGGCCGCGATGTCAGCGCCAACCTGCGTTGGCCCCATTACCGTCAGGCGCTGGCGCATAGCCTGCCGCGCTTTGCCGATGTGATCGCGGTGGGCAGCCACCAGATCGAGGTGATGCGCGGGCTGGGCTTTACCGGCCACAGCAGCATCATTCCCTGCGGCGCGCCGACCGGCTGGCTGTCCTCGCTGCCCTTTCCCGAACGCGCCGAGGGCGCGCCGCTGGTCTTTATCACCGTCGGGCGGGTGTCGCCCGAAAAGGGGCAGTTGCAGACGCTGGCCGCGTTTGAAGGGGTCGCCGGCGAGTTGCGCGATGCGCAACTGGTGATCGTCGGCGATGGCCCGGCGATGCCCGAGCTGCGGGCACGGATCGCCCGCAGCCCGGTGGCGGATCGGGTGCGCCTGACCGGCATGCTGGCGGCCGAGGATGTGGCGGCCGAACTGGCCGGGGCGCATGTGTTCCTGCAGCATTCGCGCACCGCGGGGGACTGGGTTGAAGGCTTTGGCGTGACATTGGTCGAGGCCGGGGCGGTGGGTCTGCCGCTGATCGCCACGCGGCAGGGCGGCATCCCCGATCAGGTCACCGATGGCGAAAACGGGTTCCTGATCGAAGCCGACGATGTCGCGGCGCAGGCCAAGCTGATGCTGAAGTTTGCCCATGACGAGGCACTGCGCCGGCGCATGGGGCAGGCGGCGCGGGCGCGGGCGCTGGAATATGACAGTGACCGCATGGCAGGCAAGCTGGAGGCCCGGATCAAGGACGTTGTGTTGTCGCGGGGGAACGTTTCGTGACCGGTCTTGTTCGCGCCATGGAAAAGCCCAAGAACCGGGTATAAGAGGTTTCGCAATTCCGCTTCGTTTCAGATCTTGTTGTAATATCAATGGCTCATCGCATTACCTGGTCGTCTACGCCGCCCGAGTTTGACAAGGCGGTTTTCATGTCCTGCGACGCAGGGATGCTGCTGCCTTCCTGCTATCTGGGTCATCAGATCCTGGCGATGGAGCGCGAGCGCGACTTTGACGTGATCCTGTGCGTGACCGACCGATCCATCATCCCCGAGCCGCTTCTGGATATCGGTATCCGCTATCTGGAAGTAGAGCCGGGCATGGTGTTCGAGGATCTGCCCAACTCCGAACTGATCACCCCGGCCGCCTATCTGCGCCTGGTGGTGATCGACCTGCTGAAAGACGATTATCACCGCCTGCTATATGTCGATGGCGACATCGTCCTGCGCCGTCCCGGACTGGGCGAGCTGCTGGCGGCGCCGATGGAGCACGCGGTCTATGCCGCGCCCGACGCCGCGGATTTCCGCGCCGACAAGACCTATGAGCACTACACCGGGCCGCTGGGTCTGAAGCCCGAGTTCTTCTATCGCAACTCGGGCGTTCTGCTGGTCGATTCCAAGGCGGCGGCCGAGACCAAGGTGATGCAGCGGGTGCTGGATTACGCGCAGGCCAATCATGAAAAGCTGGTGCATCATGACCAGTCGGCGCTGAACGGCGCTTTGAAGGATGACCTGGGGCTGCTGTCGCTGCGCTGGAATTTCCAGGTGATCGAGCCACTGATGGAATGGGTCGACCGGATCGACCCGGTGTTGCTGCATTTTGTCGGCCGGCAGAAACCCTGGCGCGCGCCCGAAGGATCGATCCGCCATGTCTATCGCCGCGGCTATGACACGTTTTTCATCGATCACGGGGTCAGCCTGCCGGCGCCGCCGGCGCGGATCTCGAAATCCAGCAAATCGGCCCGCCTGGCCCGGATTCCGGGCAAGATCTGGCGCTATTTGACCAACCCGGCCAAGGCCTTGCGGGCGAAGAAGCAATGGCAGGACGAAACCGGGTTCGAACAGTTTGAAATCAACGAAACCCGCCTGCAGGCGATCCTGGATGCGAAACAGGCGCTGTGATGCGGAACCAGCTATCCCCGCCAGTGAGGCGATTGCAGGATGATCCGCCATCGACCGAAACGGTCGGGGCAGGCCGGTATTCGCGGCGTGGTCCGGCGATGCACGGGGTCCTTGCACAGGATCGGGCAAATTTCGGCCTGGGCGCGGGATTGTTGCAACGACAGCTATCAAAAAGCGCGCGAATTTGCGTTGCTTCCTCAAAAATGACAGGGTTCGAGCGGCAAGATCGCGCGGGCGGCACCGAGGCAGGAGACACTGCATGATCGAGATGTATCGCAAACTGTTCAGTTTGCTGGATCGGCGCGAGCGGAAACAGTTTTACATCGTCTGCGCCATGATCCTGGTGATGGGCCTGTTCGACATGGCCGGCGTTGCCGTGATCCTGCCCTTCCTGCGCGTGGTCACCGACCCGTCGATCATCGAAAGCAGCACCCGCCTGTCCGGCATCTATGACTGGCTGGCGCCCTCCAGCATGCAGAATTTCCTGATCTTTCTTGGGGCCATCGTGTTGGGCGTGCTGCTGATCAGCCTGCTGGTCAAGGTGGCCACCATGTATGCGGTGGCCCGGTTCAGCCAGATGCGCAAGTACCACCTGAGTTCGCGGCTGCTGGAAGGGTATCTGCGTCAGCCCTATGTCTGGTTTCTTGAACGCCACAGCTCGCAATTGACCAAGACGGTGATGCAAGAGGTCGACCGCGTGGTCGGCTCGGCAATGGTTCCGGCAATGCGGATCATCGCGCAAATGACCACCGTGTCGTTTATGTTGCTGCTGTTGCTGCTGATCGAACCCAAGGTGGCGATTTCGGTCGGCCTGGTTCTGGCCGGGCTGTATATGGTGATTTTCGGCACCGTGCGCAAAACCCTCAGCCGCGTCGGCGAAACCCTGGTGGAGGTCAATTCACAGCGCTTCCGTGTCATCAGCGAGGTGATCGGCGGAGTGAAAGAGGTCAAGCTGGCCGGGATCGAGCGCGACTATATGAAACGGTTCCGCAAGCCGACCCTGACCCATGCCAAGACGCTGATGATCGAACAGCTGGCTGTCGAGATGCCGCGCTATCTGCTGGAAGCGCTGCTGTTCGGCGGCATGGTCATCCTGGTGCTGGCGCTGCTGATCGCCAACAATGGCAATATCTCGGAAATCATCCCCGTCCTGGGCCTGTTTGCCGTTGCCGGGCTGCGGATGCTGCCGGCGGTGCAACTGGTCTACCATTCGCTCAGCGCGATGCGCGTGGGCCGGGCGGTGCTGGATGTCATCCATCGCGACCTGCACCTGCTGGGCAGGACCGGCAGCGATCTGCCGGAAGAGGGCGGGCGCGTCCCGCTCAAGCTGACGGACAAGCTGGTGCTGGACGATGTCAAATACGCCTATCCCAATATGGAACGGGCGGCGATCGACGGCATGAACATGACCATAACCGCCAATACCACGGTGGGCATCGTCGGCGGCACCGGCGCCGGCAAGACCACCACGGTGGATGTGATGCTGGGCCTGCTGCGCCCGGACAGCGGCCAGATGACCGCCGACGGCGTTGCGATCACCGCCGAGAACATCCGCGCCTGGCAGGACAATGTTGGCTATGTCCCGCAGCAGATCTTCCTGACCGATGACACGGTGGCGGCCAATATCGCGTTTGGCGTGCCCGAGGCCAAGCGTGACCAGGCCAAGGTGGAACGCGCGGCGAAGATCGCTTCGCTGCATGACTTCGTGATGTCCGAGCTGCCCGACGGGTACAGCACCTGGGTCGGCGAGCGTGGTGTCCGCCTGTCGGGCGGTCAGCGTCAGCGCATCGGCATCGCCCGCGCGCTGTATCACGACCCGGATATCCTGATCCTGGACGAGGCGACCAGCGCGCTGGACAATATCACCGAACGGGCGGTGATGGATGCGGTTTCGAACCTGGGCCATGCCAAGACCATCATCATGATCGCCCACCGCCTGACCACGGTGCAGCAATGCGACACCATCTTCCTGCTGGAAAATGGCCGGGTCAGTGCCAGCGGCCGTTATGATGAACTGGTCGAGAAGAACACGGTGTTCCGCAGCATGGCCAAGCCGGCCTAGGGGGCGTCAGAGAGAGGATTGCTTCAACCCAGAACAATGCGCATGCGTCAGATCATATCAGCAAGCCCGCGCATCGGGGGGGCACGGCCCCATGCCGCTGCGCGATTTGTCGATTTGGGCGGCACCACGTCGAAACTTCACCGGCGCGTTACACGCTTTTCTTTGACCCCGTTGGGGTTCTTTGGACAATTGTCCCGGACGCGAAAGTCACTGTCCGAAGCTCAGCGTGATGAGTTCGGGAGCCGGGGATGGGGCAACGGGGTTTCCGCCGATGGAGGCCTGACGCCATGCTGACAACGGGAACACACAACATGCGGCGCGCGCGCCAAAGCGGCGCGGATACCGCAGCAACCATGGTATGGAATTTCAACCGAGTTTGAGAGGTAACTGAATTTGAGACTGAAATCGGTCATTGAATCCACGCTGCGCGGCATCCCGCCGCTCTATCGGCTCGGATCGCGCGTGTATCACAAGATGAACCCGGAATTCCGGACGCTCAGCCCCGGTGCCCCCGGCGCGATCCGTTCGGCTTTTGAACTGGTGCTGAAGGAAAAGGCGCCCGATGCGCCGGTTGGCGATTACTATGAATTCGGGCTGTTCCGCGGTGGCACCTTCCTGGCCACCAGCCAGATCCTCGACCAGCTGGGCCTGGACAACGTGCGCATGTACGGCTTTGACTCGTTCGAAGGTTTGCCCGAAGCCACCGGGATCGACGCCGGCGATACCCGGTTCTTCGAAGGGCAATATGCCTGTTCGCGCGAGGAGGTGGAAAGCAACCTGCTGAAAAACGGCATGAAGCTGGACCGCGCCACGCTGATCGAGGGCTATTACGAAGACAGCCTGACCGACCAGCTGCACCAGGCGCACCCGTTCAAGAAGGCAGCGGTGGTGCTGCTGGATTGCGATTACTATTCCTCGACCATCATCGCGATGGACTGGCTGGACCGCTATGTCGATGTCGGCACCGTGCTGCTGTTCGACGATTGGTTCAGCTATGGTGACGATGGCAGCCTGGGCCAGCAGAAGGCGCTGGCCGACTGGCTGGAAAAACGCCCGCAATACCGGGTTGAACAGCTGGACGATTTCCAGGCCAACGGGCGCGGATTCATCCTGCGCGCCGCCTGATCGATCTGCCACCGGGCCTTTCCCGGCCCGGTGGCCAACACGCCTTGGCCGTTGCTAGCTCTGGGTGCTGGACAGGATTTCTGACCGTGACGGGCGCAGCGCAAAGATGACGCCGCCAATCAAACCCAAGGTCAGGGTGATGCCGAATTCCAGCCAGGCCAGCGCCAGGGCCAGTTCGCTGCTGACCCCCCATATTCCCAAAAGATAGACCAGGATCGCCTCGCGCAATCCAATGCCGTTGATGGTGATCGGCGCCATCATCACCAGCACGGTCACCGGGACGATGACAAAAAAGGCCCAGAACTGGACCTCCAGCCCAAGGCTCTGCGCGACGACCCAATAAAACAGCACCACATTGACCTGCAGTACCAGGGTCAGCGCCGCTGATTTGGCCAATACGCCGCCCTTGCCGTGAAATGTGGTCGCGATTTGCCCCAGCTTTTCGGCAAGGGCCGACAAGCGGGCGGGCAGGCGGCTGGCCAGCGCGGACAGCTGCCCTTTCTGCCGCGCCGGCAGATAGAACAGCAGGCCGAGGGCGATCATCACCAGGATCAGCCCGGCAATCGCCCAGCGATAGGCGCCGGACATGTCGCCGCGGTCGCTGCCAAACAACGCAATGGCCAGAACCGCAAAGGCGGTCATCACCGCCAGGCCCAGCAGACGGTCGACAAACAGTGCCAGCACGGCAAAGCCCTTCGATGCCCCGGCACGCCAGGCGTCATACCCCCGCAGCGCATCGCCACCCAGGGTCGACGGCAGGAACTGACGGAAAAACGCGGCGCTCATCGTCGACACGAACAGATAGGCCAGGCCCGGCCGGGTGTCGCGGACCGCCAGCAATATGCCAAAGCGCATCGCCATGATCAGCGCCCCAAGAATTTGCAACCCAAGCGCGAGCAGGATCAGGCGAAGGTCGGCCACCCGGATGGCGGCCAGAACCTCGCCCACCTCGGTTCCCCAGAGGATATAGAAGATCAGGCCGAAGGATATCGCGGCGCGCAGCAGCCAGGTCAGAGTTGTGCGAAGGTTGCTTCGGCGCTGCCGGGCGGCGGCGATATCGGGTTTGTCCATTGCGCTCTGCTCGCCCTCTCTGCCGGCGTAAGCCGGGGTTTGCTGCCGCGATCTGTCGGCGAATCTTCGGGTGTCATTACTATCTGTGGTCATTTTCTACCATCGTTGGTCGCAAGTCGACCTGCACGTTCTGGTTGTTTGATCCTGTCCCACAGGCTGGCTGCCCACCAAAGCAACACAAATAGCAGTCCCAGATACGAGGCGATGTCGCGCAGCGGCCCGGCATGCCGATGGCTGGCCAGCACCTCGACTTCGGTCGCGCTGATGAACCGGCCGCTGAGCGAATAGAGCCCGTCCTGGGCGGGTACGGCGCCGGTCAGGCGGAACTGTTCACCGGTCCAGGCGGCAAGGGTCGTGTCCTGGGGCCCCACGGTGACCTGGTTGCGGTCAAAGGCGATGGCACGGCCGGGCCGGTCGGCGACCTGGCGCAGGGTTGCCACGCCGTGCAGATTTGCCGCCTCGACCGCGGGCATCATCGGCACCGGCAGCACCAGATAGGCGGCAAGGCAGATCCCGGCCAGTGTCAGGCGGCCAGCCCCCGGGCGGACCAGGTCGGCGCCCGACGGCGGCGCGATCCAGCACAGCCGGATGGCCACGAAGGTGCCCAGCGCCAGGAGGAACAGGCTGGTGAAGTCCTCGGGCCAGAAAAAACCAAAGCTGGTCAGCTCCCAACTGACCGGCGCGGCCAGCGCCACGCCATTGGCCCATTTGGTCTGGAACGCGTCGAGCAGCAGGTGCACCAGGCAGCCGAGCGACAGCACGGCAAAGATCAGCATCGGCCGCAGGGCAAAGGCGGCAAGCAGCGCGCAGAACAGCAGGCTGACCGCCAGCGCGCTTTGCGCGATGGCATAGGCCCGCAGGTCCAGTGCCGCGACCAGCCCGGTTGCACCGGCAAGCCGCTGTAGGATCCAGGGCAGGTCGGGAATGATACATCCGGCCAGTAGCCATTTGGTGTCGATATCCTGCCGCAAGACCCGGCCCAGCGGCACCTGGAGCGCGATATGGCCTAAGGTTGCGGGCATGATCCGGCCTCCCTCCCCGCAACAGGGTACCACCGCGATGTGCCGATCCTATCGGCAAGGGCCAGGCGCATTGGGGCCAGTCCGCGCGTCAGGGCCTGACACGCATGGCCCACGTTTTCTACTCGCCTCGGCATTGCGCCTTGCATCGCTTTGGTTCCTTGCAGCGCCGCCTGAAAAACAACGGCGTTGGTGTTGAAAATTCCGACATCAATGTCGTGAACGGCAATTTGATCGAAATGGTGCAGACCTGAATCGGCGGGTCGGGTGCTGCGCTGTTGAAACCGGTCACCCCGGACCGGCTGCCGATCAGGATACGCGGCCAGTTTCACGCGACGGCGCAGACACTGGCGGCGGCTGCCCTAGCTGCGCATCGCGATGACCTTGGCCGGTGTACCGCCGACGATGGCATTGTCCGGCACGTCCTTGGTGACCACCGCACCGGCGCCGACGATGGCGCCATTGCCGATGCGGACACCATCCAGCACCTGCACCCCGGCACCGATCCAGACATCCGAGCCGATGAGGATGGGGCCCTTGGATTCAAGCCCCTGCTCGACCATCGGCCCGGCGCCCAGCTTGGTTTTGTAGCGTCCGCCGCCAATATAACATTGGCCCGCAATGATCGCATGATCGCCGATCTCAATGCCCGATACCGCGCCAAGGAAACACTGGCTGCCGATCGAGCAATCCTTGCCGATCCGCAGGAAATTCTGTTTGACCGCCAATACCGTGTCGCGCGCGATCAGCGTGCGGTCGCCGATGGTGAAATCAGCGGCCGATTTGCCGCCGCGCGCGTCCAGGCCGCAGTTGTCGTCGATGGTGACATGATCGCCCAGCGTCATCCGGCTGGGACAGCGCAGCGAGATGTTGCGCCCGAAATTCACCCCGCCGCCAACCCCGCCGAACAACCCGGGGAACAGCATCTTGCGCAGTTGAAAGCCCAGCGCGCCGGCAGTGTTCTGTGCCAGCAACATGGCGAGCTCATAGCGCAGGAAGGGCCTCCAGCCGGGTCGGCCGACAAAGAAGGTGCTGTATTTCTCCAGCGCCGAACCGGGTTCGGACAGCGCCTTGATCACGTGATCCTTGTTGGGCGATGCGCTCTCCCCATCTGCGTCAGGCGACTCGGCAAGCGCATTATACTGGATATCAGCCATGGTATATCGTTACTCCTGAACAATCGTCACTTACACACCGCGTTCGCCTAACCCACAGAACGCTAACCTTAATCGGAACATGACCCGGCTTGTTCTGGCAAGCTTTTTGCGGTGTCACCCCGGCATTCCGGCCCGGTGGCTGCGGACTCCATGCCGCACCTTCGCGCCGTCCGGGCGACCTCGTCCGCCTGGCGCTCGGCGTTCCAGCCCAATTCGCCCGCCATCACGGTTGCAATCGCTTGCAGCCGGGCAAGCCCCTTGCCGCCCGCCAACCCGCCGGTTTCGGCCAGGCGGCTGCGGCGCAGCACCACATCCTCAAGCGTCACGGCAAATTCGTGGGTCACCGCCGCGTGGACCCGAGCCTGCAGCGCCGCCGAATCATCAGGGTCAAAGCTGGGGTCGCCGACAACGGGCAGCGCGGTCTGCAGGCTGTCGAACGGGCGTGGCACCCGGCCCGGCAGCTGCGCCAGCGCCAAGTCGATGCTGCGCGCGGCGATCAGCCGGGCGGTGGTGTACTTGATCCCGACCGAACTGATCAGCCCATCCAGCCCGTCGGTGGCGGAATGGTCCAGCAGCGTGCCCCGCGTCTGCCGTTTCGGCCCGGCGGCATCGTCGACATCGGCCGGGATCAGCCCGCCATAGCAATGGATCACCTCGTCGGTGGTCAGCGCCATCTTGGGGCAGGCGGTATTGATCTCGGCCACGAAGGCGGCGATGTCTTCGGAGGTTGGACTCCAGCTTTCGCTGCCGTCATGGGGCGCTTCGTAGGTGCCGATGATGGTCTGGCCCTGCCAGGGGGTCAGGAAATACATCCGTCCGCCCCGGTCGACCACCGCGTCCGAGCGGCTGGTGCTGACCACGCCCAGCCCGATCTTGGGCGGCGCGCGGCGCACCACGATATTCATCGCGCGGGCAAATTGCGGGAACCGGTCCTGCGGGATCTGCGGCGCCGCCTGCCGGGCCAGCCGCGCCGCCGCGGTCCCGGTGCACGAAAGCGTGACGGTGGCGCGGATATCGCCCGCGGCGCCGGTGACATGGTCTTTCACCCGCGCGCCGGTGACGCGCCCGTTATCGGTGGTGAACGCAACCGCCTCGACATAATTGGCAAGATCCGCGCCGCCAGCGTCCGCGGCCGCCAGGCAGGCCAGCATCAGGCGGTTGGCATCGCGGATCTGCCCATCGCTCCACAACCCGCCGCCGGTCAGCCCGGGCGGGGCGTAATCGCCCAGTTGCGCACGGGCGGCCGCGGGGCCGATGGCGCGGGCGGCCGGGTAGTCCGACCGGCGCAGGTCACGCGACAGCAGGTTATACAGCTGCGCCGCGGCGCCGAAGGCCAGCGGCCCCCGGATGCCATAGCCGAACATCGGGATCAGGAAGGGCAGCGCCCGGATGTGGTCTGCCGCGCAGCTGTGCCAAAAGCTGCGCTCGCGCGCGGAATCGCGCAGCCGCGAGAAATCGAGATGCTGCACATAGCGGATGCCGCCATGCATCACCTTCATCGAATTATGCGAGATGCCCGATCCGAAATCGCCCTTGTCGATCAGCGCGACCCGCAATCCCCGCCCCGCCGCCTCGCGCGCCGCCATGACGCCATAAATGCCGCCGCCGACAACTAGGACGTCATAGGAGGTTTGAGTCAGGGTATCGAGGGAGGCGCGCTGCATCGGTTCTCAGCCCATCCGCATCCGCGCCTGTCCGACGGCAAAGCCGGTCGGGCCGGCGCGGCGGCCAAAGCTGGGCGGCGATGCGGTGAGGCCGGCCAGCCAGGCCCGGATTGCCGCCCCGGGACGCGACAGCGCCACCGGCGCCTCCAGAACGAAGCCGTAGCGCCCGACATTGGTTTCGGCCCCGGAATAGGGCAGCGGATCGGTGCCGGGGATAACCGGGTGACCCGCAAACAGCGCCGGCGCGGGCCAACCCACCGGGCGCCCGGCATTGTCCCCGGCCAGCAGACCGGGGGTCTGCGCGAAGGTCTGGGTGACGACGCGGCCGCGGTCCCCCATCCATTTTCCAACACCCCAGGGCAGGACCGCGGGCACGCCATCGGCGGCCAGCGCGGCCAGCACCTCGGCCAGTGCAGTGCCATCGGCCGGGACCGGCGCATCGCTGGCCAAGGCCAGCACTTCGATCCGTTCGCGGGTCTGAATTTGCCGTCCCGCCACGATGATCAGCGGCAGGCCGCCCTGCTCCGAGCGCAGCAAGAGCGCCGGATCGTCCGCAGCGCCGTCTGCCTGCCAGCCGGGGGGCAGCAATGAGCCCTCTTTCAACGCGTCGAAGGCGTTGTCGCGGGCGGTTTCGGTGAACAGCAGCGCGCCGGCGCCGGCGCCATAGCGGTGCGCCGCAACGGCCAGGTTTGTCTGGGCCGCGGTCAGGAACCGCGCGGTGTCGAAACAGGGGTAAAGGTGGACATGGCCGTCCACCACCAGCTTATGTGTCGTTTCGTTTGTCATTCGGTCTTGTTGTCCTCAACCCGGCAGGGCGGCGCAAGCGGCTTCGGAAACACCTGCGCCGCTCCAGTGCAGTGCCAGCAGCCCGTCCTTGTCGCGGATCGCGATCCGCCGGCCGGAGGCGTCGAAGACCGGCATCAGCGCGGTTTTCAGGTCTTTGTCCCATTCGCGGGTTTCGGTCACGAACAGGCCCTCGGGATGGCAGCGCAGGATGGCGGCAAAGCTGCCGGGCTGGCCAAAGACCGGCCGCCCGGTGCGCGGGTCGGTGACAAATTCGGTGAAAGGCGGCAATTCGGTCAACCGGCCAGCGCTGAACAGGGCGTCAAAATCGCCCAGCGCCGCGATCGTGTGCAATTCATGCGTGGTGACGCGATAGGGCGCCTCGGCCCAGTCGCCGACCACATCATGCAGCGGATACCAGTCGATCACCGGCCAGGACAGGAACGGCTTGCCGCGCAGCGTATCGACCGAGCGTTCGAAGAACGGGTTGACCGACAGCGCGAACAGCGCCGCCACCGCCACCGCCACCCCGGCGAGCCAGCCGTGCCCGGTGGGATCCAGCGGCCGCAGCCCGGCCAGAACCGGCCCGCGCAGGGCCCGGGCCAGCCCGGCCAGCGCCAGTGCCCACACGATAAAGAAGAACGGCATCGCATAGGACAAATAGCGCGCCGCCTTCATGCCGCCAAAACTCTGGCCGACCAGGATGACGATGAAGAGCACCGCCGCATACGAGGCCAGCCGCGGCCGGAACACGAAGGCGAAGATCGCCGCAAACGGGAACAGCCCCCACAGCATCGGGTAATAGTCACGCAGCAGCTTGTGGTAGAAGGTCACGTTGTTCTGGTTCAACTCGCCCCAGCCCGGCACCCAGCGGTACTGCGCCCACAGGGCCTCAAGAATACCGGCTGCCCAGGCGGCGGCACCGGCGGCGGCGGCGGCAACAAGCGTGCCGCCGATCAGCCGCCAGCGCATCCGGTGCTGCCACATCCACGGCAGGACATGGGCCAGGCAGAGCCACAGGAGGACGCCGGCAAACGCGATAACCGAGGTGATCTGCAGATAGATCGCCGCGAGGAAGGCCAACAGCGCCAGGCCGCCCCAGCCCGCGCGCCCTTCGACCATCTCGAAAATCGCCAGCGCACCCACCGTGACGAACAGCACATGCCAGGTGTAAAACCGCAGCGTCTGCGCCTCTTCGATGCCATGCGGCCACAGGATGGCCAGCGCCGCCACGACCAACCCGGCCAGCCAACCGGCGCGGGCGCGAACCCAAAAGAACAGAACCGGGGGCAGCAGCGCGCCCGCCGCCACCGCCAGCATCCGCCCGGTGGCAACCGTTTCACTGCCGGTCAGCCGGAACAGTTCTTTCACCGCGCCGGTAAACAGCTGGGTCCGGGTATATTGCCCGTCGAGGATGGTCGGAGCGCCGGTGTCGAGCCAGCCCTGCGCCGCCAGCAGGTGATAGAACTCGTCAAAGCGTTCGATCCCGTTCAGCGACTGGGTGCGGAACAGCAGCGCGACAAGCGCAATCAGCAGTCCGGTCAAAATCACCAACGCCCGATGCGAGACCGCCCGCGCGCTTTGTTGCATCTGCAATTCGCTCATGTGCTCAGACCCGGCACTTATAACTCAAATAGCCTCGGTCCCTGGCGGCTGCCCCGGACCTGGTGACGCTGCAGAATCGGGCAGAATTGCCGCGACGGCACGCACCTGGCTTGGATATTGAATGTTCGAGTTCCGGCATAGGCAATCGTCTGGGCGCAAAAAACCTTTTTTATTGATTTTAAGGGCCAACCGGGATAGCCCGAAGCCGTTTTTTAGCGTGATATCCTGCCCGGAAAACAAGCATCCGGCATAATTGGCGGGGCGTCGCGAATGTGTTTCTGTTGTCTTGTATGTGGTGAGTGAATTGTATCGAGAAACGCCCCAGTCCGACCTGCAGCCCGTGTCCGTTTCCACATCCCCCGATATCGTGTCCTCGACCGAGGATTATGCCAAGCGATTCGCCGGCACCGCGGGTGAATGGATGTTGTCGGTGCAGACACAGGCCATTGACGACCTGCTGCGTGATGTCGGGGGCGGCACCATTCTGGATGTCGGCGGCGGCCATGCGCAGGTTACGCCGCATCTGATGGCGCAGGGCCGCGAGGTGACTGCCCTGGTCAGTTGCGAAGAGGCCGCCGCACGGCTGAACCGGGTCAGCGGCGGCACCGCTCCCTACGTGTTGGGCAGCGTCGAGCAGCTGGAACAACCCGACCATAGCTATGATATCGTGATCGCGATGCGGATGATGGCGCATGTCGCCGATTGGGAGCTTTTCCTGGCCTCGGCCTGCCGGGTGGCCCGCAAGGCGGTGATCGTCGATTTCCCGTTGGTCAGCGGCATTCACCGGTTGTATCCGCTTCTCTTCGGGCTGAAGAAGGCGATCGAGACCGACACGCGCACCTATACGCGGCTGCCGCATAAGGCGGTCACCACCGCCTTTCGCGACAATGGCTTCGACCCGGATGCCCATGTCGGCCAGTTCGTGGTGCCGATGGCGTTTCACCGTTTTATCAAGAACGTGCCAATCTCGCGTGCCAGTGAGGCCATATTTTCGCCGTTTGCGTCGCGCATGGGTAATCCGGTGATTATTCGAGCCCAGAGGTTACCCAAATGAGTCTGAAGATACTGGTTGTTGCCCCACAACCGTTCTTCATCCAGCGCGGAACCCCGATTGCAGTGCGTATGCTGTTGCAATCGCTGGGCGAGGCCGGGCATCGCTGTGATGCCATCGTCTTCCCCGAGGGCGAGGACGTGGACCTGCCCAATGTGCAGGTGATCCGCGCGCCGCGCGTTCCCGGCACCAAGGGCATGCCGCCCGGGTTCTCGCTGAAAAAGCTTCTGGTCGATGCGGCGATGTTCCCGATGCTGGCCTGGCGGCTGCTGCGCCATCGCTATGATCTGGTGATCGCGGTGGAAGAGGCGGCGTTCATGACGCTGGTGCTGAAGCCGTTCTTCCGGGTGCCCTATATCTATGACATCGACAGTTCGATCCCCGAACAGATCAACGACAAGTTCGGCCTGCCGTCCTGGCTGAACACGGCGCTGACCGCGGCCGAACGGACGGCTGTGCGCGGCAGCATCGGTGCGATCCCCTGCTGTCAGGCGCTGGGCGATATCGTGCGCGATTATGCCCCGACCCTGCCGGTGCAGACGTTGGAAGATGTCAGCCTGGTCGAGTTCGACGCCGAAACCGCGCCGCCCGAAGGCTGGTCCTATGAATCACCGGTGCTGATGTATATCGGCAATCTGGAAGGCTATCAGGGGGTCGGCCTGCTGATCGAAGGGTTTGCCAAGGCGGTGGCCGACGGCACCGAGGCGCATCTGGTGGTGATCGGCGGCACGCCGGACACCATCGAGACTCATCGCGCGCTTGCCGACCGTACCGGCGCCGGGGACAAGATCACCTTTACCGGGCCGCGCCCGGTGGAGGAAATCGCGCGGTACATGGCGCAGGCCACCATCGTTGCCTCGCCCCGTACCCAGGGGCGCAACACGCCGATGAAGGTCTATTCCTACCTCGACAGTGGCCGCCCGCTGCTGGCGACGCGACTGCCGACCCATACCCAGGTGCTGGACGACGATATCGCCATGCTGGTCGACCCCACCGCCGAGGATATGGCCCGGGGCATCAGCGCGCTGCTGGCCGATCCGGACCTGCGCGACCGGCTGGCACGGCAGGCGGCCGAACGGGTGCGGGCCGAATTCAGCCCGGCGGCCTATCGGCGCAAGCTGACCGGATTTCTGGAGAACGAGATTATCCCGCGGTTGCGGCGCCGGGCGTCTGCCGCGGGTGCAACTTGAAACAATTGGCTGTGCCCGGGCCGTATTGGGCACTAAAGTTGGACATAAATTGGGGTCTATGACCGTTTAAGGCGAATTCTCTTGATCATCATCGCGGCGACGCAGCATCAAGAAAGTCGTCAAGGGTGGCGCCCGGACGAGGCGAAAGGACTGTATTCATGGCTCAGGTCGACATTTCAGTGATCGTTCCTGTCTTCAACGAGGAAGACAGCGTCGGTCCGCTGTGCAGTGCCATCGTCGAGGCGCTGGAGCCGATGAACCGCAGTTTCGAAGTGCTGCTGGTCGATGACGGCAGCAGCGACGAAACCATCCCGCGCGCCACCGCGATTGTCGCCAAGGATCCGCGCATCCAGGTGCTGCGTTTCCAGCGCAACAGCGGCCAGACCGCGGCGATGAGCGCCGGCATCGAATTTGCCAATGGCGAGTTCCTGGTCACCATGGATGGCGACCTGCAGAACGATCCCAAAGACATCCCGATGATGATCGCCAAGCTGGAGGAAGGCTTTGACCTTGTTGTCGGCTGGCGGATGAACCGGCAGGACAAGTGGCTGTCGCGCAAGCTGCCCTCGATGTTCGCCAACAAGCTGATCGGCAAGGTCACCCGCCTGCCGATCCGCGACAATGGCTGTTCGCTGAAAGTGTACCGCGCCGACGTGATCAAACGCGTGCCGCTTTATTCCGACATGCACCGTTTCATCCCGGCGATGACCATTCCGCTGGGCGCGCGCATTGCCGAGGTCGGCGTGCGCCACCACGCCCGGCAATTCGGCGAATCCAAATACGGATTGTCGCGGGTCTTGAAGGTGATTGTCGATCTGCTGACCATCAAGACGCTGCTGATCTTTGCGCGGGCGCCGCTGAAGACCTTTGCCGGCATCAGCCTGGTGAGCCTGATCGCCGGCCTTCTGACCTTTTTGATGGTGCAGACCGATGGCGATTACCGGGTCGTCGAAACCGCTGTATTTCTTCTGTTCGTCTCGCTGGCTGTCTTCGTGTTCCTCGTCGGACTCGTCGCCGCGGTTATCTTCCAATCGAAGGGCAAGCTGGAACCGCCGCAGTTTCCATCTTCCCAGAAAGTTCTACAGTAAGGAATTTTTTCGATGCAGGCCACAAATGTGCACCCCATCAAGGGCGATACCGAAGCGGCGATGAAGCTGTCGGTTGTTGTCGCCGTATCGCGCAATCCCAAGGCGGCCGAGGCGATCAAGACCTATCGCGTCGTGCTGGACGGGCTCGACCTGTCCTATGAAATTCTGTGCATGACCAACCCGGATGCCACCGAGGCGCTGGCCGGCTTGTCCAAGCTGACCGCCGATTGGCCGGAGCTGACGGTATTCGAACGCCGCCCATGGAGTGGCGAAGATGGCGAATTGGCCACCGCCTACAAGCGGGCCAAGGGCGATCTGGTCCTGACCCTGCCGGAATGGCCGGAACTGGCGCCGGAAGAGTTGAACAAGCTGTTCGACGCGATCGACGGGCAGGACATGGTGGTCTGCGCCCGCGACAACCAGCCGATCGGCGGCACCCGCCAGGCGCTGATGCAGCGATCGTTCCGCCTGTTCTTCGGCCATACCGTTTCGGACGTGTTCTGCCGCGTCCGCCTGTGCCGCCGGGATGTTCTGGAAGAAATCGGCGGCTTTGGGGTGCGCCAGCACTTTATCCCGGTGATCGCCGCCTCGCGCGGGTATCGGGTGACGGAATCGCAGGTCAAAGCCTATTCCGGCGAGGTTGAGGCGCCGAAATTCGTGTTCAAGCCGATGGGCCACCTGCGGGCATTGTTCGACGCGGTGACGCTGTTCGTGGTGCTGAAGTTCCTGTATCGCCCGCTGCGCTTTTTCGGTTCGATCGGCCTGCCGATCTTCCTCATCGGCGCGATCTATACCGCGGCGTTGCTGTTCGGACGCCTGTTCCTGGATGTGCCGCTTGCCGACCGTCCGGCGCTGATCTTCAGCGTGCTGATGATCGTGCTGGGCGTGCAGATCATCGCACTGGGCCTGGTGGGCGAAATCATCATTTTCTCCAACAGCCGCCAGATCAAGCAGTACAAGGTCAGCAAGATCATCAAGGGCGACGGCAAGACCGCGCGCGAGATCCCGCAGACGGATGACGATTGAGAAGGCAGGCATCGCAGAATGACCGAGGCCACGGGCGCCAGCCCCCTTTATCTTGTGACCGGGGCGGCCGGTTTTGTCGGGTCGCACCTGGTGCGCCACCTTGCGGCCCAGGGCCAGCGCCTGCGCATCATGGTGCGCAAGCCGGAACAGGCCGAACCGCTGCGCGATCTGGTCGAAGAGGTGGTGATCGCCGACCTGCAGAAACCCGACACGCTGAACGCGGCGGTGGCGGGCGTGCATGGCATCTATCATATCGCGGCGCTGTTCCGCACCGCCGGCGTGCCTGACAGCGCCTTTGACGAAGTCAACGTGCAGGGCGTCCGCAACATCCTGGACGCGGCGATTGCCGCCGGGGTGAAACGCTTTGTCCATTGTTCGACCAATGGCGTGCACAGCCATATTGCCAACCCGCCCGCGGACGAGACCGCGCCCTTCAATCCCAGCGATGCCTATCAGGTGTCGAAGCTGGAGGGCGAAAAGATCGTCATGTCCTGTTTCGAACAGGAAAAGATCCGTGGCGTGATCATCCGCCCGGCAATGATCTACGGGCCGGGCGATACGCGCATCCTGAAACTGTTCAAGATGGTCGCCAACGGCAAGTTCTTCTATATCGGCAAGGGCGAGGCCCTGACGCATTGGCTGGACGTTCGCGACCTGGCACGCGCCTTCGAACTGGGGATGCTCAAGGACGAGCTGAATGCCGAAGCGTTCCTGATCGCGGGCAAGGAATACAGCACGCTGAAACAGGACGTGCACCAGATCGCCAAGGCCTTGGAGGTGCCCGAACCCAAGCTGCATTTGCCCGTGGGGCCGATCATGGCGCTGGCGCATGTGACCGAGGCGGTGTGCAAGCCCTTTGGCATCGAACCGCCGCTGTTCCCGCGCCGGGTGTCGTTCTTTCTGAAAAACCGCGCCTTCGACATTTCAAAGGCTCGCAAGTTGCTGGGCTACGAACCGCGAACCGATTTTGCCGGCGAAATCGTCGATATCATCGCCGCCTATCGGGCCAGCGGCGATCTGCCCCCACCTGCCAGACAGGCCGCATAAGGCCTGACCGGGCGCCGCGCGCGGCGGCGTGCGATCAATAGCCGGTGCAGCGCATCACCACGCCGAAGGTGCGGACCAGGATGTTCAAATCGGTCCGGAACGACAGTTCTTTAAGATAGCCGGAATCAAACCGGGCGCGATCTGCAAATTCGGTTTCGTTGCGCTCGGACACCTGCCAGGGACCGGTGATGCCCGGCCGCAGGCTGAAATAGGCATCGCCCGGATACAGTTTGACCTGGTCGATCATCATCGGGCGCGGACCGATCAGGGACATGTCGCCCTTCAGCACGTTCCACAGCTGCGGCAGTTCATCCAGCGACGACCGGCGCAGAAAGCGGCCGACCCGAGTGATGCGCGGATCGGATTTCAGTTTCTGCGTCCGGTTCCATTCTTCGCGCGCCTGCGGGTTCTGTTCCAGATAGGCCTGCAGCTGAGCTTCGGCATCTGGCACCATCGACCGCAGCTTGACCATCCGGAAGGTGCGACCGTGCCGCCCGACACGCTTTTGCGTGAAGAAGGGCTGGCCGCCATCGCGCGCCACCACCAGCACCAGCAGGGCGATCATTGGCAGAACAAAGGGAAGTGACGCAAAGATAATTATCAGATCAAGAAAACGCTTTCCACGGGCACGGTAAAACCCCGTCGGATAATTCGGATGTTCGACAATGGACGATTTGGTTTTGTACGCTTCACGAAAAGGAACCGTCATAAAATAGTCCTTCTAAAGACACGCCGCTGCTCGATACATCACGCCTGTGTCTTAACCCCCCAAAAACTGGCAACCGTAACACTTAAATTGGCAGAGTTTACGTTACGGACCTTAATGCCGAACAGGTACCATCATCCGGCCTTGCTGCAAACGCAAAATGGCCGCATTTCCTTTCGATTGTGGCAGAATTGAGGCAGCTTGACCGCATTGCCCGATTAGGCGCCACCCCGGAACAACCATGCATTGAATTGAGTGAAAAAAGCTCAACGTTCTGGCGGAGTTGCTCGCCGAGCACCGCAACGGCGCCTGCGCGTGGCGAACGAAATTCAGGCCTTGGTGACGTTGTCCATGGCAAGATCCCGCCGGGCGATCGCGTTGCGGGTGTCGATGATCGGGATGTTCAGCGCGGTCAGCGCGGCATAGTCGATCGCGTCATGGTCGGTGGCGATTAGGATGGCGTCAAACCCGGCGGCGGCAACTTGATCCGGTGCAATCGCGCTGCGGTTCAGCAGCTGCGGATAGGCTCGCATCGGCGGAATCGTGGCGACATGCGGGTCCAGAAAATCGACCTGCGCGCCCTGGTCCAGCAAAAGCTCCATCAGGCGGGCCGAGGGGCTTTCGCGCATATCCGCGACATTCTTCTTGTAGGACATGCCAACGATCAGGATATGCGATTGGCTCAGCCCCTTGCCCGTCGCCCGGTCCAGCACCTCCCGCAGGCGAGACACGACATATTGCGGCATGTTCGAATTGATCTCGCCCGCCAGTTCGATGAACCGCGTGGTCAGATCGTATTCGCGCGCCTTCCAGGTCAGATAGAACGGGTCGATCGGGATACAGTGTCCGCCCAGGCCGGGACCGGGATAAAACGGCATGAACCCAAACGGCTTGGTCGCCGCGCCGTCGATCACCTCCCAGATGTCGATCCCCATCGCGTCGAAGATCACCTTCAACTCGTTGACCAGCGCGATATTGACCGCGCGAAAGATATTCTCGGTGATTTTCACTGCTTCGGCGGTCTGCGTCGTCGACACCGGCACGACATTGTCGACCGCGATCCGGTAGAAGGCGGTGACCGCCTGCCGCGCATCGTCACCGTCGCCCGCAACGATTTTCGGGATGGTTGCGGTGCGATAGGTGGCGTTGCCGGGGTCTTCCCGTTCGGGCGAGAACCCAAGGAAAATATCCTGCCCGCAGACCAGCTCGGATTTTTCCAGGATCGGTTTCAGCAATTCGATGGTGGTGCCGGGATAGGTGGTGGATTCAAGCACCACCAAGCTGCCGGGCCGAATGTACCGGGCAATGGTTTCTGCGGTCGTGGCGACAAAGGACAGATCCGGATCACGGTTCTTGGACAGCGGCGTCGGCACGCAGATGACGATCACATCCATTTCGGCAAGTGCCGAAAAATCCGAGGTCCAGCGGGTGCGCCCACCGGTGTTCAGCCTGCGCAACTCGGCCGGGTCCACCGCGTCGATATAGCTGTCGTCGTTGCGCAGCTTGTCGATCTTTGGCGGGTCGATGTCAAAACCGGTGACGTGCAACCCGCGCTGGGCGCAGGTTACCGCCAGCGGCAGGCCGACATAGCCCAGCCCGATCACCCCGACATGGGCGCTGCGTCTGTCGAGCTTCTCCAGCAGGGGTGCCAGGGGGGGCGATGTCGCGGTCATGCGGGTTTACGGGTGTTCTTCGGCTCGTCTGTCTGGTCCGGGCGCTCCGAAGTCAGGTTCGGGGCGCCCGTTCCTGCTTTCCCAGGATGAATGTCCTTAGGGCATCGATCAGGGTTTCGTCGGCAAATTCGCCAATCCGCTGATTGGAGGGGGTGGCGATCCGTTCCAGGGCCTGTTCGATACAGGCGGCAATCTGATTTTCGTCCTGGGCGACATGCACGCCCGACCGGTCGGCCATTTTCTGTACCGTGGCGACCTGATGGTCATTGCGGTGCTCGCGCAGATGGGTGCGCCGCGGCATGATCACGATCTGTTTGCCGGCCTGCAGCGCCGAGATGATCGACCCCATGCCGGCATGGGACACGATCAGTTCGGCCTGGGCAAAGCGTTCGTCGAAATCATGCGGCGACAAACGTTCGACCCATTCAAAATGCCGCGGCTTGTAATTCCCGTGCGACAATGCGCCGATCTGGCCGAAGATCTCGGGTCCGGTGCCGGCTGCGCACCAGGCGTCCACCGCCCTGGTCAGCCGGTCGAACGGCCCCTGCGTTCCGACGGTCAGAAAAATCATATGACCGAGCCCCGATAGTCAGGTCCATCGGGCCGGGCAAGGTGGCTCCACTGCGTCAGCCACAGATCGGCGTGATGACCGACCTGTTCACCGGACAGCGACAATTCCTCGGCATTGGCGATACTGTCCACCCAGATCGTGCGCGTGCCCAGCAGCTTGCCGATCCGAATCGCGAAATAGCCCGGCGCCGCGCCGGTGGTGACGATCACATCGGGGCGTGTTTTGAGCACGATCCGCAGCAGTTGAAACAGTTGACGCACCAGCCGCAGCTTGGTCCAGCGGTTGGCCTCGACCACGGCGAAGAAGCGCCAGCCGTTTTCGGGGCCGCATTTCTCGGCCAGCATCGCGTTCAGGCCCGGATCGGTCGAAACATAGGTGACATCCATGCCCTTCCAGGCGGGACGCAGCCGCAGCAACTGCACCCAGTGCCCCCCCGCCGAAGCGACGGCCATGACTCGGGTCTGTGACATGGTCAGCGCGCCTTTGTCAGAGTTTCGAACAATAGCATCAGCCTCTGGCGGGTTGTACGGCTCACAGCAAGCCAGGTTCTGTTAAGGTCACTTGCGGCATAAACGCAAGGCCCCGATTGGGTTTCTGGTTTCTCTAAAGCGGTACAAAACGCGGCAGGCTGGGCAGCGACTGGCGCATGAACGACTGCAGGCGGGCATCGGCGGCTTCGGGTGTTTCATCTTCGCCGATGGGGGTGATAAAGCGCACCAGGGCGCCGTCGGTACGGCCGATCCGCAAGCTGTCGACGATCACCGAGGCCTTGGCCTTGAAGTCGTTGACAAAGCGTTTGCCGCGCTGTTCGAACCAGTAATAGACCAGCTGTTGCGAAACTCCTTTCTGGATCACCGCGCGATTCAGCGTGAAGGTGCCATAGGCAGTGCCGGTCATGTCCACCTGATAGGGTTCGAGGCTGAAGATTTCCCAGCCGCCCACCGGCAGGCAAACCTCGGGCGAGTGTATGCCGCTGCCTTCGGTCTGGCTTTCGTAGAAGGCGACGAACTGGCTGACATTGCTGCCGTCGTCGAGGTTGACATAGGCGGCGTTGAGATAGTCCGAGGCGGCCAGCACGGATTCCACATCTTCGTCCAACCGATAGGTCGAACCGCGCCAATCCCCCACCGTCAGCGGGTAGATCGCGAAGGGTGTGCGGTCGATCTCGCGCCCCTGGATATTACCCATGGTCATCCAGCCCACCGATGCGGCCAGCGTCAGCAGCCCGCCCACCGCCAGCGCCAGCGAGGGGCGGATGGCCAGGATCCGGGCCGAGATGCGGCCGAAACCTTCGAAATCCAGGTCGATCACCTCGCTCAGCGGCTTGGGGTTCGGCGCCATGTATTGCAGCAGCATCGCCAGCCCGAACAGCAGCGCGACGCAGATGAGGAAGATCACCCAACCCTCGAAGAAATGCAGGAAACCTTCGGCCTGTTCGATGCCGTACCGGTCGACCAGGATGCCGATCACGCCGATGCGGACCGAATTCATGAACACGGTCAGCGGCGCCGCCGACAGCAGCAGCACCGCCTTGTGCCAGAACGGGCCGCGATAGAGGATCGCGAAGAGATAGGAAAAGGACAGGATCGGGAACAGATAGCGCAGGCCGGAACAGGCCTCGGCCACCTGCAGCTTGTAAATGCCCAGGTCGATCACGTTGCCTTCCAGGTAGACTGGCACGCCGGCCAGGCTGACAAACCACACGCCCAGAACCGACGAGACCCATTGCAGGAAGACCGTCAGTTTCCAGTAAACGAACTGGGGCAGCGGCAGCATGAAGACCAGGTGCAGCACCGGCAACTGGTGGGTGCGGCCGCGTTGCCAGCCGAACACCGCCAGCACCAGCCCGCCGATCCAGATGATGATCGCATAGGTCACGATATCGGGAATGCGGGTCAGATTGCCGAAGATGCCGAGCAGCAGGGCCAAGCCCATCACCAGCACGCCGGGCCAGCGGTCGGTGACGCGGAGGTCGGGCAGCGGTCGGTGCCGCAATTCGCGCAGGAACAGGTAGAGCGAGATCAGCGGGATCAGCGGCCCGTGGCTGTATTCCGGCGTGGTCCAGGCGCTGGCCAGCGAAGTAAGGCCGAGCCAGAACACCGGCACCGCCGCGACCACCGCGAAGGTGAAGATGCTCAGCCCGGCCAGATCGGTGGCCGGCAGCGTCGCTTTGGGGCTGTCAAAGGTCTTTTCCATCAGCGTCCGTTTCTGGCTCGGCCTTAAGCCGCGTCAATCCTGCGGTTGCGCGGCACTGGCCTGGGTCAGCTTGTCGATCTCGGCCTGCAGCGCGCCGGCAAATTCGGGGGGTTGCGGCTGGCTGGCAATTGCCTCGGCGGTGCGGTTCAGCTGCGCCAGGGCCGCGTCCCGTTGTCCGGCGGCGGCAAGGGCCGCACCATAGTGATACTGCACCCGCTGGTCCTCGGGCAGGCCCTCGGCCGCGCCTGCCAGATAAGGCAGCGCCTCGGCATAGTTCCCCATGCGGTAGGCAATCCAGCCATAGGTGTCCTGCAGCGCCGGTATCTCGGCATCGCGGAACCGGCGGGCGATGGTATGGGCCCGTTGCAGGCTGGCGGCATCGCTGCGCTGATCGGCCAGCAGGCTGGCCAGGTTGTTGGCCACCACCAGCGAGCTTGGATTGTCTTCGTAGAGCGCGGCATAGATGGCGATCGCATCCTCGAACTGGCCCGATGCCTGCGACTGATCGGCCAGCACCATGCGCAGGGCCGGGTTGTCGGGCAGCGCCTGCAGCGCTTCCTGCAGCACCTCTGCCGCGGCGTCGGGCTCGCCCAGGATCAGCTTCAGCCGGTACAGCGCGATCCACACGCCGGTGCTGTCGGGCTGATCCGAGGCAAGTTTGCGAAAGATGGTTTCGGCCTCGTCAGTACGGTTCAGCATGGCCAGCGCGCCGGCACGCAGGAACTGATAATCGGCATCACCCGGAACTTGCGCCAGCAGACCGTCGACATAGTTCAGCGCCGACTGTGGCCCGCCTTCGAGCAGCCGGGCGCGGAAAATGGCGCTTTCGCCCAGTTTCTTGGTGTCGGGGTTCTCGGCGATGCCTTCCAGCAGCGACAACAGGTCGTCGTTGCGGTTCTGGCCGGACAGCGATTGCGCTCTCAGGCTCATCGCCAGCGTTTTGGCGTTATCGGTATCCAGGGCCATCAGCTCATCGACCACCCGGTTGGCGCGGGTCCAGTTCTCCATCCGGATATACAGGGAGCCCAGCGCACCCAGCAGGTCGGTGTTGCCCGGGGCCAGGCGCAGCGCGTCGTTCACCACGTCTTCGGCCGCGCGCAGCTTGTCATCAGAGGCCAGGGCGCTTGCATAGCGGATCGCCTCGGTGGGGGCATAGCCCGAGGCATCGACCGCCAGCGACAGCATGTCGGTCATCAGCTTGCGGTTGCCTTCGCGCTCATGCGCCTGCGCCATCAAGGTCAGAAGCTCGGCGTCGCGCGGCGACTGGCCGAGCGCGTTGCGCAGCAGCACGATGGCATCGCCGGTGACATCGTCCTGGATCAGCCAGGAGGCCTTCAGCTTGACCGCGCCGGGGTGGGTGGCGTCTTCGTCCAGCACCTGTTCGACCAGGCGCCGCGCCTCGACGAGGTTGCCCTTTTGGAAATGCAGCTGTGCCAGGTCGACCTCGATATCGCGCAGCTCGGCATTGCGTGCGCCATCTTTGACCACCGCTTCGAGATCCGCGATGGCGCCGTCCTGATCACCCTGCTGAAACTTCAACTGGGCCAGCATCGCCTGGAACGGCAGCGGCGACAGGCGATTGTCGGCAATCAGGCGTTCCAGTTCCGCCCGGGCGGCATCATTGCCGCGATATTGCTGCAGGAAGATCACCAGCCGGGCCGATTCCTCGATCTCGTCCGAGTTGTCGGCTTCGCTCCGCAGAAAGGTTTCCGCGGCATCGATATCCTGTTCTTCGACGTAGAACGCCACCAGGCTTTGCTTGATCGCCTCGTTCTCGGGGAAACGCTGGCTGATCTCTTCCAGCATCGCGCGGATCGCCGGGGTGTCGTCCAACTCGTACAGCACGGCCAGTTGGCCCTGGTAGAAAGACAGATCGTCCGGTGACTGGGCGATGGCGGCGTCCAGCTTTTTCAGCGCCTCGTCCCAACGCGCCTGACGGGTCAGATCGTCGATCACCACGCGATAGGAGGCAAGCAGCGACTCGTCTTGCGCCAACAGGCTGGCGGCCTGGTCCACCGCCTGCTTGCGGGTTGCCTCGTCCTCGTCCTGAACGGCGTTGTAATACAGTAGGATGTTGGTCAGCGACTGCGCCTTCAGGTTGTCCGGCGCAATGGATGCCGCGCGTGACGCGTGGCGTTCCAGGTCGTCCCAGTTGCCCTGGTCCAGCGCCATGTCTGACAGGGCGATCCGGCCTTCAAGGTCGTTTGGATATTGTTCAATCAGGCGCAGGAACTGGCCATAGGCGTCACTATAGGCGCCGCGGTCACGCTGTACCCGCGCATAGGTAAAGCGGGCATCGCGATGGCTCCCGTTCAACCGGAAAACATTGCGGAATTCGACCAACGCGCGGTCGACATCGCCCTGTTCGATCAGGGCGAGCCCGTTCTGATAATGCTCTTCGGCGCGCTCTTCCGAGCTTTTGCACCCGGCAAGCACCAGCAGAAACATGCAAAGGGCCAGAAGCAGGCCCGAACGATTCAATATACGGATGGGCGCATCGCCCATCACACCAATTTTAGACACGAAACTTACTCGACTTTTTAGACCGGGACCGGGTTCAGCACCCGGTGCCCCGCAAGACGACAACAACTGTGAGTACCATGATTTTTACATCCAGCCAAAGAGACATCGACTGGTAGTATTCGGTATCATATGTCGCGCGTGCGGCAAAAGTGGTACCATTTCGGTCCGAAACCTGCCACGAGCCGGAAATTCCGGGACGCAGTTTGTAATAGGCGGAGCCGGGGTAAAGATCGGTCTGTTCCACCATCATCGGCCGGGGACCGATCAGGGACATGTCGCCTTTCAGCACATTGAGAAGTTGGGGCAGTTCGTCCAGCGAGGTTGCCCGCAGAATCTGGCCGATCCGCGTGACGCGGGGGTCGTGGCGCAGTTTCTGCGTTTCTTCCCATTCGGCGCGGGCATCGCCGTCGCGTGCCAGGTAGGTTTCCAACATCGCTTTTGCGTTGGGAACCATCGTGCGCAGCTTGAAGATTCGGAACACGCGGCCGTTCCGGCCAACCCGCTCCTGTAGGTAGAAGGGGTTGTGCCCGTCCAAAGCCACCAAGGCTGCCATCGCAAGGACGAGTGGTACCACAAAAGGCGCAGCCATACCCACCAGGAGTATATCCAGCATCCGTTTCCCGAATGCGCGATACAGATTGGGTTGTCCGCTCCCCGACTTGTTGTACGAACCGACGACTTGTGTGGCGTCCCGATGGTCCAAATCATTCACTTGTAACGTCATTTTTCTCACTAACTACCGTGGGATGAAGCACCAAAACACTGTGCCCAAAAGTACTCTCAATGATTGGACGATGTAGCCTTATTCCGGCCACTTTACGCTGATCGACGCCTTGAACCGTGGATCAAAAACCGATTCTTGGCAACCGATTCGGGTTAATTTTGGGCTATTTGGGAGATGGTTACGCCTTGAAATGCCTATTGTTGACGGGGCGTGAACCAATGCAACCTATGGGTGTATTTTGCCCTGCTTCGGCCGGGATCGGCAAATTGCAGACGTTAAATTTCAATCAATTTTCGATTGGCCCAATAATTCTTGGCCCGATCAAGGTTTTTGCGCTGGTCCGAGGTGCTTAAACTGATCAACCAAAAGTTGCGGATCTGCAAAAGTCACAATCGGAGGCTCGAGAGTTGCTTGGAATCGCCACAAATATACAGGATTGTAACTTTGCGGGTTCACTCGCCCTCTTTGATGGTCGTTGCCAGTGGTTCAGTTTGCGGTTGAAGAGTACGAAAAAGACGACAGCGGGTTCGTTTGGGCGCCGCCTTGCCCCGATTCCCGGGCCGGCAGCGGCTCTCAGGACAGAAACAGGTCTGGCGACGCGTCCGGCCCTCGGAAGAAGATGACAGTGAACGAGTTTTACCTAGGATATTTCGGGCTCGAGCAGCGGCCCTTCACACTTTTGCCGGATCCAGAGTTCCTGTACTGGTCCGAACAGCACCGCAAGGGCTATGCCGTTCTGGAATACGGCATCATGTCCCGTGCACCGATCACCGTCCTGACCGGCGAGATCGGCGCCGGCAAAACCACGCTGCTGCAAAAGCTGCTGGCGCAGGTCGAACCGGGCGTGACCATCGGCCTGGTGTCCAACGCCCAGGGCAATCGGGGCGAGATCCTGCAATGGGTGCTGAACGCGCTGAACGTCGAATACGACCAGCAGGCCAGCTATGTGGAGAATTTCCAGACCCTGCAGGATTTCCTGGTCGATGAATATGCCCAGGGCCGCCGGGTGATCCTGGTGTTCGACGAGGCGCAGAACGTCTCGGTCGAGGGGCTGGAGGAACTGCGCCTGCTGACCAACATCAACTCCAACAAGGACGAGTTGATCCAGCTGGTGCTGGTGGGCCAGCCGGAACTGCGCGATCTGATCCGCAACCCAAGAATGAATCAGCTGGCCCAGCGCGTCGCGGCCAGCTTTCACCTCAACCGCATGGATCGAGAGGGGACAGGGGCGTATATCCATCATAGAATGAAGACCGCCGGCGGCTCCGGGCAGGAGTTCTCGGCCGAGGCGATTGACCTAGTTTACGAGGCCACGGGCGGCGTTCCGCGGTTGATTAATCAGTTATGTGATTTCGGGCTGCTCTACAGCTGGACCGACGATGTTCGTGAGGTTCAGAAAGAGAGCATTCAGGCCGTTCTGGATGACGGAACGTTCTTCTGGACCGAAGATCGTCGCGAGGAGACACGTACCAATGTCTGAACTCCAGTACTATTTTTCCCTGTTTATCCGCAGGCTGCCGATCGTCGTGCTTGTCTCGGCGCTGGTTTCCGCGGTTTCGGTGATCGTTGCCATCAAGCTGCCGCCAGAGTTTGAATCGCATGCGCGGCTGATGGTGGAATCCTCGCAGATCCCCGACTCGCTTGCCCCCAGCACCGTGCAGATCTCCAGTGTCGAGCGCCTGCAGGTGATCCAGAACCGGCTGCTGACCCGGCCCGTGCTCTTGGATATTGCCGAACGGTTCAACGCGCTGCCCAACCAGTCGCAGATGTCGCCCGACGAGATCGTGAACGCGATGCGGTCGCGCACCGGGATGCGCACCAGCGGCGGCCGCAACCAGGCCACGATCATGCAGATCACCTTTGAGGCGCGGACCGCCGAAATCGCGGCGGGCGTGCTGAACGAATATGTCAGCCTGATCCAGCAGGAAGACGTGACCATCCGTACCGGCAGCGCCACCGATACGCTGGATTTCTTCGACATCGAGGTGCGTCGTCTGAGCGAGGAGCTGAGCGCGCAGAGCGAGAAGATCCTCGAATTCAAGAAGGCGCATATCAACGCACTGCCCGACAGCCTGGATTTCCGCCAGCGCCAGCGCTCGGCGCTGCAGGACCGGCTGGAACAGGCCGAGCGTGACATCTACGACCTGCGCACCCAGCGTCAGCAGTTGATCGAGATCGCCAGCGCCGGCGGCGATGCCGCGGCCGCCGGCCTGCCGAAAAGCCGCACGCAGATCCAGTTGGACGAAACCCGGACCGAGCTGCAGGATGCGCTGCTGGTCTATTCCGCAACCAACCCCAAGGTGCGTCTGCTGCAGGCGCGGGTCGGTCTGCTGGAAGAAGCGGTGGAGCAAGAGCGCGCAAGCCAGGAGGCCGAGGGCACCGAGGAAACCGGCAATTCGGCGCTGGACCTGCGGCTGGCCGAGATCGACGCGCGGGTTGAAACCCTGCAGGGCCAGATCGAGGGGCTGAATTCGCGGATCGAGGCGGTGGGCAGGACCATCGACGAAACCCCGGAGAACGCCATCGTCCTGGAAGATCTGCAGCGTGGCTATAACAACCTGCAGCAGCAGTATAACACCGCGGTTGCCCGTCAGGCCGAAGCCTCGACCGGCGAGAAGATCGAGGTGCTGTCCAAGGGCGAACGCGTCACCATCATCGACCAGCCCACGGTGCCCAGCCGCCCGACCAAGCCCAATCGCATGATGATTGCCGGCGGCGGCACCTTCCTGGGCCTGATGCTGGGCGTGGCGGTGGTGTTCCTGCTGGAACTGCTGAACCGTGCTCCGCGCCGGCCCGAAGACATCATCAAGAAACTGGGCGTCTGGCCGATGGCGACGATCCCTTATACCCGCACCCGGCATGACATGATCGTGCAGCGCAGCCGCAAGATCGCGCTGATCATCGCGATCCTGATCGTGGTGCCGGTCGGGGTATGGGCGATCCACGAATACTATCTGCCGCTGGATATCCTGGCCCAGAAAATCATGAACAGAATCGGAGTCCGGTGGTGACGCGCGTCGCGATCCTGCTGGCCGGAACGGAGTGGTAACGATGGACAGATTGCAACAGGCCATCAGCAAGGCGCGCACCCAGCGCGAAGATGTCGAAACGGGCGCTTATCGCGATCCCGGTGCCGCCCGCACGGCACCGCGAACAGGGCGTGACCGCGCCCGGCGTGGCGCGGCAAGCGCCACCGAGGTCGCTGCCAACTGGAGCGAGTTCGCCCAGCTGGAGCTGTCCGATCGCACGGTGGAGCGCAATCGCCTGATTGCCTATGCCACCGGCGAAAGCGCGATCCCCTTCGACATGCTGCGCACCAAGATCATTCAGCAGACGCGCAAGAACAATTGGAAGCGTATCGCGCTGGTCTCGCCCGAAAGCGGTTCGGGCAAGACGACGGTCACCGCCAACCTGGGCTTCAGCTTTGGCCGGATGCGCGACCGCCGCACGATGATCTTCGATTTCGACCTGCGCCGCATGGGGCTGGCGCGGCTGTTGGAACACAAGACCGCGCACAGCATGGCCGACGTGCTGGAACGCCGGGTGCCCTTTGCCGAACATGGCATCTGCCATGAGGGCAACGTGGTGTTCGGCCTCAACCGCGAGCGCGTGCAGAACCCGTCGGAACTGCTGCAAAGCCCGGTCACCATGGAGGTGCTGGACGAGCTGGAAGCGATGTACCAGCCCGACCTGATGCTGTTCGACACGCCGCCGCTGATGGTCAGCGACGACAGCCAGGGGTTTCTGCAATCGGTCGATTGCGCGCTGCTGATCGCCGCGGCGGAACATACGCCGATGGATCGCATCGACGTTGCTGAACGGCAGCTGTCGGAGCTGACCAACGTGCTGGGCATCGTTCTGAACCAGTGCCGCTATACCGGCGGCGCGCATGGCTATGAGAACGAGTATTACTAAGCCGCGCGCCGGGCTCTGACGCCCGGTGCCATCACCCTCCGCGCGGGCCGGGTCCGGCCCGCCGGTCCAGAACCGCCATTGCCGCCAGCCCGGCGAGGAAGCCGCCCAGATGCGCCTCCCAGGCCAGCGCGCCGCCCTCGGTCACCCAGATCACCAGGTTCAGCAGGCTCAGCAGGGCGATATCCCGCAGGATCATCCAAGCGCGGGCGGGTCCGCTGGCAACCCTTTGCCAGTCGATCCATTTCCAGGCGCCGGCAATTCCGAACAGGGCCCCCGAGGCGCCCACCATCGGGTTCACCGCCTGGCCCAGCAGGGCAAAGCCCAGCCCGCCGCCGATGGCGGAGATCAGGTAGACCGCGGTGAAAGACCAGGCGGTCAGCCGGCGCGCGACCAGCTGCATCAGCACCACCAACGCCACCATGTTCCCGACCAGGTGCCCGAACCCGGCATGCAGGAAGGAATAGGTCAGAAACATCAGCCAGGGCTGCGCCGCGTAATTCGGCCGCCAATTATCCAACAGCCCGGCCCAGAAGGCGCCGTTTTGATAGGCCAGCGACCGCACCCCGCGCAACGGCAGCCAGCCGAGATCGCCGGCGATCAGCAGCAATTCGATCAGCGCCGGCAAGCCCAGGAAAACAACCAGCAGCGGCAGCGGAAGCCACAAACGGGGCCGGTGGGGCATGGGAAGATCCTGCGCTGTCATGTCCTGAGCGATGCCGGTTTTAGCCCTTCGGAACAAGCCCGGAAAGGCGCGGGGTCCATTCCCTGCCGGTCACACCATCCGGATCACGTCCTTGTCGATGGCCAGCATATAGCCCCGCCGCGCGATATTCTTGACCAGCAGCTCGCTGACCATCTGGTTGCCCAGCGTGTCGCGCAGCCGCTTGATCCGGGTGGCGCCGGCCGCCTCTTCGCAATCCGCAGCGCTGCGGCCCGAGATCACCGCCTCGATCTCGGCGCCTGACAGCACCTCGTCGTCCATCCGCGCCTCGGCCAGTGCGGCGAGAGTCTCCATCGCCGCCGCCGTCAGCTTGAAATCGAGGTTGTTCAGCCAGACGGTGTTTTCCTCGCGGCTGATCAGCAGCGAATTCACCTGTATCCCCTGGCGTTCGATCTGGGCCATGCGCCGGTTCAGCGCGGTCAGCATCACCAGAAACACCAGCGCCGCCACCAGCACCGCCGCGGCAAAGACCAGCAGCACGAAAATCACCATGCGATAGCTGGCCAGCGTGTCGGAAAAGGCGGTGCCGGACTGCGCCAGAATCTCCAGCAGCTTGATTTCGGCCTGCGCGGTCAGGTCGTCGTTTTCGATGAACAGTTGTTCAACACGTTCATTGAAGGCATTGGCATCGGGCAATGTCAGCAACAGCATCGCACCTGCCGCCGCCAGGATCAGCACGATGGCGGCGATGCCCACCAAGGCGATCCGGTTGCCCGGGCGCGCTGCCTCAGAACCGGAGAAAGTAGGCTCCTGCATTGGCCCTCCTTTGCTGCAGCCCCTCCGGGCCGAAGACCGACAGCACGTTCAAAAGCGTCCAGCCATTGGCCGCCAGCCGCTCTGCAACCTCGGCATTGGCCGCGCCGCGCCGGCACGGGCCCTGCAGGGCGATAACTCCGTAATGCAGGCGCAGCGGCGCGTCCTGCTTGGCCTTGTAATCGGCGTAACACTCCGCCGCAACGGCGGGCGGTGCCGCCGCGAGGCCGGTGATCAGGGCAAGGATCAGCAAAAGATGTCTCATGCGCTCACATTGCGCGGGCAGGGGTGGAAATTCAATAACCACAGGGTTTTGCGCGGCTGTTATCGGATAACAGCGGGGCGATATTGCCTGTCTTGCGGGGGCGGGTCGAAAGTTGGGACATCGCCCGGCTGCACTGGCCGGTGACCCGACTCAGACCCGACCGAAAGGAACAGGACCATGCACCGCAAGTTCATCGCACTTATCATCACCGTCGCCGTCGCGGTCACCGGCCTGACCGCGCCCGCCCGCGCCGATACCGACGATATCGCCAAAGTGCTGGCGGGCATCGCCGCGCTGGCCATCATCGGCAAGGCGATCAGCGACCATAATGATGACGACCGCACCGTCACCCGTCATGTCTATCAGACCCCGCCGCGCTATCAGCCGGTGCCGCCGCGCTATGTCACCCCGCGCCCGGTGCCGCCGGCGGTCTCGCGGTACAACCTGCCGCGGCACTGCCTGCGCAGCTATTCCGTCAACCGGGGCACCATCCGGCTGGTCGAAGCGGGCTGCCTCAATCGCAATTACCGCCATGCGCGGTCCTTGCCCTATGCCTGCCAGTATCAGTTCAGCGATCGGCGTGGCAGACACACCGGGTATGAACCGGTCTGCCTGCGCGAGCGTGGGTATCGTATCGCCGGTTAACGGGGCAAAGATCGAGCAGGGGGAGGGCCGGAAACGGCCCTCCCCGTTTTTTTGCGCGGGTTAGGCCCTTGCGCCGGTTTCCCGCATCGGCCAGCAAGGGGCATGGTCGGACCCGATGACAGTTTGGAACGCTCTGCCCGCACCCGCGGCTTCCTGCGGATTGCTGGCGTGGACGAGGTCGGGCGCGGCCCGCTGGCCGGGCCGGTCACCGCCGCCGCGGTGGTGCTGGACCTGGAGGCGGTGCCCGCGGGGCTGAACGATTCCAAGCGGCTGTCGCCAAAGGTGCGCGACCGTCTGACCGAAGTGATCCATGCCCAGGCCCAGGTGGCCATCGCCCATGCCAGCGTGGCCGAGATCGACGAGTTGAACATCCTGCGGGCCAGCCACCTGGCGATGTGCCGCGCCGTCGCCGCGCTGGATCCGGCGCCCGATTTCCTGCTGATCGACGGCAACCTGCTGCCCCGCGATCTGGCCCTTCCCGCCGAGGCGGTGGTCAAGGGCGATGCCCGGTCGGTTTCGATTGCGGCGGCGTCGATCGTGGCAAAAACCGCACGCGATGCGATCATGGTGGACTTGGCGCAACAGCACCCCGGATATGGCTGGGAGACCAATGCCGGATACCCGTCAAAAAGCCACAGATTGGCGCTTCAAAATCTCGGTGTGACCCCACATCATAGACGTTCTTTTAAGCCGGTCCACCATATATTGTATCAAGCGAAAACGATAAGCGATTGATTCAAAAAAGAAATTGACGCCGAATCCGCGATGACTCATCCTGACCTCAACCAAGAGAGCGCAAGCAAATTGTGCCCTGGGACAGAGGCAGACGATGACGAAGACCAAGACAACCCCCAGCGCCCAGGCGCTTCCTTTGAACACGATCCTGGACGGCGACTGCATCGAGGTGATGAATGGTTTGCCGGCCAATTCGGTCGACCTGATCTTTGCCGATCCGCCCTATAACCTGCAGCTGCGCGGTGATCTGCACCGGCCGGACAATTCGCAGGTCGACGCGGTTGATGACCACTGGGACCAGTTCGCCTCGTTCGAAGCCTATGACCGGTTCACCCAGGACTGGCTGAAGGCGGCGCGGCGGCTGCTCAAGCCCAACGGCGCGATCTGGGTGATCGGCTCTTATCACAATATTTTCCGGGTGGGCGCGGCGCTGCAAAACGCCGGCTACTGGATCCTGAACGATGTGATCTGGCGCAAGTCCAACCCGATGCCGAATTTCCGCGGCAAACGCTTTACCAACGCGCATGAAACCATGATCTGGGCCTCGAAAGAGGAAGGCGCCAAATACACCTTCAATTACGAGGCGCTTAAGGCGCTGAACGAAGGGGTGCAAATGCGCAGCGACTGGGTGATCCCGCTGTGCACCGGGCATGAGCGTCTGAAGGACGAAAAGGGCGACAAGGCGCATCCGACGCAAAAGCCCGAGGCGCTGCTGCACCGGGTGCTGGTGGGGTCCACCAATCCGGGCGACGTGGTGCTTGACCCGTTTTTCGGCACCGGCACCACCGGCGCCGTGGCCAAGATGCTGGGCCGCGACTGGATCGGGATCGAGCGCGAAGAAGCCTATCGCAAGGCGGCCACCGCGCGGCTGGCCAAGGTGCGCAAGTTCGACCGTGAGGCGCTGCAGGTCAGCGCCAGCAAACGTGCCGAACCGCGTGTGCCCTTCGGTCAGCTGGTCGAGCGCGGCATGCTGCGCCCGGGCGAGGCGCTGTATTCGCCGCGTGGCAAGATCGCCAAGGTGCGCGCCGATGGCACGCTGATCGGCGAGGATGTAAAGGGCTCGATCCACCAGGTGGGCGCCCACCTGGAAGGCGCCCCCAGCTGCAATGGCTGGACCTACTGGTGCTTCAAGCGTGACGGCAAGACCGTGCCGATCGACGTCCTGCGCCAGCAGATCCGGGCCGAGATGCAGGCCTGACAGCAGACAGAATTCCAAGTTACCGCCGGTGCCTGTGGCCTGACACATGGCACGCAACTGGCCCCGCCCGTCCCGGCGGGGCCCTTTTCTTGCGGCAGCGGCCCCTTGCGGCGCTGCCGGCGCGGGGTGGCTATTGCATCACCGCCGGTTCCGGCAACATCCGCGCCACCAAGTCGGGGCCGAATTCGGATTTGTTGACCACATGGGCCACGCCGGCCTGTTTCGCCTTTTGCCACATGAAGGGCGATGGCCAGTCCGACACGATGATCACCGGAATTTCCGCCCAATCCGCATGTTCCGCCAGTTCCAGCGCGAAATTGGCGCCCTTGCCATCGGGCAGGGTATTGTCCAGCAGGATCAGCGCAACCTCGCCCAGGGCCAGCACCTGGCGGGCATCGTCCAGCGTGGCGGCGAACAGGATGTCGACCGGGCGGTCCAGCTTGCTGACCGCGCGGGCCATCATCCGCTGGTCAAAGCTGCTGTCATCGACGATCAGGCATCTCTGGGCGTGTTGCGTCATCCCGGCCCCCTTGCCTACGGACTCTTCGCCCGCAGCATGACAGCGAGGGATTAAGGAAACGTTCCCGCGCTATCGCGGCATCGGCGTGGACGCCTTGGTATAAGGTTTCCAATCGGTGATTTCGGGATAATACATCGCCCGCCACTTGCGCACCCGCGGGTTCATCATCCGCCGCCAGACCGGCGGGATCAGCGCCAATGTGGTCATCACCGCATAGCCATAGGGCAATTGCGGCGCCTCGTCCTGGGTATAGTTCTGCAGCAGGGGAAACCTGCGGCTGGGCTTGTAGTGATGATCGGAATGGCGCTGCAGGTTGATCAGGAACCAGTTCGTCGCCTTGTGCGCCGCGTTCCAGGAATGCCGGGGCAGAACCCGTTCGTATTTGCCATCGCCCAGATGTTTGCGCGTCAGCCCGTAATGCTCGACATAGTTGACCAGCTCAAGGTGCCAGATGGCCACCAGCGCCTGGAACAGGAACAGTGCCAGCCCGGCCAGCCCACCGAGCCCCAGCGCCAGCAGCAGCGTCGCCGCCTGCAAGGCCCAATAGCGGAAGAACGGGTTCGACAGGTCGGTCCAGGGCAGCCCCTTGCGCGCCAACATCGCCTTTTCCGCCTGGAAGGCCGAGATCAGGCTTTCTTTCAGCACGCGTGGAAAAAAGCGGTGAAAATTCTCGTTGTACCGCGCGGTGACCGCATCGCGCGGGGTGCCGACATAGCGGTGATGCACCAGCAGATGTTCCGAGCGGAAATGCGAATACAGCACCATCGCCAGCAGGATATCGGCCAGCCCCCGTTCAAAGCGGGATTTCTGATGCATCAGCTCGTGGCTGTAATTGATGCCGATGCCGCCGGTCATCACGCCGACGCCGAAGAACAGCGCGATCTGTTCGAGCGCCGACAGGTGGTCGGTGCGGGCGACATACCAGATCACCCCGAACAGCGTGGCGAACTGGATCGGCGTCCAGGCCCAGGTGATCAGCTTGTACCAGAACAGATCGTCCTCGCTGGTCTCCGGATCGGCGTTCTGGGTGTTCAGCCCCAGCACCTTGTCCAGCGCCGAATAGGTGTTCCAGGTCAGGACCGGGATCAGCAGGATGATCCAGCCACCCTGAACGGCACAGTACCAGACAAGCGGCACCAGCAGGAAGGATGTCGCGAAGGGCAGGGCAGTCTGCCAGCGGGCAAGGGTGTCGGGCGCGGTCATGGCGGGCTCCGTATCGGTCTGAACGGAAATCTACATATAAATTAGGCGTAAACTATGTCTTTTCCCATCGTGCGCTCAGGCCCCGCGCAGCAGGTCGAACGCCTTGCGCATCACCGTGGGCAGGTCCGAGGGGCGGAACGCGCTTTGCGGCACGAAATGGCCGCTGTGCGGCGCCTGTCCCAGCGGAACCACGGCATGGCGCACGCTCAGGATCAGGTGGAAATGGGTGAAGGTGTGGCGCACTTCGGCGGGCAGCATGGCCCAGTCCGCTGCAATCGGCGGCGCCTCGACAGGCGCCTCGCCCCAGTCGCTGCCGGGCCAGCCCAGCATGCCGCCCAGCAATCCGCGATCCGGCCGCCGCTCCAGCAGCCAGGCGCCGTCTTCGCGCTGCGCCAGATAGACAATGCCGCGCCGCGTCGGCTTGGGCTTTTTCGGGGTCTTCTTCGGCAATTCCGCCGCGGTACCTGCCGCGCGGGCGGCGCAGGGCGGGCGCAGCGGGCAGATGCCGCAAGCGGGTGATTTCGGGGTGCAGATCGTCGCGCCCAGATCCATCACCGCCTGAGCGTAATCGCCGGGCCGCTCCTGCGGCGTCAGCATCGCGGCATACGCGGCCAGCTCGGGCTTGGCGGCGGGCAGCGGCGTGTGAATGTCGAACAGCCGCGCCATCACCCGTTCGACATTGCCGTCCATCACCGGTTCCGGCCGGTCGAAGGCAATGGCCGAGATCGCGGCGGCGGTATAGGGGCCGATGCCGGGCAGCGCGAGCAGGTCTTCGCGGTTGTCGGGGAACACGCCGCCATGGTCGCGGGCCACCACACGGGCACATTTCAGCAGGTTGCGCGCCCGGGCGTAATAGCCCAGACCGGCCCATTCGCCCATCACCGCGCCATCCTCGGCCGTGGCCAGATCCTCCACGGTGGGCCAGCGCGTGGTAAAGCGGTGGAAATAGTCGCGCACGGCGGCAACGGTGGTCTGCTGCAACATCACCTCGGACAGCCAGACGCGATAGGGGTCAGGCCGCAGGCCGCGCTGCCGGTCGGACGGACCGACGCGCCAGGGCATCACCCGTGCATGGCGGTCGTACCAGTCCAGCAGGTCGCGGGCGAGTGTTTCCATGTCTGTCCCGTCACGCAATCTTTATGACCTCCGGCTTGCGGTTTCGCTGGTAACGCGGCATCTGCCCCGTAAGATAACGCCAACCAGCGGAGACTCCATGCCCATGGCGCGGTATCACTCGACAACGCGCGGCTTCAAGCGCACTGCCAGCGTTCTGGGCGACCAGATCCGGCGCGCGGGGGAAAGCCGGGGTTTCGCGGTGTCGCGGGTGCTGACCCATTGGGCCGAGATTGCCGGCAAAGACATCGCCAGCATCGCCCGCCCGGTCGAGGTCAGCTATGGCCGGGGGTCCTTTGGTGCGACGTTGACGGTGCTGACCACCGGGGCACAGGCGCCGATGCTGGAAATGCAGAAGGAAACACTGCGCGAGCGGGTCAATGCCGTCTACGGCTATAACGCCATTTCCCGCGTGCGCATCACCCAGACCGCGCCCACCGGCTTTGCCGAGGGCCAGGCGCAATTTGCACCCGCCGCGCCCCAACCCACGCCGGTGCCCGAACCGGATGACATCGCCAGCGTCGAAACCGCGGTCAGGCCGGTTGCGGATGAGGGGCTGAGGGCCGCTCTTGAACGTCTGGGCCGGAACGTACTAATCAAATCCAAAAGCTGAGATAAAGAGATGACCATGCCCCGCCTCCTCGTACTGGCCGGAGCCGTGATCGCGCTTGCGGTCGCCGGCTATTTTGTCCTGAAACCCGAAACGCCGGGCACCACCGAAGTCGCCGCCGCACCGGCGCCCGAAAGCTCTGACCAGACCGAGAGCGCGGAAGAGATCGACACCTCGTCGATTGTCGAAATGACGATGGGCGACCCCGATGCGCCGGTCACCCTGATCGAATACGCTTCGTATACCTGCCCGCATTGCGCCGCCTTCCACCAGGGCCCGCTGAAAGAGATCAAGAAGAACTATGTCGATACCGGCAAGGTGCACCTGATCTATCGCGAGGTCTATTTCGACCGCTACGGCCTGTGGGCCTCGATGATCGCGCGCTGCGCCGGGCCGGACAAGTTCTTCGGCATCTCCGACCTGATCTACCGTGGCCAGGACCAGTGGACGCGCGCCGGCGGCGCGCCCGAAGTGGTGGCCGAGCTGAAAAAGATCGGCCGCCTGGCCGGGCTGGAGGAAGACACGCTGGAAGCCTGCCTGCAGGACAGCGCCCGGGCCGAAACCCTGGTCGCCTGGTACCAGAAAAACGCCCAGGCTGACGAGGTCACCGCGACGCCCAGCTTTGTGCTGAACGGCCGCAAGGTCCCGAACCAGACCTATGCCGAATTCGCCGCGGCGATCGACGCCGAGTTGGGCGAGTGATGGCGGCACCGCTGGCCGGCCTGAAGGTCGTAGAACTTGCCCGCATTCTGGCCGGCCCCTGGGCTGGCCAGACGCTGTCAGATCTGGGCGCCGAGGTGATCAAGGTCGAATCCCCCAAGGGCGACGATACCCGCGCCTGGGGTCCGCCCTTCGTCACCCGGGACGAGGATGTGACGGCGGCCTATTTCCACTCGACCAATCGCGGCAAGGCCTCGGTCACCGCCGATTTCACCACCCCCGAGGGGCAGGCGCAGGTGCGCGACCTGATCAGGGACGCCGATATCCTGATCGAGAATTTCAAGCTGGGCGGGCTGGCCAAATACGGGCTGGACTATGACAGCCTGAAAGCGATCAACCCGCGGCTGATCTATTGCTCGATCACCGGGTTCGGCCAGACCGGCCCCTATGCGCATCGCGCCGGGTATGATTTCATCATCCAGGGCATGTCCGGGCTGATGTCGATCACCGGCGAACCCGAGGGCCAGCCGCAAAAGGCCGGCGTGGCGATCACCGATATCTTCACCGGCATTTATTCGGTTACCGCGATCCTGGCCGCGCTGCATCAGCGCGAAAGCACCGGGCGCGGTCAGCATATCGACATGGCGCTGCTGGACGTGGCGGTGGCGGTCACCGCCAACCAGGCGCTGAACTATCTCACCACCGGCACTGCACCGGGGCGGATGGGCAATGCGCATATGAACCTCACCCCCTACGAGGTCTTCGACTGCGCCGACGGGTTCATCATCATCGCCACCGGCAATGACGGGCAGTATCAGCGCCTGTGCCGGCTGCTGGGGCTGGACGATATGGCCGAGGCGCCGGAATTCCTGCGCAACAAGGACCGCATCGCCAACCGCCGGGTGATGATCGCCCGGCTGAACGGCGCCACTGCCGGGTGGAACAAGGACGACCTGCTGAAGGCCTGCGAAGGCCAGGGCGTGCCTGCCGGGCCGATCAACGACCTGGCCGAGGTGATGGCCGATCCGCAGGTTGTCGCGCGCGGCATGCAGATCGAGCTGGACGGGGTGCCGGGTATCCGTTCGCCCTTCCGGTTTTCCGATGCCGAGCTGGCGCTGCACCGCCCGGCGCCCAAGCTGGGTGAGGATGACGCGCCATAGCGCCGCGCCTTGCGTCTGGCCGCAAAGAAAAACGCCCGGGTCATCACCCGGGCGTTTTCGCATTCTAATCACCGTTTCAGGCGCGGTTCAGCCTTTTTTCAGCACCCGCGTGCCCAGCACCTCGGCGATCTGCACCGCGTTCAGGGCGGCGCCCTTGCGCAGGTTGTCGCTGACGCACCACAGGTTCAGGCCGTTCTCGATGGTGGGATCCTGGCGGATGCGGCTGATGAAGGTGGCGAAATCGCCGACGCATTCCACCGGGCTGACATAGCCGCCGTCCTCGCGCTTGTCGATCACCATGATACCGGGCGCCTCGCGCAGGATGTCGCGGGCCTCGTCCTCGTCCAGGAAATCCTCGAACTCCAGGTTGATCGACTCGGAATGGCCGACAAAGACCGGCACCCGCACGCAGGTTGCGGTGACCTTGATCGACGGATCGACGATCTTCTTGGTTTCGGCGACCATCTTCCATTCTTCCTTGGTCGAGCCGTCTTCCATGAAGACATCGATATGGGGAATGACGTTAAAGGCGATCTGCTTGGTGAATTTCACCGGCGGCTTTTCGTCGACCGGGTTATACACCGCCTTGGTCTGGTCCCACAGTTCGTCGATGCCGGCCTTGCCGGCGCCCGAGACCGACTGATAGGTCGACACCACCACCCGCTTGATCCGCGCGCGGTCGTGCAGCGGCTTCAGCGCCACCACCATCTGCGCGGTGGAACAGTTCGGGTTGGCGATGATGTTCTTCTTGGAATAGCCCTCGATCGCATCGGCGTTCACCTCGGGCACGATCAGCGGCACATCGGGGTCGTAGCGATAGAGCGAGCTGTTGTCGATCACCACGCAGCCGGCCTTGGCGGCGATGGGGGCGTATTTCTTGGTCGCGTCCGAGCCGATGGCAAACAGCGCCATGTCCCAGCCGGTGAAGTCGAAGCTGTCCAGATCCTGGGTCTTGAGTGTCTTGTCGCCGAACGACACCTCGGTTCCCAGCGATTTTCGCGACGCCAGCGCGGCGATCTCGTCGACCGGGAACTGGCGCTCGGCCAGGATGTTCAGCATTTCGCGGCCCACATTGCCCGTGGCGCCGGCAACGACAACTTTGTAACCCATATTGTTTCTCCAATTCTGCCGGGGTTCTGCCCGGCAGCGGTCACATAGCGTCATGTGCGGTTGGATGAAAGGGGCAGTTCACCGCGGTGACCGGGTTAGAGAGCTGGTGTGTTGGACCGGGGGCGTTTGACCGGCTTGTTCCGGCGGCCCCGTTCCGCCCCCTGGGCATTGGTCAGGTGTCTGCACTGGGCGATCTTTGCCCAGCCTAGTGAAAGTCGCGGCTGGGAAACAGCCGTTTGGCCTGTTCGCGCGGGTGCATAGCGCGGGCGGGCTGGCGGCGCGGGCGGGGGGCGTCGTCGGCCTGGGGCCGGGTGATGCCCACCGCCTCGTCCAGCGGGTGGCCCAGATCGGTCAGGCGGTGCGACATATCCTCGATCTGCTGCGCGATCAGGTGCACCACGATGCCCTCGCGCTGCAGGTGGCCGGTGACGCAGAGCAGCCGCCCGCCCATGACGGCGCGGCGATAGCGTTCATAGACCTTGGGCCAGACCACCACGTTGGACACCCCGGTTTCATCCTCCAGCGTCAGGAAGATCACCCCCGAGGCAGTGCCGGGGCGCTGCCGGGTGATCACCAGGCCGCAGACGCGGGTGCGGTTCAGGGGCACCTCGGCCAGCTTGTCATGCGGGGTCAGGCCGGGGATCGACGGGCGCAGCAGTTCCATCGGGTGGGCGCGCAGGGTCAGCCGCATCGAGACGTAATCCTCGACCACCTCTTCGCCCAGATGCATGGCGGGCAGGGTGATTTCCGGCTCGCGAATGCTTTCGCCGTCGATCGGGTCGTTGAACAAGGGCAATGGCGCCTGCCCGCGGATCGCCTTGACCTGCCACAGCGCGTCGCGCCGGGTCAGGCCCATATCGGCAAAGGCATCGGCCTCGGCCAGCCGCTCCAGCACCGGGGGCGAGATGCCGGCGCGCAGCCACAGCGACTCGGGGTCGCGATAGCCGTTGCCGCGGGCCTTGCCGATCCATTCGGCATCCTCCTGCTTGAACCCCTTGATCTGCCGAAAGCCCAGCCGCAGCGCCAGCGCCCCGTCGGCGCGGCGTTCCAGCGTGTTGTCCCAATCGCTGTTGTTCACGCAGATCGGCCGCACCTCGACCCCGTGTTCGCGCACATCGCGCACGATCTGGGCCGGGGCGTAAAACCCCATCGGTTGCGAGTTGAGCAGCGCACAGGCAAAGATCGCCGGGTGGTGGCATTTCAGCCAGGCCGAGACATAGGCCAGCATGGCGAAGGCGGCGGCATGGCTTTCGGGAAAGCCGTAATCGGCAAAGCCCTCGATCTGGCCGAAGCAGCGGTCGGCCACTTCGGGACCATAGCCGTTGGCCCGCATTCCGGCGACGAACTTGTCGCGGAAGCTGCCGATGGTGCCCATGCGCCGGAACGAGGCCAGCGAGCGGCGCAGATGGTCGGCCTCTTCCGCGCTGAAGCCGGCGCCGACCACGGCGATCTGCATCGCCTGTTCCTGGAACAGCGGCACGCCCAGGGTGCGCTTTGTCACCGCCTCCAGTTCCGGGCCGAAAGGTTCCGGCTGTTCCAGCCCCTGCCGGCGGCGGATATAGGGCTGGACCATGCCGCCCTGGATCGGGCCGGGGCGGACGATGGCGACCTCGATCACCAGGTCGTAGAAGGTGGCCGGCTTCATCCGCGGCAGGAAATTCATCTGTGCCCGGCTTTCCACCTGGAACACGCCCACCGCATCGGCCCTTTGCAGCATGTCATAGGTGGTCTTGTCTTCTTGCGGGACGGTGTCGATGGTCAGCGTCCGGCGCTCGTGATCGCGCATCAGGTCAAAGGCCTTGCGGATGCAGCTGAGCATGCCCAGGCCCAGCACATCGACCTTGAGAATGCCCAGCGTGTCGATATCGTCCTTGTCCCATTCGATCACCGTGCGGTCCTCCATCGCCGCGTTCTCGATCGGGCACATCTCGTCCAGCCGCCCCTTGGTGATGACAAAGCCGCCGACATGCTGAGACAGGTGGCGGGGAAAGCCGATGATTTCGCCGATCAGGCGCAGGGTCTGGGCCAGCCGCCGGTCGCTGGGGTCGAGGCCCAGTTCGCGGATGCGCTCGGGATCGGCGCCGCCATTGGACATGCCCCAGATCTGGCCCGACAGCCCGGCGGTCACGTCCTGCGACAGGCCCATCACCTTGCCCACCTCGCGGATCGCGGCGCGCGAGCGGAAATGGATCACCGTGGCGCACAGCCCGGCGCGGTCGCGGCCGTATTTTTGGTAGATCCACTGGATCACCTCCTCGCGCCGTTCATGTTCGAAATCGACGTCGATATCGGGCGGCTCGCCGCGGTATTTCGAGATGAAACGCTCGAACACCATGGCGATCTGGTCGGGCGCGACATCGGTGATGCCCAGCAGGTAGCACAGGATGGAATTGGCCGCCGATCCGCGCCCCTGGCACAGGATCCCGATCGAGCGGGCATATTCGACGATGTCGTAGACGGTGAGGAAATAGGCAGGAAAGCCCAGGTCGGCGACAAGCGCCAGTTCCTTCTTCAGCAGGGCGTGTACCCGGTCGGGCGCGCCCTGGGGATAGCGCCGTTCCAGCCCCTGGCGCGCCAGCCGCTCCAGCCGGGCCTGCGGGGTTTCGTCCTGCGCGATCTCGTCGGGGTATTCATAGCTCAGCTCGCTGAGGCAGAAGGAACAGCGCGCGGCGATCTCCAGCGTGCGGCGCAGGGCCGCCGGGTGATCGCGGAACAGCCGCGCCATGTCGGCCTGCCCCTTCAGCCGCCGTTCCGCATTGGGCAGGGCGCGGGTGCCGATCTGGTCGATGGTGATATGGTCGCGCATGCAGGTCAGCACATCGGCCAGCTGGCGGCGCGCGGCGCGGTGCATCAGCACGTCGCCCACCGCCACCATCGGCGCCGAACTGCGATGCGCCAGCCGGGCGCAGGCGGCCAGCCAGGCCTGGTCGGACCCGTCATAACGCGGCGCGGCGCCCAGGAAGACATGGCCGGGAAACCGGCGCTGGACCTGCTGGATATGGCCGGCGGCCTCGCCCAGCCGCCCCTGCGGCAGCGCGATCAGGATCATGCCGGTGCAGGCGCCGATCATGTCCTTCAGGTCGAGATGGCAGTCGCCCTTTTCCGCCCGCCGCTTGCCCAGCGTCAGCAGCCGGGTCAGCCGCTGATACGCCGCCCGGTCGCGGGGCAGGGCGAGCCAGTGCACCGGGCTGTCGCGCAGCACCAGCCGGCAGCCGACGATCAGCCTGGGCAGCTGCGGCGCAACGGGGCGGGCGATGTCCTGCGGCGCGCCGATTTCAAGCCGCGAACAATTGTCGACACGGTGCTGCGACCGGATCTGCACCGCCGCATCCGCCTCGCGCGACAGCTCCTTCAGCGCCCGATAGGCGCGCACCACCCCGGCCAGCGAATTGCGGTCGGTGATGGCGATGGCGGCCAGCCCCAGCTCGGCGGCGCGCACCACCAGTTCCTCGGGATGCGAGGCACCGGTGAGGAAGGTGAAATTGGTGGTCACGCACAGCTCGGCATAGGCCGGGCCGCCGGTTTCTGCGCTGGGAGAGGTTGCGGGGGCATTCATGCGAATTCCCCCTGCACGAACCAGCCCGGGGCCTGCGGCGTATAATAGAGCCACAACCGCCGCCCCTGCCGGGTTTCGATCTGCCAGTAATCGCGCACCCCCGAACGCCAGTTGTCATCCTCCAGCCACCATTCGGGGGCGATGCGTTCCGGCCCGGTGGCGCGGGCGGTGCTGAACGACATGCGCCGCCAGCGGAACCGGCCGGGCGGGCGGGCGCCAGAGCCGGCGATAGGTTCGGGCGGGAACAGGCGCAGGGGGCGCGGGCGCAGGGCCACCCAGGGGCCTTCCGGGTCGGAATAGGCCGCCGGAACAACCAGAAAGCTGCGTTCGGGAATATGGCTGTCGGCGGGCAGGAAGCGGCGAATATTCTCCAGCCCGATGCGGGTGCCGATGCGCGTGATCAGATCGTCCAGCTGTCCCTTCTGCCCCGAACTCACATGGCTGAGCTGGCGCACCGGCAGCGGTTCGACCTGGGTGGCCTCCAGGCGCATCTGGTCGATGCCGAACCCGGCTTCGATCTCTTTCACCCCGCGGTCGAACAGCGGCAGGATGCGGTGCGGGTCGCGCAGCGGCCGGGCCAGGCGCAGTTCCACCGTCTGGCTGTCCTGATCGACCCGGCGCAGGGTCAGGCACAGCTTTCGCGCGCCGGTTTCCTGCGCCTTGAGCCGGGCGCAGAGCTGGTCCAGCAGGCGGGAGGTGCCGGCCATGACGTCATCATAAAGGCCGATCGGGTCCGGCAGGGTCAGGCGCACGCCGTAATGCGGCGGTTCGGCCAGCGGCGAGATCTCTTCGCCCAGATGGCCCAGCGCCTGGTCCAGCCGCAGCATCAGCGCCGGGCCGAACCGGCGCGCCAGCGGCGCGCGGGCGGCGCC
>NZ_PGTB01000159.1 GCF_002786325.1 Pseudooceanicola lipolyticus | reverse complement strand
CTGCGCCTGTACCCGGTCGAAGACGTTCAGCAACCCTTCCTCATGCGGGCGCGCGTGTGCTTCGAACGATGCGGCCAGCGCCTCCAGGCAGGCGCGGATGCCGACGCCCTGGGTGAACACCTGGCCGCAGACGGTCGGCACGTTGTCCTCCAGCGCGTTCAGGATGCGAAACTCCAGTGCATCGATCCCCAGCCTGTCGGCCAGTTCGTCGAACAGCGATTCCTGCGCAATCGCGGTTTGCGGCACGCCAAAGCCGCGGAACGCGCCGGAGGGCGGGCAATGGCTGTGGATGCCCTGCGCCTCGGCCCGGTAATCCGCAATACGATAGGGCCCCGAGGCATGGACCGGCACCCGGTTCGCCACCGTCGGCCCCCACGAGGCATAGGCGCCGGTATTGAACCGCCCGCGAAAGTCAAAGCCGCAGATCCGGCCATCCCGCGTCGCGCCGATTTTCAGCGTGATGTCCGACGGGTGCCGCTTGGTCGTCGACTGCATCGATTCGACGCGCGAATAGGCCATCCGCACCGGCCGGCCGGTCTTGATCGCGCCCAGCGCCAGGAACGGCTGCACCGAGATATCCAGCTTCGAACCGAACCCGCCGCCCACCGCCGTCGGCACGATGCGGATGCGCGCGGCGTCCCAGCCCAGGATCTGCGCCATCGCCTCGCGGTCCATCACCGGGGCCTGGGTGCAAGCGTGAATTTCGACCTTGCCGTTGTCATAGGTGGCATAGCCAGCCTCGGGCTCGATATAGGCATGTTCGACAAAACCGCTGTTAAACCGCCCCTCCACCGTCACATCCGCCCGCGCCAGCGCCGCCTGCGCATCGCCGCATTGCACAAAGCCACCGCACATCACGTTGCCCGCGCGCGCAACGTGCAGTTGCGGCGCACCCGCTGAGGTTGCATCCGTTGCCGTCAGGGTCGCGGGCAGCTCGGTCCAGGTCACCGGAAAGCGGGCCATGTCGAACCGCTGCATCGCCTCGGGCGTGCCGATCACCGCCGCCACCGCCTCGCCCCGGAACCGGGTTTCAACCTCGGCAAAGACCGGCTGATCGGCAAAATCCGGGATCACCCCGAAACAGTTGCGTCCGGGCACATCCGCCGCGCTCAGCACCGCCACAACCCCCGGCGTGTCCCGCACGAACCCGTCGAGATCGCCCAGCACAAAGCCGGCGCGCGGAAACGGTGACCGCACCACCCGCAGCGCCAGCGTGCCGGGCGGTGCGATATCGTCGCCATAGGCCTCTGCCCCGGTGATCTTCTCCACCCCGTCCACCCGCCGGATCGCGCTGCCCACCGCGCCCGAACCGGCGGCTCGGCCGGTGACTCCCGCCGCCGCGTCCCGTACCGCGTCGATGATCTTGCGATAGCCGGTGCAGCGGCACAGCACACCGCCCAGCGCCTCCTCGATCTGCGCGGTGTCGGGCGCCGGTTCGTCGCGCAGCAGCGCCACCGCCGACACCATCATGCCCGGCGTGCAGATGCCACATTGCGCCGCGCCGTTGTCCTGGAAACTTTCGACCAGCCGCTGCGCCACCGGATCGCTCGCGGTCAGCCCGGCCACGGTTTCCACCCGCCGCCCCGCCGCCTGCTGCGTCGCGGTCAGGCAGGCGCAGACCGGCGCACCGTCGATCAGCACCGTGCAGGCGCCGCAATCGCCGGCATTGCACCCGACCTTGACGTCGCGCTGTCCGAGCCTTTCCCGCAAGCTGTCCGACAGCCTCTCGCCCGGCACCGCCGCAACCGAGACGTCACGCGCGTTCAGCACGAAGGCAACCGGCCAGTCCGCGGCGGATTTATCCATCCCGCCCCCCTTCGCCCAGCGTTGCCAGAACCACCCGGCGGCACATCTCGCCCGCCGCCTCCAATCGATAGGCGCCGGAGCCGCGCACATCGCTGATCGGCGCCAGGTCCGACAGATGCGCGTTCCAGATCTCCGGCTGGCCGGCCAGCGCCGCGGCGGTCTTGCCCAGCAGCGCCGCCTCCAGCCCCGGCAGCCGTGTCGCCACCGCCGAACAGGATCCCACCGCCACCCGCGCCCCGGCAATGGCGCCGCTTGTGTCCAGCCAGGTCACCGCGCTGACCATGGCAATCGAAATCACCAGGTATTTCCGCGCCCCCAGCTTCAGGAAATGCCCCCGCGCCTGTGCCGGCAATGGCGGGATCAGTATCGCCGAGACCATCTCGCCCGGCTTCAGCGCGGTCTTGCGCACCCCGGTGATGAACTCGGTCAGCGCAAGCTCGCGCCGGCCGCTGGCCGAGGCCAGCTCCACCCGCGCTTCCAGCGTCAGCAGCGGCGGCACCCCGTCGGCCGCGGGAGAGGCGTTGCACAGGTTGCCCGCAACCGTCCCGGCATTCTGGATCTGCAGCGACCCGACCTCGCGCGCGGCCAGCTTCAGCGCGTCGAACCCGGCGGGCAGATCGGCCTTGATGATATCGCGCCACCGCACCGCCGCGCCGATGCGCCAGCCCTGCCCGCTGCGGGTGATGCGCCCCAGTTCGGCAATGCGGGAGATATCGACGATATCGGCCGGGGCCGGGCGGTCGCCCAGCGCCGGAAAGAAATCGGTGCCGCCGGCCACAATACTCGGCTGGCCCGAGCCAAGGCAGGCCACTGCATCGGAAAGCGTGTCGGGCGTGGCGTATCCCATTCCGGTTGCCCCGCTACTGTTTGCATACAAACACGATAGGAACCGCGCTTGTCGCCTGTCAATCGATTCCTGCCGCGCTATTGCGCGGTGATCTCCGCCCGCGCCTCCACCGGCTTGCCCCCCGCCATCACCGGGCGGTGACGATTGGAATTCAGCGCCACCCGCACCGTGTAACGCCCCGGCGGCAGCGCACCGATTGTTGCGCCGTTGGAATACAGCCGGCCCAGCTTCAGACCGTTCAGATACAGATGCGCGTGCCCCTGGCCCGGACGGTCCGGCACGTCGCTTTCGGGCTGGTCAGGGCGGAAAAACTCGAAATTTCGCGTCTCAACCGCCAGGTCCCAGCCTTCGCCATCGGCTTGCCGGGTCACCTCCAGCGACAGCTCGGCCGAGCTGTCGCCGCTGTCGATCTCCATGTTCCGATGAAGCGCATGCGGGTCCATCGCCGCCGCCTCCGCGCCGGCCACCCGCGCCTTCAACGCCACCTCGCCCGCCTCTGCAAAGGTCAGGACCAGCGGGATCAGCGCCCCAGCCTGCAGTCCCTGCTGCGGATCCTCCAGCCGCAGATATACCCCGTCCCGGGCAAAAACCGGCCTCGACCCGGCCGGAATCGGCGTGTTGTCAAACGCCTCGGGGCGCACGATCACCGCCCGCCCGGCCGCCGCCGATGCCGCCGCCAGCAAGGCATCCGGCCCGCCGATATTTTCCAGGGTGAAATAGATCTCCAGCGTCTCTCCCACCGGCACCGCCACCGCATCATGGGCCAGCAGTCCGGGGGCGCGCGGCCGCGCGAGATAGACAAACCCGATGCCCAGCGCCGCAAGGATCACGATCAGAGCGCTAATTCGGCGGACCATCCTGCCCTCTTCCGTCCGGAAAAATCTTGCGTCCCAGCATCCGCGCGCGGCAGGCGCGGGTCAACCGAACAGCGCCCGCGCGAGACCAACCGCCGCGAACTTGTGCGATATCGCTCTCAAATGATCTTCCGCAGCAACCGCAACAACGTCGCGCGCTCGTCACCGTCCAGCGGTTCCAGCGTTTCCTCCGAGATCTGGGAACCCATCGCGTGCAACTCGGCGATCATCTCAAGCGCCATCTCGGTCGGACGGATGGTGGTGCGGCGCCGGTCGGTCTGGTCCGGCGCCAACGACACCAGCCCCTTCTTGTGCAGCCTGTCGACCACGCCCTTGATCGTTGCCACATCCATCGACACCAGCCGCCCCAGCCGGTTCTGCGAACTTTCGCCTAGCTCGACCAACCGGACCAGCGCGGAAAACTGCGTCGGGGTCAAACCATCCAGCATGTTGGCCTGAAAAATCAACGCGTGGCGCTGGTTGGCCAGCCGCAGCAGATAGCCGACCTGGTCTTCCAGCCGGTAACCGGCGCTCGTATCCCGTGCACTCGCGTCTGCCAAACCCACCCGTTCCCGGCGCGAACCCTGTCACATCCCAAAGTGCTAGCATCATTCGCCGGCGGGGTAAATTCGCAGAGGCCCATTTGGCCGATATAGCAACGGCCGGGGCAGGATATGCCCCGGCCGTCCTCACATCACCCGCCCGCCGCCTGTGGCGGCAGACCAGTCTATTCCGCGGCCCAGCCGCTGACCGATTTGACCTCCAGGAAATCCTCGATTCCCCAGACGCCGCCCTCGCGGCCATTGCCCGACTGTTTCATGCCGCCAAACGGCGCCCCGGCCCCGCGCGACTGGCCGTTCATTTCGACCATGCCCGAGCGCAGCTGCCGCGCCATCCGGCCCAGCCGCGCGGTATCCTGGGTCTGGACATAGTTGGTCAGACCATAGGGCGTGTCATTGGCGATCTCGATCGCCTCCTCCTCGGTCTCGAAGGGGATCATCGACAGCACCGGGCCAAAGATCTCTTCGCGCGCGATGGTCATCTGGTTGGTCACATCGGCAAACACCGTGGGTTTGACGTAATAGCCCCGGTTCAGCCCGTCGGGCCGTCCGGTGCCACCGGCGACCAGCCGCGCGCCCTCGTCGATGCCTTTCTGGATCAGGTCCTGGATCTTGTTGAACTGCACCTCGTTGACCACCGGGCCGATATGGCGCCCTTCGTCATGGGCGCTGCCCACGGTGACCGCCTGGGCCACCTCGGCCGCGGTCTCCACCGCCTTGTCATAGATCGGCCGCTGTACCAGCATCCGCGACGGCGCGTTGCAGGACTGGCCCGAATTGTTCATCATATGCAGCACGCCGCGTTTCACCGCCTTGTCGTCGGCATCGGCAAAGATCACGTTGGCGCCTTTGCCGCCCAGTTCCAGATGCACCTTCTTCAGCGTGTCGGCGGCATTCTTGGAAATCGCCGTGCCGGCGCGGGTCGACCCGGTGAACGACACCATGTCGACATCGGGATGTCCGGACAGTTGCGAGCCGACGCCGGCGCCATCGCCATTCACCAGATTGAACACCCCGGCGGGGAAACCGGCCTCGTCCATCATCTCGGCAAAGATCATCGCGCAAAGCGGGCTCTGCTCGGAGGGTTTCAGGATCATGGTACAGCCCGCCACCGCGGCGGCGCCCACCTTCAGGGTGATCTGGTTCATCGGCCAGTTCCACGGCGTGATCATCGCCACCACCCCGACCGCTTCCATCACGATCCGGTCACTGGGGGCGTGATCGCCCAGCGGCTTTTCGAACTGGAAGGATTTGGCGGCGCGCAGGAAATTCGAAAGGTGATACAGCCCCGCCCCCACCTGCTGCGACCGCGCCATGTCGATCGGCGCGCCCATCTCGGCGCTGATCGCCTTGGCCAGATCCTCGCCGCGGGTCTTATAGACCTCGATCAGCTTCTCGACATAGCCGATCCGCTCTTCCGCCGGGCGGTACATCCAGCCCGGCAGCGCCGCCTTGGCGGCGGCCACGGCCGCATTCGTGTCGGCCTCGGATCCCAGCGAGATCACCGCGCAGGGCTCTTCCGTCGACGGATCGATCACCTCGAAATCATGCGCCTTGGCGGGGTCGACCCACTGGCCATTGATATAGAATTTGCGCTTTTCGATCATGCCTACCTCCATCACTCCCAACATAACCCGACCGAGCGGTCAGGATTCGGCGCCACTCTGTCACTCGCTGGCCAAAGGGGCAAGAGAGGGCTTTAACGTCCCCCGCAAGAGACTAGGTTGTAGTCGACGCGAGTCGTTTCAAACCAGAGGGGGACCCAGAGATGAGTTTGCGTATCAATGACACCGTACCAGATTTCACTGCTGAAACCGACAAAGGCAGCATCAGCTTCCATGACTGGATCGGCGACAGCTGGGCGATCCTGTTTTCCCACCCCAAGGATTTTACCCCGGTCTGCACCACCGAATTCGGTGCTGTGGCGCAGCTGGCCGATGAATGGGCCAAGCGCAACACCAAGGTGATGGGCGTTTCGGTCGACGGCGTTGCCGACCACAAGAAATGGAAGACGGATATCGCCAGCGTGGCGGGCGCCTCGCCCGACTTTCCGATCATCGCCGATGACGGGCTGAAAGTGTCCAAGGCGTTCGACATGCTGCCGGCCGATGCCTACCTGCCTGATGGCCGCACACCTGCCGACAGCGCCACGGTACGCTCGGTATTCATCATCAGCCCGGACAAGAAATTGCAGCTGACCATGACCTATCCGATGACCGTGGGGCGCAACTTTGCCGAGGTGCTGCGCGCGCTGGACGGGTTGCAGCGCACCTGGCAGCAGCCGCTGGCCACCCCGGCAAACTGGATCGCCGGCCAGGACGTGATCGTAGCGCTGGCGCTGGACGACGCCGCCGCGGAACAGAAATTCGGCAAGCTGGACAAGAAGCTGCCCTATCTGCGCTATGCCAAGAACCCCGGCTAAGCGGGTGTCTTGCGGCCCGGGCGACCGCCCGGGCCATTCCATCGACGGATTTTGCCACCAGTGAGCACCGGCTTTCGGCCTCACCCGGCGCTTGGCTTGATGGTGCAATCCATTGGTCAAGCCCACGTGCGGCAGCCTTTGACAGGTTCGTCGCACGCCGCCCGCAACCTTGCCCGACTCACCCAAACCGGCGCAGACTGAAACCCTGACATGCACCCTGGGCGCCCCGGCGCCCGCGCGCTGGGGCGCCTCCTGACTGGAGGACGCCATGACCATTGCTTCACGCCTGCAACACCATCTCGATGCGACGGGCCTGCCTTACGGCACTGTTGACCATCCCTATGCCGCCACCGCCAGCGAATGCGCCCAGGCCGCCCATGTGCCCGGCGATCACCTGGCCAAATCGGTGCTGATCCATCGCGAGGCCGGGCCGATGCTGGCGGTGGTGCCGTCGAACCACCAGGTCGACCTGCGCGCCCTGCAGGCGATCCTGCACAACCCGCTGGGGCTGGCTGCCGAAGAGGACATGGATGCGGTGTTCGACGATTGCGCCCATGGCGCCGCGCCCTGCGTCGGCGCTGCCTACGGCCTGCCCACCATCATCGACAACAGCCTGTCGGGGCTCGACACCGTCTGGTTCGAAGCCGGCGATCACAAGACGCTGGTCAAGATGAAGGGCAGCGATTTCGACCGGCTGATGCGCGATGCCAGCCACGAGGCGATCTGCGTCCACTAAGCCGACCAGGCCCAGACGAACCCTCCGGCCCCACGTCGCCCCTGCGGCCGCTCAGAAGTCGAACAAGTCGTCCAGAAAGCTGCTGCGCTTCTTGCGTTTATACGACTTGTCCTCGTAACCGCGCCGCTCATCGTAACTGCGCCGGTCGTCAAACCCGCTCTGCGGCGTGGGCTGGGCGGCGCTGCGCTCGATGATCTTGTCCAGCTCGCCCCGGTCTAGCCAGACGCCGCGGCATTGCGGGCAATAGTCGATTTCGACCCCGCTGCGGTCGGTCATCATCAGCTGCGTTCCGTCGATCGGGCATTTCATGGAAAATCTCCTCGGTCAGTCGATGCACTCGATCTGGGGATGCGCCCGGCTCGGTACAAGCGTCCGCGACGCCACAGCGCAGGCCATACGCGCGCACCCGCTCACCGTGCCGGCCCACCGCGCCTGACCTTCCGGCAGCGTTAACGCCACCATGTTTGAATTCAGGCGGTTACCCCCGTCCCCGCCGGGACAGCCGGCTGCGGCGGCAGATCACGCACAGAACTGTGACTTGGCTCTCCTTCGAAATCGCCGCCGGCGTGGTACCTTTTGCCATTGCCCACGCCACCCGGATTGATTCCCATGAAAACTTTCCTGCGCGTCCTCATTGTTATCCTGCTGCCCGCCGCCGCCCTTGCCGAGGGCGCCGGCGCCCGCTACGGCAATTCCGGCTTTAGCGAGCAGACCACCAACCGGCTGACCTGGACCCTCACGCGCGGCGTCGCCGCCTGCCGCCAGGCGCTGCCGGATGTCTACCGCTATGACTGCTATCGCGCGACCTATGCCGATGCGGTGAAAGACCTGAAATTCAACCGCGACTATGCCCCGGCCCGCGCGGTGCTGGCCCAGGTCGAACAGGCGCTGGCCGCCACCATCACCCGCTATGCCGACCCGGCGGCCCCGCGGGCACGTCAGGGGTTCTCACGCTACCGCGCCATCCGCCCCGAGGCGCTGCCCGCCGCGCGCGAG
>NZ_PGTB01000158.1 GCF_002786325.1 Pseudooceanicola lipolyticus | reverse complement strand
TGGCGAGGCAGGCCGCAAGATCGGCGCGCGACAGCTTGGCCACGCCGCTTGCGCGGCCCAGCCCGTCCAGCTGCGCCGGCGACAGGCCGATTTGCAGCCGGCCCTCCAGCACCGCGATGGTGGCGGGCACCGCGCCGGTGGCACGGATGTCATCCTCGACCTGCGCCGCCACCTGCACGTTCTGCGGATGCGGCATCCCGTGGGTGATGATGGTGCTTTCCAGCGCCACGATCGGCTGACGGGTCGCGCGCGCGGCCTGCACCTCGTCGGAAAAGGCAAGTTCGATCACAGCGGTGTTCCTCCCGCGACATAGCGTGCCGCTGCCGCCAGCGCCCGGTGCAGCGCCGTCTCGCGGTCATTCCCGGCGCTTTCCGCCGCGATATGCGCCGCCATGAAAGTGTCGCCGGCGCCGGTCACCCGGGTGACCAGCACCTTGGGCGGCTGCAGCGTGACCCGGCCCTGGTCATCCGCCTCGGTGGCCAGCCGGTCGCCATCGGTGACCAGAACCCGCCGGGCGCCGCGCTCCAGCAGGGCGCTGGCCGCGTCGCTGGTTGTCTCCAGCTCCTGTTGGCACAGGATCGCCGCCTCTTCCAGGTTGACGTAGAGTGTGCCGCGCCGATGCGCGAGGAAAGGCAGCAGGCGCTCGGCCTTGCCCGGCGAGGCCGGGGCGACGCGCAGGTCGGCGGCGGCAAAGGCGGGGCTGTGCGCGATGGTATCCAGCACCGGCAGCGTCAGGTTGCCGTCCAGCGCGACCGGTCCGGCATAGGGCGCTTCGGCGCTGCCCAGCGTACCGTTGACCAGCGGGCGCAGGATCTTTTCGCCCGCCGCCTCCAGCGAATGCGCGTCGGCAATTGCCGCGATCAACCCGTTGGCGCCCTCGACCGCCATGTATCGGTCGGTGGGCAGATCGTCCGAGCGGAAAACATGCGCGGTGACCATGCCCATCTGGCCGCAGGCGGCGATCAGCTCGTCGCCCTGCGGGTCCTGGCCGATCGCGGTCAACAGCACCGGTCGCAGGCCGAATCGCGCCAGCGTCATCGCGATGTTCATCGCCACGCCGCCGGGCAAGCGGCTGATCCGGCCCGGCACGTCCGAGCCCTGCCGCATATGGCAGGCCGAGCGGCCGATCACGTCCCAGAGGACGCTGCCGATGCACAGGATTTCGGGGGGCTGCGGCTGGGTCATACCCGATTTCTGACGCCAAAGCCGCTGTCGTTCAAGCGGTTGCAGGCCCGGCGCAACGAAGAACCGCTCAGGCCGGGGTACAGGCGGCGATCAGCTCTTGCAGCGCCGCCAGCGGATCGTCACGGGTCCAGATCTCTTCGCCGATGCCGAAAAAATCGGTCATCGGCGCCAACGTGCGGATCTCGTCCAGCGTCAGCGCGCCCTCGGCCACCACCGGCACTTCGATCACCTCGGACCACCACTGGAACAGTTCCGGCGCGGCGCGCTGGCCATCCTCCAGCGCGGTGGCGCCGACCGGACCAAAGCTGACGTAATCGGCACCGGCCTCGCCGGCGGTCATGCCGTCATGGCGCGAGGCGCCGCAGAAACTGCCGACGATGGCGTCCGGCCCCAGCGCCTTGCGCGCCTTGCGCACCGACCGCGCCGCATCGCTGAGATGCACCCCGTCCAGCCCCAGCCGTTCAGCCAGCAGCAGGTGATCGGTGATCACCAGCGCCACGTCGCGCGCATGGGCCACCTCGCGCAGGGTGTCGGCGGCGCGCGACAGCTTGTCCTCGTCGCGCCCGGCCATGTCCAGCCGCAGGCAGGCGATCTCGGCGCCGTCCAGCACCCGTGCCAGGGTTTCGGCAAACGGGTCTGGATCGAAGGCGGGCGGGGTGACCAGGTAGATTTGCGGCTGCTCGGGCGTGTCCATCGGGGCGGTCCTTGGCGGTGTTTCGCGCTGCTCTAGCGAATCCGCGCCGCGCTGACAAACCCGTTCGCGCGGTTGACCGCGATGCGGCCGGCTTGCCCCCGGCGGCCAGCCGCACTAGAGGGGGGCGGATTGACCCGAGACAGCCATGCCCACCGACCAGCCGCAACCCGCCTTTGTCCTCGTCCGCCCGCAGATGGGCGAGAATATCGGTGCCGCCGCACGGGCGATGTGGAATTTCGGGCTGGACCGGATGCGCCTTGTCGCGCCGCGCGACGGTTGGCCGAACGAAAAGGCCAGCGCCATGGCCAGCGGCGCCGGGCGCCTGCTGGACGAGGCGCAGCTGTGTGATGCCTTCCCCGACTCGGTGGCCGACTGCACCTATGTGCTGGCCACCACGGCGCGGCCGCGCGGCCTGACCAAGCCGGTGCTCAGCCCGGAGCGGGCGATGCGCATCGCGGCGGAAAAGATTGCCGCCGGCGAAAAGGTGGCGGTGATCTTCGGACCCGAACGCGCCGGGCTGGAGAACGAGGAAATCGCCCGCGCCAACGCGATCATCTCGGTGCCGGTCAATCCCGGCTTTGCCTCGCTGAACCTGGCGCAATGCGTGTTGCTGGTGGCCTACGAATGGATGCGCCAGACCGGCGAGGTGGTGCATGAAGAGATCGCGACGGGCCGCACCGGCTGGGCGGTGGCCGCCGAGATCGACGCGCTGGCCGATCACTACGAGGAGACGCTGGACCGCGCCGGATTCTTCTTCCCCGAGACCAAGGCCGACAGCATGAAGGTTAACCTGCGCAACCTGTGGTCGCGCATGGCGCTGACCCAGGCCGATGTGCGGATGCTGCACGGCATCCTGCGGCAGATGGTCCGCTGGAAGCAGCGCGGCGACTGAACCGGCTGGACCCTGCGGCCAAGCGCCCCTAGGTTCCCACCGGCAACCAGCCACGGAGAAGCCATGAGCGGCAAGCGCAGCATTTTCGAGGAAGTCTCGGACCAGACCCCGACGCGGGAAACCGCCGCCACCGGCGGCATCGGCCGCGGGCGCGGCGGCGCCAGGCGCGGGGTGCGTGCCTGGCTGATGGTATTGTTCGCGCTGGTGGTGGCGATGATCGTGGTGGGCGGCCTGACCCGGCTGACCGATAGCGGGCTGTCGATCACCGAATGGCGTCCGGTCACCGGGGCGCTGCCGCCGCTGACCCAGGCCGATTGGCAGGCCGAGTTCGACAAATACAAGGAGATCGACCAGTTCCGCCTGATGAACAACTGGATGGAACTGTCGGATTTCAAACAGATCTACTGGTGGGAATGGGGCCATCGCCAACTCGGCCGCCTGATCGGGCTGGTGTGGTTTGTCGGCTTTGCCGGCTTCCTGGTGGCGCGGAAAATCCCGCCGGGCTGGACCGGGCGGCTGCTGATCCCCGGTCTGCTGGGCGGGCTGCAGGGCGCGATCGGCTGGTGGATGGTGGCCTCGGGTGTCACCCAGGGCACCGACACGGTCAGCGTCGCCAGCTACCGGCTGGCGCTGCATCTGGGGCTGGCCTTTGCGATTCTGGGCGTGCTGGGCTGGTATGTCCTGCTGCTGGGCCGCGACGAACGCAGCCTGATGCAGGCGCGGCGTGCGCGCGACTGCAAGCTGTTCGGCATGGGCACCGGGCTGATGCATTTCGCCTTTCTGCAGATTCTGCTGGGCGCGCTGGTCGCCGGCATCGATGCCGGCCGCAGCTTTACCGACTGGCCGCTGATGGCCGGCGGTTTTTTCCCGCCCGAGCCGTTTGGGCTGAGCCCGGCCTGGCGCAACTTCTTCGAGAATCCGGGGCTGGTGCAGTTCATCCACCGCATCAGCGGCTATCTGCTGCTGATCTTCGGCCTGGTGGTCTGGCTGAAGGCGCGGCGCAGCGCCAATCCGCACACCCGCTTTGCCTTTAACGCGGTGACCGCCGCGCTGCTGCTGCAGATGGTGCTGGGGATCGTCACGGTGCTGTATGTCGCGCCGCTGCACCTGGCGATCCTGCACCAGTTGGTGGCGGTGCTGTTGTGGGCGCTGATCCTGCGCGCCCGCTTTCTCGCCGCCTATCCGATCGCAACCTCTGTCAGGGGATAACCGCATGACTGCATTCAACGCGCTGATGGCCTATCAGCGGGAAACCTCGGCGCTGGCGCAGATTGCCGGGCGGCTGGGCTGGGACCAGGAAACCGTGATGCCGCGCGGCGCCGCCGCACAACGCGGCACCGAGATGGCGGCGATCCAGTCGGTGTTGCATGCGCGCCGCTCGGCGCCGGAAGTGGGCGACTGGCTGGCCAAGGCCGAGGCCCCGGATGCGGCGGGGCAGGCGCAGCTGCGCGAGATTCGGCGCGCCTTTGACCGCGCCCGCAAGGTGCCCGGCGATCTGGCCAAGCGGCTGGCCCAGGTCACCTCCGAGGCGCAGGGCAAATGGGCCGCCGCGCGGGCCGAGGAGGACATCGCCGCCTTTCTGCCGGTGCTGGCCGAGGTCGTCGCGCTGAAACGCGAAGAGGGCGCGGCACTGGCGGCGGGTGGCGATGTTTACGACGCCATGCTGGACGATTACGAACCCGGCATCACCGCGGCCGAGATCGCCGCGCTGTTCAATGCCATGCGCCCGCGCCTGGTGGAACTGCGGGCCGCGGTGCTGGAGAAACCCGCACCTGCCGGGGTCAGCGGCACCTTTGATGCCGAGGTGCAGATGCGGCTGGCGCGCAGGGTGGCGCAGGTCTTCGGCTATGATCTCAACCGTGGCCGGCTGGACAAGGCGGTACACCCGTTCAGCTCGGGCTCGGGCAGCGATGTGCGCATCACCACGCGCACCAGCCTGACCGATCCGTTCAACTGCCTGTACTCCACCATTCACGAAACCGGCCACGCCGCCTATGAGCAGGGGATCGACCCGGCCTATGCGCTGACCCCGCTGGGCCAGGGCGCCTCGATGGGGGTGCATGAAAGCCAAAGCCGCATCTACGAAAACCAGCTGGGCCGCTCGCGCGCCTTTACCGGCTGGCTGTTTGACGAGATGCGCGGGCTGTTCGGCGCGTTCGGCATCGCCGATGCCGACGCCTTCTATGCGGCGGTGAACCGGGTGCATAAGGGGTATATCCGCACCGAGGCGGACGAGGTGCAGTATAACCTGCACATCATGCTGCGGTTCGATCTGGAACGCGCGCTGATGGCGGGGGACCTGCTGCCCGGTGATCTGGAGGCGGCCTGGAATGACCGCTTTGCCGCCGATTTCGGCTATGCCGTCGACAAGCCCTCCAATGGCTGTTTGCAGGATGTGCACTGGTCGGTGGGCCTGTTCGGCTATTTCCCCACCTATGCGTTGGGCAATGTCTATGCCGGCTGTCTGTACCAGGCTCTGCGCGCGGCGGTGCCGGGGCTGGACGACCAGCTTGCGGCGGGCGACACGCTGGGCGCGACCCGCTGGCTGCGCGAGAACCTGCAGCGCCATGGCGGTCTGCACCTGCCGCGCGAAACCATCGAACGCGCCGCTGGCGCCGCGGTTTCGGAACAGCCGCTGCTGGACTATCTGGAGGCGAAATTCGGCGCGCTCTACCGGCTTTGACCGGTGAACTGCGCCGGTTAACCTTTTGTTAACGCTTTCTGTTCGCGCGGGATCGCCGGAGCGGAAAAACGCGCAATGGTTGTGCGTTGACGCGCGGTATCGCGGTAAAAGCGACCCGCCGCGATTATGCCCATTGTATTTGCCCCGGCCATGGTCTTATGTAGTGGAACGGCAATCGGCGCCTATCGGCGTCGGCCGCATGAGTTTCGCTGTCCCGGACATCGTGTAGGACGCACCCGGCACATTCCGGACAGGCTGATTTGACCCCCGAACAGGGGTCGGTAGAGTACCTCCGGCGCTCGCGAGGCCCGGAGGAAAGAATGGGCAGGGCACGGGACCGACCCGACCTGTCGGAGAAGAACCGCGATGACGCGCGCGCGCATATTATGCAACTCAGCAGGCGACCATAGGGTCACGCCCTGCCGCGCTGCGTCACATATCGCCCTCAATAGACACCACCCCGGACGTGCGGGCCCGCCAGGACCGGCGCGTTTGCGGTCGTGCGACAAGGACACATGGCCAAGAAAATGCTTATCGATGCCACCCACGCGGAAGAAACCCGCGTCGTGGTGGTGGACGGAAACAAGGTCGAGGAATTCGACTTCGAATCCGAAAACAAACGGCAGCTTGCCGGCAATATCTATCTCGCAAAAGTAACGCGGGTCGAACCGTCGCTACAGGCGGCGTTTGTGGATTATGGCGGCAACCGTCACGGGTTCCTCGCGTTTTCCGAGATTCACCCAGATTACTACCAGATCCCCGTCGCCGACCGTCAGGCGCTGATGGAGGAAGAGCGCGCCTATGCCGAGGCGATGCGCGCCAGCGAAGAAGACGAGGGCGGCAAACCGTCCAAGTCGCGGTCGCGCCGCTCCTCGAAGTCGCGCAGCAAGGCGGCCGAGGCAAAAAGCAATGATGCGGTCGAGACCAAAGAGGTCGAGGCCGAGATCAGCGGCATGGAAACCATCGACCTGGCCGACGAAGAGGGCGTGCCCGAGGGCACCTCGCCCATGGAGCTGGTGGCCGAAACCCCGCTCGAGGAACCGACAGACGATAGCGCCGCGGCAGAGGACACCGCCGGCGATACCGAGGTCGATGACGACGACGCCGAGGATTCCGCCGGCGCCGCGGATGCGGCGGCCAAGGATGACAGCATCGAATCCGTCGCCGACGAGGATGATGTCGAGGATCTGCGCCCGCCGCGCAAACCGCGGCCGCGCCGCTACAAGATCCAGGAAGTGATCAAGGTGCGCCAGATCATGCTGGTGCAGGTGGTCAAGGAAGAACGCGGCAACAAGGGCGCTGCGCTAACCACCTATCTGTCGCTGGCCGGCCGCTATTGCGTGCTGATGCCCAATACCGCCCGCGGCGGCGGCATCTCGCGCAAGATCACCAATGCGGCGGATCGCAAGAAGCTGAAGGAAATCGCCGGCGAGATCGACGTGCCGCAGGGCGCCGGGCTGATCATCCGTACCGCGGGCGCCAAGCGCACCAAGGCCGAGATCAAGCGCGATTACGAGTATCTGCAGCGGCTGTGGGAACAGATCCGCGAACTGACGCTGAAGTCGATCGCGCCCACCAAGATCTACGAGGAAGGCGACCTGATCAAACGGTCGATCCGCGACCTCTATAACCGAGAGATCGACGAGGTCTTCGTCGAGGGCGACCGCGGCTATCGCATCGCCAAGGACTTCATGAAGATGATCATGCCGTCCCACGCGAAGAACGTGAAGCAGTACCAGGACGTGCTGCCGCTGTTCGCGCGCTACCAGGTCGAAAGCTACCTGGGCGGCATGTTCAACCCGACGGTTCAGCTGAAGTCGGGTGGCTATATCGTCATCGGCGTCACCGAGGCGCTGGTCGCCATCGACGTGAACTCGGGCCGGGCCACCAAGGAAGGCTCAATCGAGGAAACCGCGCTCAAGACCAACCTGGAAGCCGCCGAAGAGGTGGCGCGCCAGCTGCGCCTGCGCGACCTGGCCGGTCTGATCGTCATCGACTTTATCGATATGGACGAGCGCAAGAACAACTCGGCCGTCGAGAAGCGCCTGAAGGACAAGCTGAAAACCGACCGCGCCCGCATCCAGGTGGGCCGGATCTCGGGCTTTGGCCTGCTGGAGATGAGCCGGCAGCGCCTGCGCCCCGGCATGATCGAGGCGACGACCCAGCCTTGCCCGGCCTGCCACGGCACCGGCCTGATCCGCTCGGACGACAACATGTCGCTGAGCATCCTGCGCCAGATCGAGGAAGAAGGCGTGCGGCGCCGGTCGCGCGAGGTGCTGGTGAAATGCCCGGTCGGCATCGCCAATTACCTGATGAACCAAAAGCGCGAGCATATCGCCCAGATCGAGGGCCGGTATGGCCTGAGCGTCCGGATCGAAGGCGACCCGCACCTGGTCAGCCCGGATTTCTCGCTTGAGAAGTTCAAGACCGCAACGCGCAGCATCACCGCGATTGCCGCGCCGGTGGTCTCGGTCGATACCTCGCTGATGGATCAGATCGACGCCGACAGCGACAGCGACGACGATATCGACGAGGTGCCCGACGAGGTCGAAAACAACGCAACCGGCGAGGGCGAGGGCGACGGCAAGCCCAAGCGCAAACGCCGCCGCCGGCGCCGCCGGTCGGGCAAGTCGTCGAACCAGTCGGCCGAGAACGGATCGGAAAACGGCAACAACGGCGATCAGGAACCCGCAGCCGGGACTGAAACCGCCGAGGCAGAAACCGCAGCGGCCGAGCCCGAGGGCAAGCCCGCCGAGGTGGCCGCCAGCGCCGAGGCCGAGGTGGCCGATGCCGTCGCCGCGCAGCCCGAGGA
>NZ_PGTB01000157.1 GCF_002786325.1 Pseudooceanicola lipolyticus | reverse complement strand
GCAGGGCCACGATCACCGGGCCGGAAGTGGCGGCGCGGGCGATATCGGCCTGGCGCCGGATCAGCGGCCGGCCCTCGACGCGCTCCATCAGCTTGTCGCGGCCGCGCATCCGCGCGGATTGCCCGGCGGCGAGCAGCAGGATCGGCATGTCGGTGACCATGGCGCAAGACTATGCCCGCGCCGCTGGGGGCCGCAATGGCAAAGCGTCAGCCGCGCATACGTTCGCCCTCGGGGTCGAATAGCGGCGTGGTGATCAGCCGGGCGGGGCGCATCTGGCCCAGGATCTCGATCTCGGCCTCAAGCCCCTCGGCCAGCCTGTCACTGGGCACGAAGCCGATGGCGATGGATTTGCCGGCATGGTGGGAATAGCCGCCCGAGGTGCAGAAGCCGCGCACCGCGCCATCCAGCCAGATCGGTTCATAGCCCTGTACATCGGCATCCTCGGCGGCGACCTCGAAGCTGGCAAGCTTGCGGGACGGGCCGGTTTCACGCTCGGCCTCGGCCGCCTGTCTGCCAATGAAATCAACGTTTTTCTTGAACGAGATAAAGCGGTCCAGCCCGGTTTCCGCCGGGGTGTAATCCTGCGAGAATTCGCGCAGCCACGAGCCGAAGAACCGGTCGAGCCGCAGCGACATCATCGCCCGCATGCCGAAGGGCACCATGCCCAGCGGTTCGCCGGCGGCCCAGAGGGTCGCCCACAGCTGGCGCTGGGCCATCGGGTCGCAATAGATTTCATAGCCGAGGTCGCCGGTATAGCTGAGCCGCTGCACGATACAGTCGGTCATGCCGACCCGCATGTGCCGCACGTCAAGGAATTTCATGTCGGACAGGTCGGTGCCGGTGCAGGCCTCCAGAACCGCGCGCGCCTTCGGGCCGGCAATCTGGAAGCCGGTGCGCTGATCCGAGATATTCTCGACACTTACACCGTCTTCCTGATGTTGGTCGAACCAGCGCATGTGGAAGGCCTGGGCGCCATAGGAGGCGGTCAGCTGGTATTCGGTCTCGCTGAGGCAGGAGATGGTGAAATCGCCGATCAGCCGGCCCTTGGGCGACAGCATCGGCGTCAGGCTCACGCGGCCCGGCTGCGGCACCCGGCCGGCCATGATCCGGTCGAGCCAGGCGCGGGCATGGTCGCCGGTCACCCGGTATTTGCCGAAATTCTGCACCTCGTTGATGCCCACGCCCTGGCGCACGCCGCGCACCTCGCGCCCGGTGGCGTCAAAGGCGTCAGATCGGCGGAACGACGGGGTTTCATAGTCTGGCTCCCCGTCCCGGGCGAAATAGTTCACCACTTCCAGCCCGAATTGCTGGCCCCAGACCGCGCCCATCCGCGAGAAGATGTCATACATCGGCGTGGTGCGGTTGGGCCGCGCGGCGGGGCGTTCCTCGTTCGGGTAGGAGACGGAAAACCGTTTCTGGTAGAACTCGATCACCTTGGGCAGGGTATAGCCGGGGCTGATCCATTTGCCATAACGGGCGATGTCCAGGCTGAAGGTGTTCTGCTCGGTCTCGCCCTCGATCATCCATTGCGCCAGCATCAGCCCGACACCGCCGCCCTGGCTGAACCCGGCCATGACGCCGCAGGCGGACCAGTAGTTCCTGAGCCCCGGCACTGGGCCGACCAGCGGGTTGCCGTCGGGGGCAAAGGTGAAGGGGCCGTGGATCACCCGTTTCACCCCGGCGGTGCCGAGGATCGGGAAGCGGTCATAGGCGAAGGCGATGCTCTGTTCGATCTTGTCCAGGTCGTCGGGCAGCAGTTCGGCGCCGAAATCCCACGAGGTGCCGTTGACCGCCCAGGGGCGGCAGGGCTGTTCATAAAACCCGATGCACAGGCCGCGCCCTTCCTGGCGCAGATAGCTTTCGCCGCCGGGATCCAGCACATGCGGATGTTCGCTGTCGCGTTCGTAGATCTCGGGCAGGTCGTCGGTGACGAGATACTGATGCTCCATCGGGTGCAGTGGCAGGTAGACGCCGGCCATCGCCCCCACCTCGCGCGCCCACAACCCGCCGGCATTGACCACATGTTCGGCATGGATGGTGCCCTTGTCGGTCACCACGTCCCAGCTGCCATCGGGGCGCTGGTTGGTTTCGCGCACCATGCAATGGGTTTCGATGCTGGCGCCGCCCATGCGCGCGGCCTTGGCATAGGCATGGGTGGTGCCGGAGGGGTCCAGATGGCCATCCAGCGGGTCGAACAGTGCACCGACGATGCCATTGATATTGGTGATGGGGGCGCGTTTCTTGATCTCGTCGGGGCCGATCACCTCGGTCTCCAGCCCCATGAACCGGTGCTTGGCGCGCTCGGCCAGTATCATGTCGAAGCGGTCCTGGTTGTCGGCCAGGGTCAGCCCGCCGACATGGTGCAGGCCGCAGGACAAGCCGGTCAGCGCTTCCAACTCGCGATAGAGCTTGATGGTATAGCCTTGCAGCGCGGCCATGTTGGTATCGCCGTTCAGGGTGTGGAAGCCGCCCGCCGCGTGCCAGGTGGACCCCGAGGTCAGATCGGACCGTTCCAGCAGCATGACATCGGACCAGCCCAGCTTGGTCAGGTGATACAGGACGGAACAGCCGACAACGCCGCCTCCGATAACCGCGACACGCGTGGTGGTTTTCATGGGACCTCCGGGGGTTGGTGCTGGTGTCAACGTGGGCCGGGCGCCGGGGCGCGGCAAGCCGGATTGCGACATGAGGTGTCGCGATTAAGAGCTTGGCCTCGGGCGAGGGGGATGCGGCTGCCGCCGGAACCGGGGCTGGGCCGCGGAAAGACGGAACCATCAGGGGTTCCGCGCGTTGCCTTGGTTCAGCCCATCACGGATCACCAGTGTCACTGAGGCCGGCACGCTCGGGGCTGGGGCGCGCGTCGGAGTCCGAAGCTGGGGGCACAAGCCGCAAGGGGAAGGTTCAGCGTGAGATCGGCCGCCGGACTTAAACAATTTGCCCCCTGCTGCCTGCGCGCCACGTTTACACTGGCTTCAGGCTGACCCGCAGAGACCCAATCATCGGAGAAATTCATGTCACTCAAGCTCAAGATCATCATCGGCTCGACCCGGCCCGGACGTGTCGGACCCTCGGTTGCCTCATGGGTTCACGAGGCGGCAAAGGCGCAGGACGCCTTTGAGGTTGAGCTGGTTGAGCTGGCCGAGTTCGATCTGCCGCTGCTGGACGAGCCGAAACATCCGGCGATGCAGCAATATCAGCACGAGCACACCAAGCGCTGGAGCGCGGCGATGGCAGATGGTGACGCCTATGTGTTCGTGACGCCGGAATATGATTTCTTCGCGCCCGCCTCGCTGGTCAACGCGCTGCAATGCCTGGCGGTGGAGTGGCGCTATAAGCCGGCCGGCACGGTCTGCTATGGCGGCGTGTCGGGCGGGCTGCGGTCGTCGCAGGAGCTGCGGCAGCTGATCGGCAACAAGAATATGATGCCACTGCCGCAGGTGGTGCCGGTGCCGTTCGTTGCCAGCCATATCGACGAAGAGGGCAAGTTCAGCGCCACCGAGAAGATGAACGAAGGGCTGAAGAACATGTTCCGCGAACTGGCGAAATGGGCCGTGGCGCTGAAACCGATGCGGGAGAAGTGAGGTTCCCGGCTCGCAGACCCCTCGCGCTTCGGACGGCTGTGAATTGCCGCCGGCACCGTTAATATCCCTGCAACAGGGACGGCAGTGGCGGAGGCGCGCATGACCTTGACCCGGAAATGGCTGCGCGTGCTGCGCGGGTATCTGCGCATGCTGTGGGTGCGCGTCACCGGCATGGGGTTGCTGGCGGTGGTCACCGTGGGCTCGTCCCAGATCATCGAAGGGCTGTTGCCGCAGGAGGTGCAGAACCGGATCTCGATGGAATCGGCGGACCGGCTGCTGAATATCATCGCCAGCGCCATGCTGGCGGTGACGATCTTTTCGCTGACGGTGATGGTGTCGACCTATCAGGCGACCGCGTCGCAGTTCACCCCGCGCATTCATCAGTTGATCCGCGAAGACGCGATCACCCAGAATACGCTGGCCACCTTCATCGGCACCTATGTCTATGCGCTGACCGCCATCGTGCTGCGCGAGGTCGGTTTTTTCGGCGATGAGGGGGCGCTGGTGCTGTTCTGCGTGACGGTTCTGGTGCTGTCGCTGATCGTCTGGTCGCTGATCCACTGGATGCAGCATCTGCAGGTGCTGGGCAGCCTGATCGATTCCTGCCGCCAGATCGAAGAGATGACGCGGGCGCAGTTCCAGGAACGGCTGGACACGCCCTGCCTGGGGGCCAGGCCGATGACCGGGGCACCGCCCGAAGAGGGGGTCGAGATCACCACCGACCAGACCGGCCATATCCAGATCATCCATCCCGAGCCGCTGCAGCATCTGGCCGAAGAACTGGAGCTGGAAATCTACCTGCTGCACGAGATCGGCGCCTTTGTCTTCTACGGCGCGCCGCTGGTGCGGATCACCGGGCTGGAGGACAGCCCGAGCGAGGAGACGATGGACCGCCTGTGCCGGGTGGTGCGCAACAATATCGTCGTCGGCGTGGCGCGGAGTTTCGAGCAGGACCCGCGCTTTGGCCTGCTGACCATGGCGCAGATCGCCTCGAAGGCGCTGTCGCCGGGCATCAACGATCCCGGCACGGCCATCGACATCATCAACCGGTCGGGGCGCATCCTGTCGGTCTATCGCGATGAGACCGCCGAGGAGGACGAACCGCTGCATCCGCGCCTGCATGTGCGGCCGCTGGATCCGGATGACCTGATCGACGACGCGTTTTCGGCCATCGCCCGCGACGGGGCCGCCTTTCACGAGGTGCAGCAGCGGCTGCAAAAGGTGATGTCGGGGCTGATGCGGCATCCCGATCCGGGGCTGTGCAAGGCGGCGCGGCGGCAGGCGGGCGAGTTCCTGACCCGCGCGCTGGAAGGGATGGATTGGGAGCCCGACCGCGCGCGCCTGCGCGCCTCGGCAGAGGCGGGTCTGGAGCAGGACAACGCCGGTCCGGACTAGTCGGTCTGGGTTTCGCGCTGCACCGCCGCGGCAAAGGCGCTGGCGGAAATCGCCAGGCTGCGCACCTGGCCGTTCTCGACGGTGACGGCGGAAAGCAGGCCGGTGACCACCGTTTCGCCTTCGATCTCGGCCAGGATCGGCGCGCCGGAATCGCCGGTCATGGCGGGGCAGTCCAGCAGGAACAGCGGCGCCTGCGCCGGGTCTGGCGCGGCGCAATCCTCGGCAATCGACAGCACATGTTCGCGTAGACCGGCATAGCCGGCCAGTCGGGTGGGCCCGCCGCTGTCGTTCACCCGCACCGACAAAATACCCGCGCTTCGGCCCAGCGGCTGATCCAGCACCAGCAGCGCCCAGTCGGCGGTGCGGTCGGAATTGTTATAGCGGCCTAAAGGGTTTTGCGCCGGGTCCAGCACATAGCGGCGCACGGTGGAAACCGCCGCCGCCTCGCCCCGCTGATAGCCGAGGGCAAAGCGGATCGCCGAGGCTGGCATCCAGGCGTTTTCGCGGCCGTTATAGAGGCAATGCGCGGCGGTCAGCACCAGGCGTTCGCCCACCAGCGTGCCGGTGCAATGCAGGCGCACCGACACGCCGGCAAAATTCACCCGCCCCATGCTGCGCCAGGGCGTCGCCGTGACATCGGCGATGGCGCGCGCGCGGATCGCATCGCAGCCCATGTCGCGCGCCTGTCCCATGCCGCAGACCGGGTCCAGCCCGTCGGCGCGCGCGGCCAGCGCGGCAGCGCCCAGCAGCGCGGCAAGCACAAGCGAGCGGATCACAGCGGCCGGATGCGCAGCTTGGTCACCCGGTTGCCGTCGCGGTCCAGCACCTCGAAGCGGAAACCGTGGAAGGAAAACACCTGGCCGATGATCGGGATCGCCTGCGCCTCGTGAATGACCAGCCCGGCCACGGTGTTGGCTTCTTCATCGGGCAGCGTCCAGTCGGTGGCGCGGTTCAGGTCGCGGATGGTCATGCCGCCCTCGACGATATAGCTGCCATCGCCGCCGGCCTTCAGCGGGTGGTCGGCATCGGGGTCGAATTCGTCGGTGATCTCGCCGACGATCTCTTCCAGGATGTCCTCCAGCGTGATCAGCCCCTGCAGCGAGCCGTATTCGTCCACCACCAGTGCGAAATGCGTGCGCAGTTTCAGGAACTGGCGCATCTGTTCGTCCAGCGTGGTGGTCTCGGGCACGAAATAGGGCGGCATCGCCACATCTGTGATTCGGAACCGGCCCAGCGCGCTTGCATCGGCCTCGGCCCCGCTGACCATCGCATACATCGCGCGCAGCAGGTCCTTGGCATGGACCACGCCGATGATGTTTTCCACCTCGCCACGAAATACCGGCAGGCGGGTATGCGGGCTTTCCAGGCATTGCTGCAGGATCTCTCCGGCCTCTTTGTCGGCATCGATCATCTCGATGCCCGAGCGGTGCAGCATGATTTCTTCGACGGTGCGGTCGCCCAGGTCCAGCGCGCCCAGGATGCGGTCGCGGTCTTCCTTTTCGACAACGCCTTCGGAATGGCCCAGCTGCAGCGCGCCGGCGATTTCCTCGCGCACCGCCAGGATCTGGCTGTCGGGATCGACCTGCACGCCAAACAGCCGCAGCACCCCGCGCACCAGCAGCCGCACCGCGCCCACCACCGGGGCAAGCACCCGCACGATGATGCGGATGACCGGCGCCACCGTGGCCGCGGCGCTTTCGGAATAGATGATGGCATAGGTCTTGGGCAGCACCTCGGCGAAGATCAGCACCAGGAGGGTCATCACCAGCGTCGCCAGCGCCACGCCGCTGTCGCCGAACAGGCGGGTGAACAGCGAGGTGGCCAGCGAGGCCGCCATGATGTTGACCAGGTTGTTGCCCAGCAGGACCGAGCCGATCAGGCGTTCGTTATCCTCGGTGATCTTCAGCGCCGCCTCGGCGCCTTTCGAGCCCTTGTCGGCCTGCGCCCGAAGCTTGCCGCGCGAGGCGGCGGTCAGCGCGGTTTCCGACCCCGAAAAGAAGGCAGAGAGGACAAGCAGCAGCAGAATGGACCCGATCGTGATCCAGAAGGCGCTGTCCAGCGCGGATGCAGTTGTCTCCATGTTTCGGCTATCGGTCCCAGTGGCAGCAGATCACGTTATGGGGGCGCGGCGGCGCGCATTCAAGCGCCCGTCGCGCCGCGCGTCGATTCAGGTGTCGGAACGGCCACGCGCCAGCGGGTGATGATCATGCACCAGCTCGGCCAGCCGTTCGTCCAGCACATGGGTATAGATCTCGGTCGTGGCCACATCGGCATGGCCCAGCAGCGTCTGGATCGACCGCAGATCGGCGCCATTGGCCAGAAGATGGGTGGCAAAGGCATGGCGCAGGGTGTGTGGCGTCACCTTGGCGGGCGACACGCCGCCGGCGACGGCCAGTTCCTTGATCAGCAGGTAAAAGCGGTGCCGGGTCAGGTGGCCCGACTTGCCATGCGACGGAAACAGAAAGCGCGACGCCGGCTGGCCCTTGGCGCGCGCGCGGTCCTCTGCCGCATCGCGTTCGACCAGCCAGGCGGAGAGCGCCGCACGCGCCGGGGGCGACAGCGGCACCAGGCGTTCCTTGCCGCCCTTGCCCTGCACCAACAGCATGCGCGGGTCGCCGCGCGCCGCCGCGACCGGCAGCGCCACCAACTCGCTGACCCGCATCCCGGTGGCATAGAGCAGTTCCATCAGGCAGGTGTTGCGCAGGCGGTCGCTCTGGTTGCGCCCGGTGCTGCGGGCGGCGGCCAGCAGCCGGTCGACCTCGGGCACATCCAGGGTTTTCGGCAGGCGCTGGTCGCGGCCTGGCCCGCGGATCTGGATCGCCGGGTTGTCGCTGCGCCAGCCCTCGTCAAAGGCAAAACGGTAGATCTGCCGGATCGCCGACAGCCGGCGCGCGCGGGTGGATTTGGCCAGGCCCTGCGCGTCGCAATCGATCAGGTAGCTTTCGATCATCTCGCGGTCGGCGCGGGCGAAATCGCCGCCGCGTCCGGCCAGCCAGTCGGCAAAATCCTTCAGGTCGCGGCCATAGGCCAACTGGGTGTTGGTGGCGGCGCCCAGTTCGGCGGCCTGCGCGTCGAGAAAGGTGGCGATCCACCGCGCCGGGCTGGATGGGCCGCCGGTCATCCCTGCCGCTCCAGCAGCATCACCTGCAGCGCAGCGCGGCGGGCGATATCCTCCAGCCCGACGCTGCGGAAGGTGGCCAGCGCCGCGGTCAGGTCGGTTGGGTTGCCGGTGGCACCGCGGTCGAAATATTGCATCGCGATCAGGATCGCCTCGCCCAGCCGGCCATCGGCCAGCGCGCCGTCGATCCGTTGCGGCAGCAGCGGCTCCTCGGCAAAGCCGTCGGCAATGGCCAGGGCACGGCCGCCCGGCGCCGGCACGCTGCCG
>NZ_PGTB01000156.1 GCF_002786325.1 Pseudooceanicola lipolyticus | reverse complement strand
CGAGGCGGTGGCCGGCCATGCCAACCGCATCGAGATCGAGCTGCACGAGGATTACGCCGTCACCATCCGCGACAACCTGTCCTGGATCGCCGGGCCGGGTGGTTTGCTGGGCTGGCTCGGCTGGGCGATGATTCCGCTGGGCGCGGTGCTGGTCTTTATCGGCATCCAGCGCGCCCGCTTTCGCACCGGCGGCGCGGGTCCGGGCGTGGTGAATGTGGACGAGGGGCAGATCAGCTATTTCGGGCCGCTGACCGGCGGCGCGGTGGCGGCTCGCGACCTGGAGCGGCTGACGCTGGATCCCTCGCTGCGGCCGGCGCATTGGGTGCTGACCCAGCCGGGGGTGCCGCCGCTGTATATCCCGGTCAATGCCGAGGGCGCCGAGGCGCTGTTCGACGTGTTCTCGGCGCTGCCCGGCATCCGCACCGAGCGGATGCTGGCGCAGTTGCAGGGCGGTTCAGCCCTGCCCGTGGTGATCTGGGAGAAAACGCCATCGCGTCCGCCGGGCCTGCCGCTGCATTGACACCCCGGTCAAATCGCCCCACTTGTGACCGGGGCGGGAAACCGGAACGGAGCAGTATTCATGTCGATCCCACAGTCCGGCGGCGGGCCGATCGAGCGGCACGCGCAACTTGCCGAATATCTGGAAGCGGGCTGCAAGCCGCGCGCGGACTGGCGCATCGGCACCGAGCACGAGAAATTCGGCTATTGCAAGGACACGCTGAAGCCGATCCCCTATGAGGGCGAACGCTCGGTCCGGGCGGTGCTGGAGGGGCTGCGTGACGTGCATGGCTGGGCTCCGGTCGAAGAGGGCGGCAACCTGATCGGGCTGACCAAGGCTGGCGCCAATGTCAGCCTGGAACCGGGCGGCCAGCTCGAGCTGAGCGGCGCACCGCTGGAAACCATCCACGAGACCTGCGACGAGGTGAACGAGCACCTGCGCGAGGTCAAGGAAGTCGCCGACAAGGTCGGCGTCGGCTTTATCGGGCTGGGTGCCGCGCCGGTCTGGACCCATGACGATATGCCGCTGATGCCGAAGGGCCGCTATAAGCTGATGGATAGCTATATGCAGAAGGTCGGCAGCAGCGGCCGGGTGATGATGCGGCGCACCTGCACCGTTCAGGTCAATCTGGACTTCGCCACCGAGGCCGATATGGTGAAAAAGCTGCGCGTCGCCCTGGCGCTGCAGCCGGTGGCCACCGCGTTGTTTGCCAATTCGCCGTTTATCGAAGGCCGGCCCAACGGGATGAAATCCTATCGCTCGTGGGTCTGGCGCAACCTGGACGCGGACCGCACCGGGATGCTGCCCTTTGCCTTCGAGGACGGCTTCGGTTTCGAGCGCTGGGTCGATTACGCGTTGGATGTGCCGATGTATTTTGTCTATCGCGACGGCAAATATGTCGACGCGCTGGGCCAATCCTTCCGCGATTTCCTGAAGGGCGAGCTGCCCGCGCTGCCGGGGGAAAAGCCGACCTTGTCGGATTGGGCCGACCACCTGACCACGCTGTTCCCCGAGGCGCGGGTGAAAAAATTCATCGAGATGCGCGGTGCCGATGGCGGCCCCTGGCGGCGGCTTTGCGCGCTGCCGGCCTTCTGGGTTGGGCTGATGTATGACCAATCGGCGCTGGACGCCGCCTGGGACCTGGTCAAGGGCTGGGACGCGCCGACGCGCGAGGCGCTGCGGGTGGCCGCCGGCGACCAGGCGCTGCACGCGCGGGTCGACGGGATCGCCATGCAGGACCTGGCGCGCGAGGTGGTGGCGATTTCCGATGCCGGGCTGAAGGCGCGGGCGCGTCAGGGCGCCGGCGGGCTGATCCCGGACGAGACCCATTTCCTGAACGCGCTGAAGGAAAGCCTGGAAAGCGGCAAGGTGCCGGCCGACGAGTTGCTGGAGAAGTATCACGGCGAATGGGGCGAAGACCTGGCGCCGATCTATGGCGAGTACAGCTACTGAGCCGCGCGGCATCGCAAGGCGTGGCGCTGTGGCCGCAGTGGCGGGAAATAGCGCCGCCGCACCGGGCCCGGCGAGGCGCCACGACTCTGCCCGGCGCGGGGCGACTTGCAACAATCCGGAACGTCGTTCCGGATTGTATGCCGATCAAAGACCGGCAGCCGGCGCCGAGGATCAATGCCGACACCGGGCGACTTAAGCCGCCCGGCCCTCTTGAAGCCCCTCCGGGGCGATAATAAGACTCTGTAATCCGCCCCCGGTTTTCTCCGGATTTATCTAAACAACAGGCAGGCCACATGTTCGACCCCATCGAGACCTACAACAACACGCTTGTGCCCATGGTGGTCGAGCAGACCAGCCGCGGCGAACGCGCCTATGATATTTTCTCGCGCCTTCTGAAGGAGCGGATCGTTTTCGTGAACGGCCCGATCCATGACGGTATGTGCCACCTGGTGGTGGCCCAGCTGCTGCACCTGGAGGCCGAAAATCCCTCGAAAGAGATCAGCCTATACATTAACTCGCCGGGCGGTGTGGTGACTTCGGGTCTGTCTATCTATGACACGATGCAATACATAAAACCCAAGGTTTCAACGCTCTGCATCGGCCAGGCGGCTTCGATGGGTTCGGTCCTTCTGGCGGGCGGATCGGCGGGAATGCGCTTTTCGCTGCCCAACAGCCGGATCATGGTGCACCAGCCTTCGGGCGGCTATCAGGGCCAGGCGTCGGACATCATGATCCATGCCGCCGAGACGCAGAAATTGAAGGACCGGCTGTATGACATCTATGTCAAACATACCGGCCAGACCAAGGAAGCGGTGGAAAAGGCGCTGGATCGAGATAACTTCATGTCTCCGGAAGAGGCCAAGGATTGGGGCCATATTGACGAGATCGTCGAGAACCGGGGCAAAGCGGAAACGGAAGAAAGTTAATATCGCCGTGATTTGAAGCACAAAGCCAGTCGCATCCCGGACACGGCATAATTTGCAATTGTGGTGCCCGGATCGCTGGCCTAAGCTGTCGTGAAAGCGGGTGTGCTGCTCCAAATTTTGGGGCACGGTGATGAATCGAAGCCGAAAGGTAGGACATGGCAACGAATTCAGGCGGCGACAGCAAGAACACTCTTTACTGCAGTTTCTGCGGCAAGAGTCAGCACGAGGTCAGGAAACTGATCGCCGGGCCGACGGTGTTCATTTGCGATGAATGCGTCGAATTGTGCATGGACATCATCCGCGAAGAGACCAAGGCCAGCGGGCTGAAATCTTCCGACGGGGTGCCCTCGCCCAAAGACATCTGCGCGGTGCTGGACGATTACGTGATCGGCCAGTCCACCGCCAAGCGGGTGCTGTCGGTGGCGGTGCACAACCATTACAAGCGGCTGAACCACGCGCAGAAGGCTGGCAATGATATCGAGCTGGCCAAATCCAACATCCTGCTGATCGGCCCCACCGGCTGTGGCAAGACGCTGCTGGCGCAGACGCTGGCGCGGATTCTCGACGTGCCCTTCACCATGGCCGACGCCACCACCCTGACCGAGGCCGGTTACGTGGGCGAGGATGTCGAGAACATCATCCTCAAGCTGTTGCAAGCCAGCGAATACAATGTCGAGCGGGCGCAGCGCGGCATCGTCTATATCGACGAGGTCGACAAGATCACCCGCAAGTCGGAAAACCCCTCGATCACCCGCGACGTCTCGGGCGAGGGCGTGCAGCAGGCGCTGCTGAAGCTGATGGAAGGCACCGTGGCCAGCGTGCCGCCGCAGGGCGGGCGCAAGCATCCGCAGCAGGAATTCCTGCAGGTCGACACCACCAATATCCTGTTTATCTGCGGCGGCGCCTTTGCCGGGCTGGACAAGATCATCGCACAGCGCGGCAAGGGGTCGGCCATGGGGTTCGGCGCCGATGTGCGCGACAATGACGACCGCAATGTCGGCGAGATCTTCAAGGAACTGGAGCCCGAGGACCTGCTGAAATTCGGCCTGATCCCGGAATTTGTCGGCCGTCTGCCGGTTCTGGCAACGCTGGAGGATCTGGACGAGGACGCGCTGGTCACCATCCTGACCCAGCCCAAGAACGCCCTGGTCAAGCAGTATCAGCGCCTGTTCGAGCTGGAAGATACCGAGCTGACCTTCACCGACGACGCGCTGAACGCGATTGCCAAGCGGGCGATCGCACGCAAGACCGGCGCCCGCGGCCTGCGCTCGATCCTCGAGGATATCCTGCTGGACACCATGTTCGAACTGCCCAGCATGGACAGCGTGACCGAGGTGGTGGTGAACGAAGAGGCGGTGACCTCGGACGCATCGCCGCTGCTGATCTACGCGGAATCCGAAAAAGATTCGGCCAGCGCCGGCTAGATGTCGATACGGCGTATCTCGTCTGGCGGCATTTTCGAGCCGAAGGTCGGCTATTGCCGCGCGGTGGTGGCCGGCGGGTTCGTGCATGTCGCCGGAACCGTCGGGCAGGGCGACAGCGTGACCGAGCAATGCGCCTCGGCGCTGGCGATAATCGAAAAGGCGCTGATCGAGGCGGGGTCGGGTTTTGCCGATGTGGTGCGGGTCACCTATTACCTGCCCGACCGGACCGAGTTCGAAGCCTGCTGGCCGCTGCTGCGCGCGGCCTTCGGTGAGAATCCGCCCGCCGCGACAATGATCGAGGCGGGGCTGATCGATCCGCAATACCGCATCGAGATCGAGGTCACCGCGCTGGCGCGGGGCTGAGCCCGGCGCCCGGTGCGGTGCCTCTGGCGGCGCAAAACCTCCGGCGGCTGCGCACAGCGGCCCTTGTCTCTGGACGCCGCCGCCCGGATGCGCCATATCAGGATGGAACGATCTGAGAGGTTTCTATGGGCATCCTGAACACGCTGCTGCGCGCGGTCACCTGGTGGAACGGATCGACGCTGAACACCCAGCTGTTCACCGCCCGCCGGGGCGTGAAGGTGGGCGAGGACAGCCAGGGCAATGTGTTCTACCGCAATGCGGACGACAGCAAGCGATGGGTCATCTACAACGGCGAGATGGAAGCCAGCCGGATTGATCCCGAATGGCATGGCTGGCTGCACCGGACCTGGAAAGAAGCGCCGACCGAACGGCCGCTGCCGCGCAAATCCTGGGAAAAGCCGCATCAGGAAAATCTGACCGGCACCATGCTGGCCTATGCGCCGGCCGGATCGATCCGGCGCGCGGCCCCGGCCGAACGCAAGGATTACGAGGCCTGGAGCCCCGAATAATCCCAATAATCGGTTCAGCGCGGAGCAGGCGGCATGTCGAGCTATAACAAGATCGAAGTGATGGTGGGCGGCGTGGTTCTGGCCGCGGCCTTTGTCTTTGGCATCTACACCACCCAGACCACCGGGCTGAGCCGGTCGAGCGCCGGTTACGAATTGTCGGCCTCGTTCCGTTCGCTGGAAGGGGTCACCGTCGGCACCGATGTGCGGCTGGCCGGGGTCAAGGTGGGGACGGTGACCGACGTGTCGCTGAACGCCGCTACTTATCGCGCCGATACCCGGTTCACCGTGCTGAACGGGATCGAGATCCCGGATGACAGCGCGGTGGTGATTTCCTCGGAAGGGCTGTTGGGCGGCAATTTCGTCGAGATCATGCCGGGCGGATCGCTGGATTATTTCGCGCCGGGCGACGAGATCGAGGATACCCAGGGCGCGGTCAGTCTGATTTCGCTGCTGGTGCAGTTCGTCGCCGGCAGCGGAGGGGACGGAGAACAGTGATTCGCGGCGCGCTTCTGGCGGCGCTGATCGGTGCTGTCGCCGCCCCGGTGCAGGCCCAGGTTCAGGTGGCCTCGGGGCAGGGGGCGGTGCTGCGCGGGCTAGACAAGCTGAACGGGCAGACCCTGGATGGCGAGCTGTTCTCCGGCGGCGGCCGGGCGCTGATGGGGCTGGAGGTCGAGCTGGCCGATTGCCGCTATCCGATCGACAACCCGACCGGCGACGCCTTTGCCTATCTCACCATCCGCGAATCCGGCAAGCCCGAGGTGCTGTTCGAAGGCTGGATGATCGCCTCGGCCCCGGCGCTGAACGCGCTGGATCACAGCCGCTATGATATCTGGGTGCTGCGCTGTATCACCTCCTGAGCCGGGGGCGTCGCCGGGCCGGTAAAATCGCCGTCACGGGTCAGCGCCTCGCTCAGCAGGGCGCGATACTGGCCGCGGCTGATCTCGACCCCGCCCAGCGAGGCCAGGTGCGTGGTCAGGAACTGGGTGTCAAATAGGGTAAAGCCGCCCTGGGCCAGCCGGTGCACCAGATAGGCCAGCGCCACCTTTGACGCGTCGGTGCGGCGCGAGAACATGCTTTCGCCGAAAAACGCCCCGCCCAGCGCCACGCCATAGACGCCGCCCACCAGCAGGCCGTCCGCGCGCACTTCCAGCGAATGGGCATGGCCCATGCGGTGCAGGGCCAGATAGTGGTCACGGATTTCGGCATTGATCCAGGTTTCGGCCCGGTCGGCACAGCCATCGACCACCGCGGCAAAATCGCGGTCGATGGCGATGTCGAATTCGCCGCGCCGGATCCGGCGCGCCAGCGAGCGTGATACGCGGAACCCGTCCAGCGGGATGATGCCGCGGCGCTTGGGGTCGACCCAGAACACTTCGGGATCGTCGCGGTGTTCGGCCATGGGAAAAATACCCATGGCATAACCTTGCAACAGCAATTCCGGTGTCAGGTTCATCGCGGGCCGTGGTGGCTGTCTCCGGCCCGTTGCATAAGCGCGCGGGCCGGAGAAGGATAGCAGTGTCAGCCTTGTTTCGCGGCCGAGGCCAGCCACTGTTCAAGCCAGTGGATATTGTAGTCGCCTTTGAGAATATCCGCTTCCTGAAGCAGCGCTTCGAAAAGCGGGACAGTGGTGTGCACGCCATCGACGATCAGTTCGCCCAGCGCCCGGGACAGCCGGGCCAGCGCCTCGGGCCGGTCGCGGCCATGCACGATCAGCTTTCCGATCAGGCTGTCGTAATAGGGCGGGATGGAATAGCCATCATAAAGCGCGGAATCGATCCTTACGCCCAGGCCGCCGGGCGCGTGATACTGGGTGATGCGGCCGGGGCTGGGCGAGAAATCGGGCAGCTTTTCGGCGTTGATCCGCACCTCGATGGCGTGGCCGTTGATCTTCAGATCGTCCTGGGTGAAGGACAGCGGCTCGCCCGCGGCCACGCGGATCTGTTCGCGCACCAGGTCGACGCCAAAGATGCCCTCGGTCACCGGATGTTCGACCTGCAGGCGGGTGTTCATCTCGATGAAGTAGAACTCGCCGTCTTCATACAGAAACTCGACCGTGCCGGCGCCGGCATAGCCCAGCTCGGCCATGGCATCGGCGCAGATCTTGCCGATGCGGGCGCGTTCCTGGGCGGTGATGGTGGGGCCGGGGGCCTCTTCCAGCACCTTCTGGTGGCGGCGCTGCAGCGAACAGTCGCGTTCGCCCAGATGCACCGCCTTGCCTTTGCCATCGCCGAAGATCTGGATCTCGATATGGCGCGGCGTGGTCAGGTATTTCTCGATATAGACTTCGTCATTGCCGAAATTGGCCTTGGCCTCGGCGCGGGCGGTCTGGAAGGCGCGCTCCATTTGCGCCGCCGAGGCGGCCACCTTCATCCCCTTGCCGCCGCCGCCGGCGGTGGCCTTGATGATCACCGGATAGCCGATTTCGTCACCCAGCGTCTTGGCGGTGGCCAGGTCGGGCACGCCGCCATCCGAGCCGGGCACGCAGGGCACGCCCAGCTTTTTCATCGTGTCCTTGGCGGTGATCTTGTCGCCCATGATGCGGATATGCTCCGCCTTGGGACCGATGAAGGTGATGTCGTGATCTTCGACGATCTGCACGAAGCTGGCGTTTTCCGACAGAAAGCCATAGCCGGGATGGATCGCCTGGGCGCCGGTTATCTCGCAGGCCGAGATGATCGCCGGCACCGACAGATAGCTGCGCGGGCTGGGTGGCGGGCCAATACAGATGGCTTCGTCGGCCATGCGGACATGCATCGCGTCGCTGTCGGCGGTGGAATGCACCGCGACCGAGCCGATGCCCATCTCGCGGGCGGCACGGACCACCCGCAGGGCGATCTCTCCGCGATTGGCAATCAGGATCTTGTCGAACATGCGGATGCCTTATTCGATGATCATCAAAGGCGTGCCGTATTCGACGGCGGCGCCGTCCTCGACCAGGATGCGTTTGACGGTGCCGGCGCGCGGCGCCGGAATGTGGTTCATCGTCTTCATCGCCTCGACGATCAACAGCGTGTCGCCCTCTTCCACGGTCTTGCCGACGCTGACGAAGGACGGCGCGCCCGGTTCGGGCTGCAGGTAGATGGTGCCGACCATCGGCGAGGTCACGGCGCCGGGATGGCTGGCCGGATCGCTGGGCGCCTCGGGTGCGGCGGCAGGGGCGGCTGCGGCCACCGGTGCGGCATGGGCCGGGG
>NZ_PGTB01000155.1 GCF_002786325.1 Pseudooceanicola lipolyticus | reverse complement strand
CGGCGCGGTACTGCCGCTGCTGCTGGACCGGCTTGGCCCGGCCGCCTGGCCGATGGCCTGGACGCTAATCGGGCTGGTCTGTTTCGCCTTCCTGCCGCTGGGCCTGTGGAGCGCGCATGTGCTGCGCCCGGCGCGCCTGGCCCGCGCCCCGGAGCCGCAACCGCTGCCGATCCGGCAGATGCTGCCGCAGATCGGCGGCTATGCCGGCTTCGGGCTGGGCTATATCGTCTATTTGACCTTCCTCAGCGCCTGGATGACCGAACTGGGCGCCCGCGCCGAGCTGATCGCGCTGGTCTGGGTGCTGCTTGGCCTGTGCCTGTGCCTGTCGCCTTTCCTGTGGCGGCCGGTGCTGGCCCGATTTGCCACCGGCCTGCCGCTGGCGCTGATCCTGGTCGGGGTGGCCACCGGCTCCTTGCTGCCGGTGCTGTGGCCCGGCGGCCTGGGGCTGGCGGTGTCGGCGGCGGTGTTCGGGCTCTGCGTGTTCATGGCGCCCGGCGCCGTCACCAGCTTTCTGCGCCAGAACCTGCCGCCCGACAGCTGGGGGCCGGGGCTGAGCCTGTTCACCGTGGTCTTCGCGGTGGCGCAGACCCTGGGGCCGTTCGGCGCCGGGCTGATCGGCGACCTGGCGCAGAATATCGGCGTCAGCCTGGCGGTGGCCGCTGCGGTGCTGCTGTGCGGCGCCGGCAGCGCGCTGTTGCAACGGCGGCTGGCGGCGCCGGATTAACCCGGCGCGGCGCCGCTGCCCCAATCGGCCGCCTGCATCTCGCGCAGGCGCGAGGCGGTGCGCTCGAACTCGAAAATGCCCTCGCCCTCGACATACAGCATCTCGGGTGCCGCGGCGGCCGAGGCCACCAGCCGCACCCGCGCCTCGTAAAGCGCGTCGATCAGGGTGACGAACCGCTTGGCTTCGTTGAAATTCGAGCGCGACAGGCGCGGGATGTCCTCCAGCACCAGCACCCGCACCGCTTCGGCGATTGCAAGGTAATCGGCCGGACCCAAGGGTTTGCCGCACAGGTCATAGAACCGCGCCCGCGCCACGCCGTTGCGATAGGCCGGCAGCACCACCTCGCGCTTCTGCACGATCAGGGTCAGCGGCTCGGCCGGGCCGCCGCTCAGATCCTGCCACACCGCCTCGATCGCGGCGCGGCTGTCGGGGCCGATCGGGGAAAAATAGACCTGCGCGCCTTCCAGCCGGTTCTGCCGGTAATCGCGCGGGCTGGCCAGTTCGCGCACCACCATGCGGGATTTGATCAGCTCGATAAACGGCAGGAACAGCTGCCGGTTCAGCCCGTTTTTATACAGGTCATCGGGCACCCGGTTCGAGGTGGTGACCACCACCACCCCGGCGTCGAACAGCGCCTCGAACAGCCGCCCGACGATCATCGCATCGGTGATATCGGTGATCTGCATCTCGTCAAAGGCCAGCACCCGCAGCGATTTGACCACCTCGGCCACCACCGGCGACAACGCGTCCTCGACCCCGGCCTTGCGCGCCTGGTGCATCCCGGCATGGATTTCCTGCATGAAGGCGTGGAAATGCACCCGCCGCGCCGGGATGTCGCCCAGCGAGTCAACGAAGAGATCCATCAGCATCGACTTGCCGCGGCCGACCCCGCCCCACAGGTACAGGCCCTTGGGCGGCTCGGGGGCCTTGCGGAACAGCCCGCGCTTGACCGGCTGGCTGACCGCGCTGCGGATACGCTCGAATTCGTCCAGCACCGCCTCTTGCGCGGCGTCATGGGACAACGACCCGTCGGCGATGCCGCGGGCATAGATCTCGTGCAGCGATGTCATGGGCTTGGCTTACAACCCACCGAGACCATTGAAAAGGACCGGGATCGGATGTCTATCGCGAACAGGCGAACGGAGGGACCGGGTATGTTGATTCGCGCCGCTACCGATCAGGATGCCAAAGACCTGGCGCAAATCCACGTCCGGTCCTGGGCCGAGACCTATCCCGGCCTGCTGCCGGCGGAAGAGATCGCCGCCTATCCCTATGACCTGCGCCTGGCCCAGTGGCAGGGGGTGCTGGCTCGCGGTGGCACCCGCGTGGTGCTGATCGATGGCACCGGGTTTGCCCAGATCGGCCCGCAGCGCGAGGCGCGTTTCAAGCCCGACTATCCCGACGAACTCTACGCGCTCTACCTGCTGGGCACGGCACAGGGGCGCGGGCTGGGCCGGGCACTTCTGCGCGCGGCGCTGGGCCCGGCACCGCGGCCGTTCACCGCGGTGGTGCTGGCCTCGAACGCCCGCGCCCTGGGGTTCTATACCCGCATCGGCGGGCAGGAGATTGCACGGACGCGCGGCGAAGATGGTCTGGAGGATCTGGTGCTGGGCTGGCCCGACCCCGGCATGATCTGAGGCGATACATCAAAATCTCTTATCCGCAGCCGCAAAACTCCTGATTTGACGCGGATCGCCCAGCCATTAACCTGTGCAGCACCTTTTTGGAGACCCAGATGGCCCGTTCCGCCTCGCTTTTCACGCCGGTCCTGATTACCGGGTGCATCATCATCATGCTCAGCTTCGCGGTGCGCTCGTCCTTCGGCGTGTTCCAGATTCCGATCGCGGATGAATTCGGCTGGCTCAGAAGCGAATTCTCGCTGGCCATCGCGATCCAGAACCTGGCCTGGGGCATCGGCCAGCCGATCTTCGGGGCGATGGCGGAAAAGATCGGCGACCGCCGGGCGATCTTCCTCGGCGCGCTGGTCTATGCGCTTGGTCTGGTGCTGTCGGCCTGGGCGACCACGCCGCTGGAACATCAGGCCTATGGCTGGCTGGTGGGCTTCGGCATCGCCGGCACCGGCTTCGGCGTGATCCTGGCGGTAGTCGGCCGCGCCGCCTCGGACGAAAACCGCTCGATGTCGCTCGCCCTCGTTTCGGCCGCCGGCAGCGCCGGGCAGATTTTCGGTGCCCCGGCGGCGGAATGGATGCTGGGCTTCCTGTCCTGGCAGTCCACCTTCCTGGTCTTCGCCGCCGTCATCCTGGCCTCGCTGTTGCTGCTGCCGGCGATGCGGGCGCCGGCCATGGCCAGCAAGGCCGAGCTGGAGGAAAGCATGGGCACCATCCTGCTGCGTGCCTTCCGCGACCCGTCCTATGCGTTGATCTTCATGGGCTTCTTTTCCTGCGGCTATCAGCTGGCCTTTGTCACCGCGCATTTCCCCGCCATGGTGGCCGAGATGTGCGGCCCGGTCCTGCCCGGCGGCATCCTTCACAGCATGGGCATCACCACCACCTCGGCGCTGGGCGCGGTGTCGCTGTCGCTGATCGGGCTGGCCAATGTCGGCGGCACCCTGCTGGCCGGCTGGCTTGGCAACCGCTATTCCAAGAAATACCTGCTGGCGGCGATCTATACCGCCCGCACCATTGCCGCGGCGGTGTTCATCCTGCTGCCGATCACGCCCGGCTCGGTGCTGATCTTTTCCGTGGTCATGGGCGCGCTGTGGCTGGCCACCGTGCCGCTGACCTCGGGGCTGGTCGCGCAGATCTACGGCCTGCGCTATATGGGCACGCTCTATGGCATCGTCTTTCTCAGCCACCAGATCGGCGGCTTTGTCGGCGTCTGGCTGGGCGGGCGCATGTATGACCTCAGCGGCGATTACACCCTGGTCTGGTGGATCGGCGTCGCCGTCGGCGCCTTCAGCGCCATCGTCCACCTGCCGGTGCGCGAAACCCCCAATACCGGGCTGCGCGCCGCGGCCTGACGCGGGCCGTTGAACCTCTCTGCGGGGCGCACTAGGGTCGCGCCGGCCACCGTTGGGAGAGACCTCACCATGCAGATCCGCACTCCGAAGCGGCACAACCCCGCGGCGCTGGTGATCCGCCCCGCGGCAGCCGCCGACCAGGACGCCGTCTGGGCGATGCTGGAACCGGTGTTCCGCGCCGGCGAGACCTATGTGATCGACCCCGCGATCGGCCGCGACGCCGCCCTCGCCTATTGGTACGACGCGCGCACCTTCCTGGCCGAGGACGATGGCACGCCGCTGGGCACCTATTACCTGCGCGACAACCAGCCCGGCGGCGGCGCGCATGTCTGCAATGCCGGCTTTGTCACCGCCCCGGCAGCGCAGGGGCGCGGCGTGGCCCGGGCGATGTTGGATCACGCGCTGGTGACGGCGACGGAACTGGGCTATCGTGCGATGCAATTCAATTTCGTGGTCGCCACAAATACCCGCGCGGTGGCAACCTGGCAGCGCGCCGGATTCGACATCGTCGGGCGGCTGCCCGGCGCCTTCCGCCACCCGGCGCACGGATATGTCGACGCGCTGGTGATGTATAAGGACCTGACCTGACCCATGCCCGAAGACCGCAAGCTGCTGGCCGTTCTGATCGATGCCGACAATATCTCGGCGAAATATGCCGACGCGATCTTTGACGAGATCGCCTCGCTGGGCGAAGCCAGCATCCGCCGCATCTATGGCGACTTCGCCGGCGGCGGGCCGCAGGGCTGGAACAAGGACAAGCTGGCGGCGCTGGCCATCGTGCCGCACCAGCAATTCGCCCATACCACCGGCAAGAATTCCAGCGACATCACCCTGGTGATCGACGCCATGGACATCCTGCATTCGGGCCGCTTCGACGGCTTTGTGCTGGTGTCCTCCGACAGCGATTTCACCCGCCTGGCCACCCGCATCCGCGACCAGGGGCTGGATGTCTACGGCATGGGCATGCGCAAGACGCCGATGGCCTTCGTCAATGCCTGCAAGCGGTTCATCTATGTCGAAAACATCATGTCGGACGAGCCGAAATCCGGCGCCAAGACGCCGCGCAAGGTCGAGGATGGCGAAGCCCCGGCGCAGCTGGAAGATCCGGTGCAGCTGGTGATCCGGGCGATGGATGCGATCGATCAGGAGGAAGAGTGGTTCTCGCTGGGCCAGATCGGCCAGTACATCACCACCGCCAAGCCCGATTTCGACACCCGCAGCTATGGCAAGAAAAAGCTCAGCGACCTGGTGAAAGAGCTGAAGCGCTTCGAGACCAAGCGTGGCGACGGCAACCAGCTGCTGGTCCGGCGGATGGATTGAGCCGGCGGGTCAGCGCGCGCCGTAACGGGCCATGAAGGTTTCAACCGCGTTGTCGACCACTTCGGCGATCTCTTCCTCGCTGAACTCGGTCTGGATGCCAAAGATCGCCCGCACCCACAGCCGGGCCTTGCACAGCTCGACAAACTGGTCGGCGGCGATGCCGAAATCCTCGATCACCAATTCGCCCCGCTCGGCGGCAAGGGTCAGGAACTTGATCAGGGTTTGGCGCCCGTTCAGCGGCCCGCTGCGGTAATAGGCTTCGCCCAGTTCGGGAAAGCGGTCGCGCTCGGCCATGCAGATGCGGAAACAGCGCTGCGCGAATTCCGACAGCAGGAACGGCACGAATTGCCGCGCCGCGATTGCCAGCGCTTCACCCGCCGGGGCCGAGGCGTCGATCATGCCTTCGGCCCGTTCCGCAAGGCAGCGGCATTCGGTGGTCACCACCTCGGTGAACAGGATGCGCTTGTCAGGGAAATAGCTGTACAGCGTCGCCTTGGACACACCCGCGACGCGGGCAATGTCGTCCATGCTGGCGCCTTCAAAACCATTGGCCAAAAACACCTCGCGCGCACCTGCAAGCACCTGGTCGAACTTGCGCCCGCTGCGCTGGATTTCCGCCGATACGTTCATTCGTCACTCCACTACACAAAACAGCCTAACCCGTTTCATTCGGCCTCAACAACAGCTTCCACCCTCTGGTTCCTGGGCAAAGCCTCACTTATAGTTAGAACAATTCTAAACAAGGAGCACGGCCATGGGATTTCTGTCGCAGCGCAAGCGGTTCGGCGACCTGAGTGAACAGGAGATCATCGCCCTGGCGATTTCCTCCGAAGAGGACGATGCCCGGATCTACCGGGGCTATGCCGAATCGCTGCGCGCCGATTTCCCGGCCAGCGCGCGGCTGTTTGACGGCATGGCCGCGGAAGAGGACCAGCACCGCGCCCGGCTGATTGCCCTGCACCAGGATCGGTTCGGCACGGTGATCCCGCTGATCCGGCGCGAACATGTGGCGGGCTATTACCACCGCCGCCCGGTCTGGCTGGTCGAGAATCTGGGGCTGGACCGGATCCGCGAGCAGGCCTGGGCGATGGAACGCGAAGCCGAACGGTTCTATTCCCGCGCCGCGAAACGCGCCAGCGACGCGGCAACCCGCAAGCTGCTGGGCGATCTGGCCGCCGCCGAGGCCGCCCACCGCGCCACCGCCGACGACCTGGCCGAGACCCATCTGCAGGACGACACCCGCGCCGAGGAAGACGCCGATGCCCGCCGCCAGTTCATCCTGACCTGGGTGCAGCCGGGCCTGGCCGGGCTGATGGACGGCTCGGTCTCGACCCTGGCGCCGATTTTCGCCACCGCCTTTGCCACCCAGGACACCTGGACCACCTTCCTGGTCGGCGTCGCCGCCTCGGTTGGCGCCGGCATCTCCATGGGCTTTACCGAGGCCGCCTCGGATGACGGTGAACTGTCCGGGCGCGGCTCGCCGGTCAAGCGCGGGCTCGCCTCGGGGGTGATGACCACGATCGGCGGGCTGGGCCATGCCCTGCCCTATCTGATTCCGGATTTCTGGACCGCCACCGCGATTGCCGGGCTGGTGGTGTTCATCGAACTCTGGGCGATTGCCGCGATCCAGAACCGGTTTATGGAAACGCCGTTTTTGCGGGCAGTTTTCCAAGTGGTGCTGGGCGGCGCGCTGGTGCTTTCGGCCGGAGTGCTGATCGGCAGCGGCTGAACGCCATCACCCGGCTTGCAGTATCGCGCGGGCCGGGCTACCTGCCTTATATGGTCGAGATATTTCTGCGCACCCTGCCCTTCTTCGCGATTATCGGCCTGGGTGTCTGGGCCGGCAAAACCCGCTTCTTCAGCGAAGAGGCCACCGCCTTCCTGACCAAGTTCGTGTTCTTCTTCCCGCTGTCGGCGATGCTGTTCCGCTTTGCCGCCAACCTGCCGCTGGCCGAGGTGTTCAACGGCCGGCTGATCGGTGGCTATCTGTTCGGTTCGGTCGCGGTTTACCTGATCGCCACCGGCGTCGCCTATCTGCGCCGCGTCAACATGGCCACCGCCGCGGTCGAGGCGCAATGCGCGGTGATCGGCAATGTTGGCTTTCTGGGTCTGCCGATGTTCGTGTTGCTGTTCGGCGAGGCCTCGATCGGGCCGATGATGATGGTGCTGACCACCGACCTGATCGTGTTTTCCAGCCTGATCGTCATCCTGATCACCGCCGGGCAGGATGGCCGGCTGCATCCCGCCGTGCTGCGCACCATCGGTCTGGGCCTGCTGCGCAACCCGATGATCGTGGCGATCAGCGCCGGGCTGATCTGGTCGGCCCTGTCGGTCCCGGTTCCCGTCGTGCTGAACGATTTCCTGCAAATCCTCGGCGGCGCCGCCACCCCCGGCGCGCTATTCGCCATCGGCGCCTCGCTGGCCGGAAAATCCGCCGAACGGGTCGAGGTCGCCGCCTGGCTGACCTTTGCCAAGCTGGTGCTGCACCCGGCCTTCGTGGCAATCGGCGTGCTGGTGTTGCTGCCGCTCGACGCCTTCTCGGCCACGGTGGTGGTGGGTGCCGCCGCGATGCCGGTGGCCGGCAACGTCTTCATGCTGGCACAGCATTACCGCGTCGCCCCCCAGCGCGCCTCGGCGGCGATCCTGTTCTCGACCGCGCTCAGCATCGTCACCTTCCCGCTGGTGGTGGCCTGGGTGTCGGGCTAGCCGGCGGAAAGGGCCGCGCCAACCCCGGCCCCAGATACGCAAATTCCGACCTTTCCATCCCCAAAACTCCGCCGATTGGGCCGCGCCGCCAGATAGGCTAGACTGCGCGCAAACGCTCAGGGAGGGCGCGATGGCCGAGGCCGATGTGATCATCGTAGGTGCCGGGCTGGCCGGGCTGGCGGCGGCGGCAGAGCTGGGGGACCGCGGCAAGCGGGTGCTGCTGCTCGATCAAGAGCCGGAAGCTTCGCTTGGCGGGCAGGCCTTCTGGTCGCTCGGCGGGCTGTTCCTGGTCGATACCCCGGAACAGCGCCGCATGGGCATCCGCGACAGCCGCGACCTGGCGCTGCTGGACTGGATGGGTTCGGCGCAGTTCAACCGGCCCGAGGACAGCTGGCCGCGCCGCTGGGCCGAGGCCTATGTCGATTTCGCCGCCGGCGAAATGCGCCCCTGGCTGCATGGCATGGGGATGCGCTGGTTCCCGGTGGTCGGCTGGGCCGAACGCGGCGGCGGCTTTGCCACCGGCCACGGCAATTCGGTGCCGCGCTTCCACATCACCTGGGGCACCGGCCCCGGCGTGCTCGAACCGTTTATCCGCCGCGTCCGCGCTCATGCCGAGGCCGGGCTGATCACCCTGGCCTTTCGCCACCGCGTCGACCGGATCGAGACCCAAAACGCCGCCGCCTGCGGCGTGTCCGGCGCGGTGCTGGCCACCGACCGGGCGCC
>NZ_PGTB01000154.1 GCF_002786325.1 Pseudooceanicola lipolyticus | reverse complement strand
GGGCCAGCTCGGCGGCAGCCTGGGCCAATGCGCCATCCCCGGCGCTGCGCGCCAGCCCGCCGACAAATTGCGCGACATAGTCCAGCCGGTCCGCGCCGCCATCGCTGCCCAGCAATTCGGCGATCTGGATCAGGTCGTCCTGCAGCGCCAGCCGGTCGGGATGCACCTGGTCGTCATTGGCTGGGCGCGGCCCGCGCGGGCGCCGGCTGGGTGGCAGATGCGCCAGCAGCAGCGACTGGAAGGCGGCCAGCGAGGTGACCGGTTTCGGCAGGAAGGCATCGGCGCCGGCGGTCCGGGCGGCGGTTTCGCCGGCATGGTCGCCCGAGGTGGCAATCAGGATCGCCATTTGCCGCCGGGCGCCGGCAAGATCCCGGATCAGGTCCAGCCCGGACCCATCCGGCAGCCCCAGATCGACCACCACCACCGAGGGCCGGTAGACCCGCAGGTGCAGATGCGCGGCGCGCAGGCTGTCGGCGCGCCGGATGCGCGCGCCGCTGCGCAGGCAGAGCAGGCGCATCGCCTCGCTGGCATAGCGGCTGTCCTCGACCACCAGGATGGTCAGGCCGAGCAGCGGACGCTCGACCGTGGGGCGCCGTTGCATATAGGTGAACAGATCGGAATCGGCCATCGCGCTCTCCCTTCGGCGGATGCCATCAGGCTAGGCGGCAATGGCTAATCCCGGGTTAACGCCGCTGGCCTGCGCCAAAACGCCCATTGCCCTTGAACCCCGCCCGCCGCATAAGGTCGGATCGAAACGCAGTGAGGAGTGCGAAATGATCGGCCGTCTGAACCATGTCGCAATTGCTGTCCCGGATCTGGAGGCCGCGTCGGCGCAATACAGCAGCGCGCTGGGCGCCAAGGTCGGCGCGCCGCAAGATGAACCCGATCACGGGGTCACGGTGGTGTTCATCGAACTGCCCAATACCAAGATCGAGCTGCTGTACCCGCTGGGCGACAACAGCCCGATCGCCGGTTTCCTGGAAAAGAACCCCTCGGGCGGTATCCATCATGTCTGCTACGAGGTCGAGGATATCCTCGCCGCACGCGACCATCTGAAGGAAACCGGCGCCCGGGTCTTGGGCAATGGCGAGCCCAAGATCGGCGCCCATGGCAAGCCGGTGCTGTTCCTGCATCCCAAGGATTTCAACGGCTGCCTGGTCGAGCTGGAACAGGTCTGAGAAGGAGCTTGCCGTGAACGTTGTCACTGCCCTGGTGCTTTACGCGGTTGTCTGGTTCATGACCTTCTTCGTGGTGATACCGTTCCGGCTGCGCACCCAGGGCGACGCCGGCGAGGTGGTGCCCGGCACCCATGCCAGCGCGCCCGAGGTGCATAACCTGCGCAAAAAGGCGATCCTGACCACGCTGATCGCGCTGGTGCTGTGGGCGATCATCGCCACCGTGATCATCAAGGGCTGGATCAGCGTGCGCGATTTCGACTGGTTCAACCGGATGAGCCCGCCGCGCAACTGAGCCCCGGGTCACTCGGCCGCCTGCCGCTGCGCCTGCAACAGGCGGGGCAGGTTGGTTTCGATCCAGTCGGCCAGCCCCTCGACCCGGTCGCAGATCTCTTCGCCCAGCGGGGTCAGCGAATATTCCACATGCGGCGGCGCCACCGGCCAGCTTGGCCGCCTTGTCCTTTCATCGCTGCCGGGCCGGGTTCCGACGGCTTCGCTGGTCGCCGCCGCCCGTCAGGCCGGGGTCAGAACCGTGGTTTTATCAGCTTTCTGCAGGCCGATCGCTCGCCGCTGAGGCTGGCCGAGGAACATCGCGCCACCGCGGCCGAACTGCGCGCGTCGGGTCTGGGCTGGGTGTTGCTGCGCAACGGCTGGTACAGCGAGAATTTTGCAGGCTCGGTGCCGCTGGCGGTGAAACATGGCGCGGTGATCGGCAGGTCCGGCACCGGCAAGGTATCGGCCGCGTCGTGGGCGGATTTTGCCGAGGCGGCGGCGGCGGTGCTGGCCGATCCGGCGGCGCATCTGGGCCAGACCTGCGAGCTGGCAGGCGATGCCGGCTTTACCAAGGCCAAGCTGGCGGCCGAGATCGCCGCGCAATCCGGCAAGCCGGTGGTCTATGCCGTTTTGCCCGAGATGGTCGCGCCGCGCTGGAGGGCTGAGCGGGCTCAGGCGGCCGGGCGTTCTGCCCGGCCGTTCAGGGCATGGAAGATATGGGTGAAGGTCGCCGCGCCCAGGATCGGGATCAGCAGGTTCAGGATCGGGATCGACAGCGGCAGCGCCATCAGGATGCCGGCCAGCCAAATGGTGCCGCCATGGCGCGCGCGCAGCTGCTTGGCGCCGGCGCGGCCGATGCGGCGCATCGCGGCCAGGGTGAAATATTCCCGTCCCAGCAGATACCCGTTCAGCGCGTAGAAGATGAAAATCGCCGCCGGGCTGAACAGCACATAGAGCACGAAGGCCAGCAGGTTGGCGCCGATCAGCACCCCGAGAAAATTGACCGTGTCGCGCAGCGCGTCGCCGAAGGGCACCTTGATCGCCGGCGGCAGGTGCGGATAGTGCCGGTCTTCCACCGCCTGCGCCACCTCGTCCAGAAACATCGAGGTGATGGCCGAGGCGACCGGGATCATCAGGAAAACCGACAGCACCAGCATGAAGAACAGCGAGGCAAAGCTGAGCAGATCGTCGAGCCAGCGCACCTCGCCGATCACCGGCAGATAGGCTTCGGGTCCGACGGTGGCCTGGATCAGCCAGAGAAACCCGGCATAGGCCGCCACCAGCAACGCCAGCGCCAGCGCCACCCCCATGAACAGGACCTTGCGGAAGCGCCGGTCGCCGATCTGTGCGACGGCCATGAAAAACGACTGTAAGATCAAGACGAGACCCATTCGGTGATGGCGGCGATATCCGGGCGCGGGCGTTCGGGCGGAGCCACGCGTTCGGTGCCGATATGGACGATGCCGGCGATGCGTTCATGATCGCCCAAGCCCAGCGCCTGGGCGCGGAAGGTGGCGTCGTGGCAGACCCAGCCGGTCAGCCAGTTGGCGCCCCAGCCGGTGGCCAGCGCGGCGTTCAGCAGCGCCAGGCAGACGGCGCCGGCGGAATAGGTCTGCTCGAGCGGCGGTATCTTCTCCGAGGGCTTCTGCACCTCGACGACGACCACCGCCAGGTGGCCCTGGTCGAACTGGCTGCGCGCCTTGGCGACGTCATCCTCGCCCAGTTCCAGCGCGCGGGCGCGTGTTTCGGCCAGGTCGGCCAGCCGCGCCATCGCCGCGCCTTCGATCACGATAAAGCGCCACGGTTCCAGCTTGCCGTGATCCGGGGTGCGCGCGGCGGCGGTGAGGATCGGTTCAAGCTGCGCATGCGTCGGCACCGGCAGATCCAGCGTCTTGGCCGGGCGTGAGCGGCGGGACAACAGAAAATCGAGCGCGGCGGGGTTCGGGGCGGGCATATGTGAATCCTGTTTACATCTGCGGTCTATGTCGGCTTTTCGGCGCGGCTTTTCAAGCGCGGTCTGCACTCTCCTGTCATCTTTGCCAGCGCAGCGCCACCAATGCGTTCAACGCAATCAGGGCGATGCCGCCCAGTTCAAGCGTCCAGAAGGCGCGAAAATGCGCCAGTTCGGCGGGCAGCAGGGCGCTGACATGCTGAAACCCGGCGGCGCGCAGGGCGACAAAGCCCATCAGCAGACACAGCCCGGCCAGTGCCAGCCCGATCCGGTGCAGATGGCGGCGCAGCGACCACAGCAGCCACAGGCCGAAGGCGGCAAAACCCGCCATCAGGGCCAGGATGAACACGGCCTGGAACGACTGACGGTGTTCATACCAGCCCTGCGCGGTGGACACGCAATGGCCCACGGCGATCACCCCGGATTGCAAGTCAAGCTGCTTGTTCGCCATCAGCGCCAGCAGCAGCAGTCCGGTGCACCAGCCCAGTCGGCGAATGGCCGGCTGCGCGGCGCGGGTGAAAGCGGCCAGGCAGAGCAGGCCGGCCAGGCCATAGGCGCCGAAGGTGACCCAGCCCAGCACTGTCGGATCGCCCAGTTCGGGCGACCAGCGGTGCAGGATGCAGCGCCCCAGCCTCACGCCGGATGCCACCCGTCGGTCCGGGTCACAGCAACTCTTGCGCCATGTCGGCGATCAGCTCGAGCTGAAATGCCTCGGTCCGCGCCGAGGGCTGGCGCGCGGTGAAATTGGGTTTCAGCGGATCGAGCGCCTCGATGGTGCTGCCGGCCAGCGTGGCGATGGTGGCATGGCCGCAGAACGGCACGTAGACCTCGGAATAGCCGCCCTCGTGCACCAGCACCAGCCGCCCGTCGCAGAGCGCGGCCGACGCCGTCTTCAGCCGCGCGGTCATCTCGGCAAAGGTCTCGGCCATCACCAGCATCTGCGCCAGCGGATCATAGGCCGAGGCATCGAAGCCGCAGGCAACGATGATCAGGTCGGGCTTGAACCGTTCCAGCGCCGGCAGCACGATCCGGTCCATCACCGCCAGATAGGCGGCATGGCCCGATCCGGCGGGCAGGGGGATGTTCATGTTAAATCCGCTGCCCTTGCCTTCACCCCGGTCGGTGATCGCGCCGGTATCCGTCGGATAATTGCGTTCCTGGTGGATCGAGAGGGTCAGCACGTCGTCGCGGCCGTAATAGATCGCCTCGGTGCCGTTGCCGTGATGCACATCCCAGTCGATCACCGCCACCCGGCCCAGCCCGTGGGTGACCTTGGCCGCCTCGATGGCGATGGCGATATTGGCCAGCAGGCAGAAACCGTTGGGCCAGTCGGGCAGGCAATGATGCCCGGGCGGGCGCGACAGCGCATAGGCGTTTTCTACCTCGCCGCGCAGCACCGCGTCGACCGCCGCGGTGGCCAGCCCGGCCGACAGCGCAGCGATCTCGTAACCGCCACGCGCAAACGGCGTGCGCTGGCCCAATTCGCCGCCGCCGGCATCGGACAGGGTCTTGAACTTGTCGAGATAGCTGGCCGGGTGCACCCGCTCCAGCTCGGCCCGCGTCGCGGCGCCGGCGTTGCGCATGTCCAGCTCGGCCGACAGGCCGGTGATATCCATCAGGTTTTTCAGCCGGCGCTTGGTTTCGGGGTTTTCCGGCAGGCCGCCCGCCGCCAGCGGCTGTACCAGCCCGCCCAGCGGCAGGGTCATCGCATAGTTGCCGCCGGCATGCCAGAAACACCGTTCATCCCAGAAAAACCCTGTTGCCATCGTCGCCTGCCTTCATGTTGTTGGGGTCGTGTCGCCTGCAACCGGACTATGCCCGCATGACCGCGAAAGTCTATGGCGCGGGCGCGGATAAAGGTGCATTTTCCGGGACATGGCACGACCCAAGCCCAATGACCTGCCCGATCTGGGCCACCTTGCCCGTCCGGGGGCCGAGATTGCTTTGCGCGTCACGCCCGGGGCTGCGCGGGACATGCTGAAGGTCACGCCGGAGGGCCTGCAGGCGCGGGTTACCGCGCCGCCCGAGAAGGGCAAGGCCAATGGCGCGGTGCGGGCGATGCTGGCCCGAGCGATGGGCGTCGCCCCCTCGGATCTGACCCTGGTGCGGGGACAGGCCGCGCGGGACAAGCTGTTCCGCTATGCCTCGTGCGGCGGTCGCAGCTGATAGACCCCTTCGGGCAGGTTCAGCGCCGCGCCGAGATCGCGCAGCTGTTCCGGCGACAGGGTGATCTTCATCACCCGGTCGGTGCGCGGATCCAGCTGCTCGAGCGTGACGCATTCGGCAAAGCTGTTGATCACCACGTCTTCCTGAAGCGGTGTCTCGCCCTCGTCGATCAGGGTGATCACCGTGGAGTCGAATTCATGTTCGATGCTAAACATGCGGGCAGAGTGACGTTGCGATGACGGCAATGCAAGCCGGATCCTGTGGCGAAATCGACGCGGATGGGGTCGTGGCACTGGCGGGCATGGATGGCTGTGCTAGGGTTCCCTGGCACGGTGCCGGATCGGCGCCGCCGCAACTACGGAGAGGAGCGGAAATGCGCGCGCTTTGGCTGCTGCTGGGGCTGGCCCTGGCGGGCTGTGATATGGCTCTGCCGGGCGGGGAGGGGCGCTATACCCCCGCGATGACGCCGGAACAGGCGGCGCGCAGCTTCGCCCAGGTGGTCAGCGCGGTGGAACCGCAAGCCGAGGCCGAATGCCGCCGGCAGGCGCCGCAGCTGAATTGCGACTACCGAATCGTTGTCGATGGCCGCCGCGCGCCGCCCAATGCCTTTCAAAGCGTCGATTCCGCCGGCCGGCCCACCATCACCTTCACCATTTCGCTGATCGCCAGCGTCGACAATGCCGACGAACTGGCCTTCATCATGAGCCACGAGGCCGCCCATCACATCCTGACCCACCTGGACCGGCAACGGCGCAATTCCGCGGCCGGGGCGGAGGTGTTCGGCGAACTGGCAACGCTGAGCGGCGGCAGCGCCAATGATGTCGCCCGCGCACAGGAGCTGGGCGCGGCGGTGGGGGCGCGCGCCTATTCCAAGGAATTCGAGCTGGAGGCGGATGAGCTCGGCACGGTGATCGCCTTCCGCGCCGGCTATAACCCGCTGATCGGGGCCGGCTTCTTTGCCCGCATTCCCGATCCCGGCAATGCCTTCCTGGGCACGCACCCGCCCAATGCCGACCGGCTGCAGGTGGTCTATCAGACCAGCGCCCGGCTGGGGCTGGTGCCCGGCGCCCCGTCGGGTTGATCTGGATCAAGGCGGGCAGGGGGCCGGGCCGCTAGGTTTAGGGCATCCGCGTGATTCCGGAGGCTGCCGCCTTGACCGACCCTGCCAAGTTGAAACTGCACGCCGCGCTGCTGGACCAGATGGCCGCAACCGTGGCGGTCGACCTCGAAGAAGCGCTGTTCGCGGGCGACCTGTCGATGGACGAACTGTCCGATTCGGTGCTGCGCTGCGCCGATTGTTCAAGTGCGGCCCATTGCACCAGGTGGCTGGCCGCGGCGGAGATGCCGGTTGCCGCGCCGCCGGGTTTTTGCCGCAACCGCGAGTTGCTGCAACGGCTGCAGGCGGGGGAGGGCCGGTGACCCCTCTCGGGGAGACGTACAAACATCTGCGCCTGTTGGCGGGGATGGCGAAGGCGACCGAGACCGACCTGGTCGGCGCCTTCGGGCATCGGCGGCTTGGACCAGAGGAGTGGGCGGAGATGGTCCAGTCCTGCCGCCAGTGCCAATGGGCCGGGCGTTGCGCGCGGTGGCTGCGGGATCACCCCGTGGCCCCCCGCGCGCCCGGACCCTGCCGCAATCGCGGCCGTCTTGACGCGCTGAAGGCGGTGGATTCGGCGCATTGATCCCGCGGCTGACGTAGCGTTATCGCGCTTGCCGGCGCTACCGGCGCGACCTAGGCTGTACCCATCTGGCCGGGAAAGGTGGGAATGCGATGAAAATCCGAATGTTCTGTGCCGCCTTGGCGGCGGTGCTGTGGGGGCAGGTGGTCCTGGCCGAACCGTTGCGGATCACCCCCGCCGATCCCCAGCCAGGCACTTTGAAATCCGGCCTTTCGGTGCGCTATGCCTATCCCGACGCGGACATCCGCACCCTGGCCGAGGCGCAATCGGGGCTGTCGGCATCGGCCAAGGCCGGACCGCCGCTGACCGGGCTGGATTACCGCGACACCGTCGAAGGCGATCCGACCCTGACCGCCGAGCGGGCGCTGAACGTCGCCGCGCGAATTCGCGGCTTTGTCCGCTTCGACGCGCCGGGGGTCTACGAGATCGAATTCCTGACCAATGACGGTATCGATGCCCGGATCGGCGGCCAGCAGGTTGGATTTTTCGACGGCCGCCAGGCCTGCGACACCACCCGCATTGTCGAGGTCGAAGCGCCCGAGGCCGGCTGGTACCCGGTCGATATCCTGTATTTCCAGCGTCTGGGCACCGCCTGCCTGCATATGCGCTGGGGCCCGCTGGGCGGCAAACGGACCTGGACGCCGGATGCAGCCTTCGGGCGCGAGTAGGGGGCCGCTTCCCGTCTCAAACTGCTGTGACCGCGGTCAGATCTCCAGCCGCACCCGGTAGCCCGGTGCAAAGGCCAGCCGGACCAGGGTGACCGGATATTCCGGTCCATAGGTGCGCCGGTTGAGGATCATCAGCGGGGTGCCTTCGGCGCAGCCCAGATGCCGGGCTTCGGTCGTGCCGGCCGGTTCGGCGCTGTAGTCCAGCGTGCCGCGGTCGAAGGCGGTTTCCTGCACCAGCCATTCATTGGCGCTGATCCGGTCCAGCGGCGCCTGTTCGAAGCCGGGCGCGCCGTCCAGATGCACCCAGCGGTCCTCGAAGGCGAAGGGGCGTGAATCGGCCAGGAACAGGGTTTGCACCCGTTCCACCGGTGCGGCTTCGCCGAGGCCCAGCGCGGCGCGCAGGGGCGGTGGCATCGGGGTGCGGGCGCGGGCGATCAGGCTCATCGAAAAGCTCTGGCCGCGCGCCTCGACCTCCTGCCGGATCACCGGGATCGCCATCTGCGCGCGCCGCTGCGGCAGCAGCGCGACGCGGGTGCCGGCCTTGCGGCGGCGTTCGAGAAACCCCTCTTCGGCCAGCGCCCCAAGCGCCCGGTTCACCGTCGCGCGGGAGAC
>NZ_PGTB01000153.1 GCF_002786325.1 Pseudooceanicola lipolyticus | reverse complement strand
TGGCCGCGACGAGGGTTCGGCCTTCGTCTCCGCCGCCCGCGCCGCCCCCGCCACCGGCGAGGAACTGCCGGCGCAGCTGCCGCCGCGGCCACTGGCCGACCAGCTCTGCGAAACCCCCGAGGCGATGTTGCAGGCGTTGCAAGAGGAACGTGACCTGCTGGAGGCGCAGAAAGAGCAGATGTCCGAGCGCCGCTCCGAGATCGAGCTGGCCTCGGAAAAGCTCGATATCGACCAGGCCCGCCTCGCCGATCTCAAATCCGCGCTGGACGAGATGCTGAACCAGGTCCGCCAGGCGCAAAGCGACGATCTCGACCGCCTGGTCGCGCTCTACTCGGCGATGAAACCGAAAGAGGCCGCCTCGATCATGAACGATCTGGATATCGAGGTCTCGGTGATGGTGCTGGGCACGATGCCCGAACGCGACGCCGCGCCGATCCTCGCCCGGCTCAACCCGGTCCGCGCCCGCGCCATCTCGCGCATCATCCTGGAACGTTCGAAACTTCCCGGCGACCAGCGCCTCGAGGGTCTGAAACTCTAAGCCGCGCCCCGGCCCCGATCCGGGGCCTCCGCCGCATCCGCGTTGATGGCCCCGGCCCCCGGCCGGGGCCTTTGCTTTTGCCGCGATGCCACGCTCTCCCGGCTGCCGCGCCGGGGCCTCGGATCATCCCCGGCCGCCCTCAATCATACCGCAAATTCGACCCTACAGGGGGCTTTCGGCGGATATTCTGCCGCAGATCCAGCACGAACCGGATGACCTCGGCCACCGCCTGCCAATGTTCGGTCGGGATCACCGCGTCGATCTCGGCCACCTCGTACAGCGCCCGGGCCAGCGGCCGGTTCTCGATCACCGGCACATCGGCGTCATGCGCCAGCCGACGGATATGCGCCGCCATCAGGTCGGTGCCCTTGGCAACGCAGAGCGGCGCGCCATGTTCGCCCGGCTCATAGCGCAGGGCGATGGCGTAATGGGTCGGGTTGGTCAGCACCACGGTGGCCTCGGGCACCGCCGCGGCAATGCGCTGGCGCGCCCGGCGGCGGCGGATCTCCATCCGCTTGCCCTTGATCAGCGGATCGCCTTCCTGCTCTTTCATCTCGTCGCGGATTTCCTTCACCGTCATCCGCTGCTTGGCCATCCAGCGTATCCGTTTGAAAATCACGTCGGCCAACGCCACCACCACCGCAAACACCGCCGCCACCGCCAACAGCAGCGCCACGTAATGCTGCACATAGGGCGCCAGCGCCTCGGGAAGAAAGCCCTCGCTCTGCCAGATGCCGGTCACCGCCAGGTAAGCCAGCCACACCGCCACCACGCCGATCGCCAGCACCTTCAGCACGCTCTTGGCGAACTCCACCAGCGCATCCGCCGAAAAGATCCGCTTGAACCCGCCCAGGGGTGAGAGTTTCGACCATTTCGGCCGGATCCGCTCGGAGGAGACGACAAAATCGCCCTGCAGCGCCACCCCGATCATCGCCGCGAACAGGAACAGGCCCAGCACCGGCGCCAGCACGATGCCGGCGCCGCGCATCAGCGTCCACGAGACAATGCCGATATCGCGCAGCCCCGCCGGCCCCTCGCCGATCTCGGCGGTGCCCGCCGCCTCGAAGACCCGCGCCAGCACCCCGGCCAGCGGCGGCGCCACCTGCGGCATCAGGAACACGGTCAGCAACAGCAGCGACACGATCATCATCATCGTCCCGGTCTCGCGCGAGACCGCGACATCGCCCTTTTCCCGCGCCTTCTGCAGCTTGCGCGCGGTGGGTTCCTCGGTACGGGCGTGCTTGTCGTCCTCTTCGCCGGCCATCCCCGCCCCCTCAGAAACTCAGCACGCCCAGCCAGGTGGAAAACTCCACCAGCCAGGTGCGCAACATCGCCGGCGCTGCCAGCACCAGCACGAACAGCCCGGAACAGATCAGCAGCGGCGCCGCGACAAAGAACACCGGCAGCGTCGGCATCATCCGGTTGGCCAGGCCCAGACCCACATTCAGCACCAGGCCCATCACATAGAACGGCGCCGCGATCATGATCCCAAGGTAAAAGCTCTGGCTCGCCGCGCGCACCACCTGTTGCGCCATGTCGCCGGGGATGATCACGCCGGGCGCAAACACGTCATAGCTCATCAGCAGCGCCGCGATGATCAGGTGATGCAGGTCGGTGGCAAAGATCAGCGCCACGCCGGCCAGCAACAGCGAGGTGGCCAGCAGGGTCGACCCCTCGAACGACCCGATGCTGGGGGCAAAGGCGTTGGACAGGCCGGCCACGATCCCCACCTGATAGCCGGCGAACTGCACCGCGATCAGCAGGATCCGCGCGGTCAGCCCGATCCAGATGCCGATCATCACCTCGATCGCCAGCACCGGCAACAGCGCCAGCGGCGCCTCAAAGATCATCGCCTGCACCGGGGTGGCCGGGTACAGCGCCGCCGCGATCACCACCGCCAGCGCCAGCCGGTGACGCACCGGGATAAACGCCTCGCCAAAACCCGGCATGAACACCAGAACCGACCCCAGCCGCGCAAAGACCAGCGCAAAGCCCATCACCTGCGAGGTCAGGAGCGCGGTCAGGTCCATCGCCCTAGCCGCCGATGGTGGCGACGGTGCGCAGGTTGGCCTTGCGATGCACCTCGTTATGCGAAATCACCTGGGTGCCGGGGCTGACCCGTTCCAGCATCGACCGCACAAAGGTGCGCACCTCGGGCGCCACCATCAGCGCCGGCCATTCGTCCTTCGAGGCGAATTTCTGGATCTGCTGGCGCGCCGCCAGCACGAATTCCTGCACCCGCTGCGGCGTCATCAGGAAATTGCGCTCGTCGCCATTGATCCGCACCGCCTCGACAAATTCCTTTTCCCAGGCCGCGCTCATCGTCATCACCGGGACAAAGCCGCTGTCATCGCTCAGCCCCTTGCAGATCTGGTTGGCCAGGCGCTTGCGCACATGTTCGGTCAGGGTCACCACGTTGGAACTGGTGCGGCCGATCTCGGCAATCGATTCCACGATCAGCGGCAGGTTGCGCACCGACACCCGCTCGGCCAGCAGCGCCTGCAGCACATGCTGCACGGTGATCACCGGCGCCCCGCCCGACACCTCGTTGACCAGCTTCTGGTAATCGCGGTCCAGCCCGCCGATCAGGTCCTGCACCGACGCATAGGTCAGCAGTTCGGGCATATGTTCCTTGATCACCTCGGTCAGGTGGGTGGTGATCACGCTTTCCGGATCCACCACGGTATAGCCCAGCTTTTCCGCCTCGGCGGCATGGCCGTGATCGATCCACACCGCGTCCAGACCAAATGTCGGGTCCTTGGCGCGTTCGCCCGGAAGCTGAATCGCCGCCTCGGCGGGGTTGATCACCATCATCATCGTCGGGCGCACATCGCCGCGTGCCACCTCGACCCCCTGCACCGAAACGGCATAGGTATTTGACGGCAGATTGGCGTCGTCCTTGATCCGCACCGAGGGCAGGATAAAGCCGTATTCGCGCCCGAACAGCCCACGCAGAGACCGGATCTTGCCCGGCAACGCCGCCTGCGGCCCAGAGGTCAGCGACACCAGCGCGGTGCCCAGGTCCAGCCGCAGATCGTCGATCTTCATGGTGCTGCGCAGGTCGTCATCAGAGCTGGCGGCGCCGGCGCGCAGCTTGGCCGCCTCGGCCCGGTCGGCGGCCGCCTTGGCGGCATCGGCCTGTTTCTGGATATAGCGGCCCAGGGCCACCATCCCGCCGGCCAGCAGGAAGAAGATAAACATTGGGAAGCCGGGCAACAGCCCGATGCCGGCCAACAGCCCGGCGGCGACATAGGTCGCCTTGGGAAAGTTCGACAGCTGGCCCAGCACCGCCTCGTTGGCGGCGCCCTCGGTGCCGCCCTTGGTCACGATCAGGCCGGCGGCCAGCGACACGATCAGCGCCGGCACCTGGCTGACCAGCCCGTCGCCGATGGTCAGCGTGGTATAGCTGTCGGCCGCCTCGCCGATCGACAGGTCATGCTGCAGCACCCCCACCAGGATGCCGCCCACCACATTGACCAGGGTGATGATGATCCCGGCCACCGCATCGCCGCGCACGAATTTCGACGCGCCGTCCATGGCGCCGAAAAACCCGTTCTCGTCCTCCAGTTCCTTACGCCGCCGCCGCGCCTCGGCCTCGTCGATCAGCCCCGAGCCCAGATCGGCATCGATCGCCATCTGTTTGCCCGGCATCGCATCCAGCGAGAACCGCGCCGCCACCTCGGCGATCCGGGTCGAACCCTTGGTGATCACCACGAAGTTGATCACCACCAGGATGGCGAAAATCACGATCCCGATGACGAAATTGCCCGCCACGATAAAGCGCGAAAACCCCTCGATCACCCCGCCCGCCGCGCTGGGGCCGGTGTGGCCCTCGCCCAGGATCAGCCGGGTCGAGGCCACGTTCAGCGACAGCCGCAACAGCGTCACCACCAGCAGCAAGGTGGGAAACGAGTTGAACTCCAAGGGTTTCGGAATCCACAGCGCCACCATCAGGATCAGCACCGAGACCGACAACGATATCGCCAGCCCGAAATCCAGGATCACCGCCGGCAGCGGGATGAACAGCATCGCCAGCACCAGCGTGACGCCGATGGCAAAGCCGACATCGCGGGTGGCAAAGCTTTCGGCAAAGCCGCGGGGTTTCTGATCGGTGGCCGCCATCAATTCGTCCTCAGAAAGACCGGCAGAACCGGCTGCAACGCGCGGTCGGAATACAGGCTGCGCGCGCCATCCGCGCCCTGCTGCAACTGGCTCAGACCCGACGACCAGGCAATGCCGCCGGGCGCCTGCGCCCGGCGCAGGGTTTCCTCCTCCGCACGCGGCCGCGCTTCGGCCGCCAGCAGGCGAAACGCCTCGATCCGGTCATTGGCCACCGCCAGGTTGCGCTTCAGCGAAGCCAGATAGGTGTCGCGCCGTTCGGGGGTGAAGGAATGGTAGGATCCCGCCGCCGTCTCCCAATCGCCGGTCTGGCGGTACAGCTCTTTCAGGAACTGCGCCGCGTAATCGACATTCTGCGCCGGGTCAAAGCCCTGAGCAGGCTCTGCAAAGGCCTCGGGATGCCAATGCAGGTTCACCTGCATACAGCCCACATCGATCGAACTGACCCCGGCGGCGCGTTGCTGCTCGACCCAGGTCGCGGCGGTTTTCCAGCTCTCGAACAGGCGCCCCTTGCCCTCGGCATTCACCGCCCAGGGCCAGACCGTCAGCCGCCCGTCGCGCTGAATCCCCGCCTCCTGCAACCCGATGCCCAGCAACAGGTTGCCCGGAATGCCATGGCGCAGCTGTGCCTGCAAAATCTCGCGCACGCAGACCGCGTCTTCGGACACTTCCATGCCGCCACCCACGGTCTCGCGTTCGCTGGGGGTATAGAATCCCTGCCAACCGCTGGCCGCACCCGGCCCCGCCGCCAGCAGCGCGGCGGCGCGCAGAACGCCCTGCACCCCCCGCCTCATACGGTGCCGCTGATCACCAGGTCGAACACCTGGTCCGACAGGCGTTTCAGCACCGAATAGATCAACGGAGTCGACACCAGCAGCGTCAGGATGATCGCGGCGATCTTGGGCACGAAGGTCAGTGTCATTTCCTGCACCTGCGTCAGCGCCTGGAAAAAGGCGATCACCAGCCCGATCACCAGGGCCACGCCCATGATCGGCCCGGATCCATACAGCACGGTGAGAAAGGTCTGCGACAGGATGGTATAGGTATCGCTCTCAGTCACCGCGCGCCCTCCTCAGATCGGCATCCGCAACACTTCCTGATAGGCTTCGACCAGCTTGTCGCGCATCGTCACCGCAATCTTCACCGTGGATTCCAGCGCGATGGTCGCCTCGACAACCTCCTGCGTGCTGGCCTCGCCCGCCAGTCCCGACCGCGCCACCGCGTCGGCCTCCTGCATCGTCGAAATTGCATCGCCCGCCGCCTCGCGCACCATCTCGGCAAAGGTCAGCTTGCCATCGGTCTCGGGCGTCTCCGCCACGGCGGGCGCGGTCAGCCCCTGCGCGCTCTTATAGGCACCCTGTACCGCTGGCGCGGACTGGATCGTAAATGTATCTGCCACCTAATTGGACCCTTATTTCAATAAATCGATCATCTGGCTGCGCATCCGCCGCCCGGCTTCGTAAAGGTTCATATTGGCCTCATAGCTGCGCGAGGCCTCGCGCATGTTGGCCATCTCCAGGATCGGGCTGACATTGGGCATTTTGACAAAGCCGTTTTCATCTGCCGCCGGGTGCGCCGGATCATGGCGCAGCGTGAACGGCGACTGGTCGCGGCCAATATCGCTGACCTCCACCATGGTCAGGCCGGACTCGCGGTTCAGCGCCTCCTGAAAGGATATCGTCTTGCGCCGATAGGGCTCGTCGCCCGGCGTGGCGCCGGTCGAATCGGCATTGGCGACGTTCTCCGCCACCACCTGCAGCCGCGCGGATTGCACATGCATACCGCTCGCCGCGATCTGAGAGATGGATTTCAGCGGATCCATTTACGCCCCCTTATCTGTTTCCGGTGACCGAGATGGTCAGCAATTCATATCCCTTGCGGTACAGATTGGCCGCCAGGCGATAGCTCTCGCTCACCTCGTTGGCCTTGATCGCCTGCTGTTCCAACACCACGGAGTTGCCGTCGATGCTGGTGGCCCAGGCGCTGTCATCGGTATCGACCCGCACAGAGGCACCGGCCGGCTCGGTGCCGCCGATATGGCCAGCACGGGTCACCGCCAGCCCGCTCTGCGGTGCATTGTTTTTCAGCATATCCTCAAAGGAACTGGTGTCGCGCGCCTTGAACCCCGGCGTGTCGGCATTGGCGACGTTCTCGGCAATCACTTTCTGACGCGCGCTCAGCCACTGCATTTTCTGCGAGGCCAGGCTGAAGAAAGACATGGACTGAAGTTTCAACGACTCTTTCCTTTTGGCTTAATCATGGATACCATGGATAAAATACGGTTTCCAGCGGATTTATCCATGAACACTGTCTTTGCTGAACTTTCTTCTCTTGCCAGATCGGTGGAGACGCCAAGAATAGTTGGAGAGGTTCGCTCGATCACCGGCCTCACCCTCACCGTCTCCGGCCTGGAACGCGCCATGGGCGTCGGCCAGCGCTGCGTGGTCCAGGGGACCCGCGGCGAGGTTCTGGGCGAGGTGGTGGGCGTCGACCGCCTTGGCACCCATGTGCTGCCCTTCGGCACCTGGGCCGGGGTCAGCGCCGGCGACCGCGTCACGCTCAGCCCACGCGGCGACATGATCCGCCCGGATCTGTCGTGGAAAGGCCGCGTGCTCGATGCGCTCGGCCGCCCGGTCGACCGCAAGGGCCCGTTGTTCGAAGGCACCGAGGCGCGGCTGGTCAAGGCACCGCCACCGCCCGCCTTCGACCGCCGCCGCACCGGTGCGCGGCTGGAAACCGGCATCAAGATCTTCGACGTCTTCACCCCGCTCTGCCGCGGCCAGCGCATGGGCGTCTTCGCCGGATCCGGCGTCGGGAAATCCACCCTGATGGCGATGCTGGCGCGCAAGGCGACGGCGGATGTCATCGTCGTCGGGCTGGTGGGCGAACGTGGCCGCGAGGTGCAGGATTTCATCCAGAACGACCTGGGCGAAGAAGGCATGGCGCGCTCGGTCATCGTGGTTTCCACCGGGGACGAACCGCCGCTGATGCGCCGCCAGGCCGCCTGGACCGCCACCGCGGTGGCGGAATATTTCCGCGACCGCGGCCAGCAGGTGCTGCTGTTGATGGACAGCGTCACCCGCTTTGCCATGGCACAGCGCGAGATCGGCCTGTCGGGCGGCGAACCGCCCACCACCAAGGGCTATCCGCCCACGGTGTTTTCCGAATTGCCGCAACTGATGGAGCGCGCCGGCCCCGGCCCCGAAGGCGCCGGTGACATCACCGCGATCTACACGGTGCTGGTCGATGGCGGCGACATGAACGAGCCCGTAGCAGACTCTGTACGGGGGATTATGGACGGCCATGTGGTGCTGGACCGGCATATCGCCGAACGTGGCCGCTTCCCCGCCGTCGACCTGTACAAAAGCGTGTCGCGGATGCTGCCCGACTGTCACACAGCGGCGGAATTCGCCGTGTTCCAGGCGGCACGGCGCACGCTGGCGAAATATGCCGACATGGAAGAGCTGATCCGCATCGGCGCCTATCGCACCGGTGCCGATGCCGAGGTCGACGCCGCGATCCGCTTTTTCGGCCCGGCCGAAGCCTTCCTGAACCAGCGCAAACACGAGGCGATGGGATCGGACGAAACCTTTGCCCGGATCTATCAGCTGCTGGGCGAGGCCGGGGTCAAGGTCGAGGTGCCCGAGGGGTGAGACACGCGGGCCAAGAATTTCTTGGAAATTCTTGGCAAAAGTTTTCAAAACTTTTGCCCGATCAGACCGCCTCAACCAGCACCCGCCGCACCGCCGGGTCGAACCGCCCATAGGCCGCCACCAGCCGGGGCGTCAGATGGGTGGTGATATATTCCGCAACAAAGCGGGTGGGCGCCGCCAGCCGCACGCAGCCGCCCTGGCGCTCCATCTCCTGCAGCGGCCGGAACCAGGCCGCGGCCAGCGCCGGGTCGCG
>NZ_PGTB01000152.1 GCF_002786325.1 Pseudooceanicola lipolyticus | reverse complement strand
GCCCTGCGCCGCCGCATCGCGCAGCCGCACCTGCCCGGTGACGCGCGGCGCGCCATCGGTGGCCAGCGCGATATCGGCGGTGAAATCGGTCAGCGGCCCTTCGCCCGCCGCGGTCAGGCTGACCGAGGGCCGGCCGGGGATGTTCAGCAGCTCGGACAGCAGCCCGCCTTGCGCCTCGGTGGTTTCGAAATCCAGCGCGATAACGCTGGTTTCATTGCTGAAACTGGCATCCAGCGTGATCACGTCGCTGGGCCGATCCAGCCGCGTCACCGAGATATCGGTATCCAGCGCTCCCTCGGCCAGGGTCAGCGCCCCGGCCAGCGACAGTTCCGCCGCGATACCCACCACCGGCTCGCCCAGCGAAAAGCTGTTCACCGCGATCTCGCCGATGCTGACCGCAACCGGCAGCTCGGGCAGCTGGAACGGCGTTGCCTCGGGGCTGGGCAGGTCCGCCTCGTCCTCGCTCGCCGCCGGCAACCGCTCGAGCACGATGCTCTCGGCGCTCAGCGTGCTGACATCCAGCCGCCCGCGCAGCAGTGCCGAACGGGTCCAGTCCAGCGTGGCGCCGGAAATCGTCAGCCAGACGCCCTGGTCGTCCGACATGGTCAGCCGCTCCAGCGTCAGGCTGGAACTCAGCGCCCCGGACAGGCCGGTGACGGTGACATTGCGGTTCTCGCCCGACAGTGCGCTTTCCAGCAGCCCGCCGATAAAGCCGCCGCCCGACTCCTCCTGCGCGGCCAGGTTCAGGGGCAGGGTGGTCAGGACCAGGACAAGGCTCAGCCGCGCGCGCATCAGAACGCCTGCCCGATGCCGATATAGAATTGCAGCCCGTCATCGGTGGGGCCGCTGACCGGCAGCGCGATGTCCAGCCGCAGCGGCCCGAACCCGCCCAGGTCATAGCGCAGGCCCAGCCCGGCGCCGGAATGCGACCGCGACGCGCTGGTCACGAAGGAACCGTCATCCACCGCGCCGTAATCGTAGAACCCGACCAGCGAAATCGCCTCGGTGATCCGCGTGCGCAGCTCGGCGCTGGCGGTGACGATCGACCGTCCGCCCGCCACCCCGGTGCCCACCGGAATGCCCAGCGATTCAAAGCCCTGGCCGCGCACGGTGCCGGCGCCGCCAGAGAAAAACAGCAGGTCGGGCGAGGTCTCGGATGCCGCCGCGCCCACCACCGAACCGACCTGCAGCCGCCCGGCCACCACCACCGAGCCCGACGCGGTCAGGCTGCGATAGGCGCGCCCGTCGGCCAGCATGGAAATCCCCGAGGCCGAGTTGCCGAACCCGGTGAACGGCGTGATGGTCAGATCGACAAAATAGCCGCCGGTCGGGTTCTGCTCGGAATCGCGGCCGTCATATTGCCCGTGCAGCGGAAAGGACAGCAGGTCAAAGGACCGGTCGGCGCCATAGGCATCGGTCACGTCGCTGGTGCTGATCTCGACCGAGGCTTCGCCAAACAGCTGGTCGGAACTGACCCGCCGCACCCCGACGCCCAGCATCGCCCGGTTCATCGTGTAATGCTGCCGGTCGATCCGTTCCAGGCTGCCGACATAGAACAGGCTGTTATCGCCGCCCAGCCGCGTCGGGTTGTCCAGCCGAAACGCCAGCCCGCCGTCGATATCCTCGTCGCCGCCGATATTGCGCACCTCGCCCTCGATGCGGAACCGTTCGGCATTGCCGAACAGGTTGCGGTGCAGCCAGGCCGCCGACAGGGTGATCCCGGCATTCGAGGCGATCTCGGCGCCAAAGCTGATCCGCCGCGGCGGCTGGTCGGCCACCTGCGCGGTGAAATCCAGCGTGCCGTCGGCATTGGGGGTTTCCGCCTCGACCAGCGTGACCGACGAGAAGGTGCCGGTGCGGCGCAGCCGCGCGCCGGCCTTGCGCACCTCGTCGGGGCTGAACTTTTCGCCGCTGGGCAGCGCCGCGATGCGCTGGATCGAGGCGGCGCGCACCCGGCTCTGGCCCGACACCTTCAACTGGCCAAAGCGCAGCTCGGGCCCTGGAATGATCTGGATATCGGCATCGACCTGCGACAGCCGGTGATTGGCGGTGATCCGCTGTGCGCCGATATCGGCCTTGGCATGGCCGTCAAAGCGCCAGGCGTCGCGCCCGGCCAGCGCCGCGGCGCGGATGGTGCCGGTGCCGGCGGTTTGCCCGGTTGCGAAGGCTTCCGGCAATTCGGTGCCCGGCGGCAGCGGCGCCACCCGTGCGGTGCCGAAACGGAAGGCCGGGCCGGTGGCGATGCGGATCTCGATCCGGTCGATCCGGCGCGGCGGATTCACCAGCGAGATATTCGCCGCCTCGCGCCCGTCGACGCGGATGCTGACCTCGGGGCCGAAATAGCCGGCGTCATACAGCACCTGCACAAGCGTCTTGTAATCCGACAGCGCCGCCGCCAGCAGCTCTTGCGCGCTGTCCAGGCCGCTGGTCTCGGCCGAAACCACCGAGGAAGAACCGCGCAGTTCGGCCAGCAGATCATCCGAGGCGCCGGGGGCCGTCAGGCTGGTTTCAGCGGCCTGCAGCGCGGCGGGCAGAAGCGCGGCCAGGGCAAGCGAGAAGGTCAGCGGCAGAACGCGGCGCCGCGCTCGCATCCATGTTGCTGCCTGCGCACCTGTCCCCGCCTTGATCACTGCACCCACCCAAAGCCACCGTTCCCGCACCGGCGTAACATGGCCGGGCAGCGGGAAAAACAGCGAACATGGGTAATCTTTCGGCACCGGCGCCGAACGGCCTATCGCTTGGGCGCGGTCGCTCTGGCCATGGGCGTATTTTGTCGGTAGATCCGAAAGTAGACGGGCCACTATCAAAAAAACTGGAATAATGTCCTATCTCGACAATATCCGGACCTTCGTGCGGGTCTATGACCTGGGCAGCATGTCCGCCGCCGGGCGCGATCTGCGCATCTCGCCCGCCGTCACCTCGGCGCGGATCTCGCAGCTCGAGGCGCATCTGGGCGTGCGCCTGTTCCAGCGCACCACCCGCAACCTGACCCCGACCGAACAGGGCCGGGCGTTTTACGACGGCGCCTGCGCCGTGCTCGACACCGTCGAACAGGCCGAGGCCGAGGTGATGAACCTCACCGACAGCCCGCGCGGCACGCTGTTCGTGGCGGCGCCGCTGGGGGTGGGGCGGCGGCTGATCGCGCCGGTGGTGCCCGATTTCCTGGCCGATTACCCCGAGATCGGCATTCGCCTGCGCCTGAGCGACCGCAAGGTCGATCTGACCACCGAGGGGCTGGACCTGGCGTTTTTTCTCGGCCAGCCCAGCGACAGCACCCTGCGCATCCGCAAGATTGCCGATTGCCGCCGGGTGCTCTGCGCCGCGCCGGCCTATATCGCCGCGCGCGGCATGCCGCACAGCGGCGCCGACCTGGTCGGCGGCCAGCACGATTGCCTGAACCTGCGCTATCCCGGCGCCACCGAGTTCCAGTGGATGTTGCAAACGCCGGACGGCCCGCAGCGCTTTGCCGTCTCGGGGCGCTACGAATGCGACGATGGCGATGTCCTGACCGGCTGGGCGCTGTCGGGGCAGGGCATCGTGCTGAAGCCGGTTTTCGAAGTGGCCGAACATCTGGTCTCGGGTGCGCTGGTGCCGGTGGCGGCACAGACCCCGCCGGTGCCGGTGCAGATGGCCTGCCTCTACACCCACCGCCGCCACCAGGACCCGAAAACCCGGCTGTTCATGGATTTCGCCACCCGCCGCCTGGCCCGCACCCTGCGCGCGGCCGAGGCGCAGGTGCCGCGGCCCTCCGTGTGAGCGTCCGCAGAGCAGGGGAAACCCCCGGTGTCAGCTGCCGCGATAGGTGGAATAGCCATACGGGGACAGCAGCAGCGGCACGTGGTAATGCGTCGCCTCGGCCATGCCAAACCGGATCGGGATCAGGTCCAGAAAGGCCGGGCTGTCGTCGGTGCCAAGATAGGCGCCGGCATGGAACAGCAGCTCGTAGGTGCCGGGCGCGAAGGAGTCAGCCGGCAGGATCGGCCGGTCGGTGCGGCCGTCCGCGTTGGTGTGCAGCGTGCTCAGCAGGCTGCGGCCGCCATCTTCGGCAATGCGGAACAGCTCGATCTTCAGGCCGGCGGCGGGGCAGCCGCGCGCGGTGTCGAGCACATGGGTCGAAAGATATCCTGTCATGGTCCTGCCTCCTGGTGGTGCATCCGGTGTGCCGCAAGTTGCAGCATTGTGCAAAGCCCGCTTCGCTGACAATAGTTTTGCATTTTTCCGAATAATCCGCGCATGTTCCGGGGTAACCTGACGAGCGGCAAGGGGAAAACATGAACAGATATCCGCGCGACATGATCGGCTACGGCGCGGTGCCGCCGGATCCGCAATGGCCCGGCGGTGCCAGGATCGCGGTGCAGATCGTGCTGAATTACGAAGAGGGCGGCGAGAACAACATCCTGCACGGCGATGCCGCCTCCGAAGCCTTCCTGTCCGAGATCGTCGGCGCCGCGCCCTGGCCGGGACAGCGCCACTGGAACATGGAATCGATCTATGAATACGGCGCCCGCGCCGGGTTCTGGCGGTTGCACCGGTTGCTGAAGGATATTCCGCTGACCGTCTATGGCGTCGCCAGCGCGCTGGCGCGCTCGCCGGAACAGGTGGCGGCGATGAAGGCGGCGCCCTGGGAGATCGCCAGCCACGGGCTGAAATGGATCGAGCACAAGGACATGGCCGAGGCCGACGAGCGCGCGGCCATCGCCGAGGCGATCCGGCTGCATACCGAGGTGGTCGGCACGCCGCCGCGCGGCTGGTACGAGGGGCGCACCTCGATCAACACCGTGCGGTTGGCGGCGGAAACCGGGCAATTTGCCTATATCGCCGACACCTATGACGACGATCTGCCCTATTGGCTGAAACTCGGTACCCGCGACCAGTTGATCGTGCCCTATACGCTGGATTGCAACGACATGCGCTTTGCCACGCCGCAGGGGTTCAATTCCGGCGATCAGTTCTTCGCCTATCTCTGCGACACCTTCGATACGCTTTATGCCGAAGGCGTTGCCGGGCAGCCCAAGATGATGTCGGTGGGGCTGCATTGCCGGCTGGTCGGCCGGCCCGGCCGGATCCGGGCGCTGGAACGCTTTCTCGCCCATGCCCAGGGCCATCCCGATGTCTGGTTTGCCACCCGCCTACAGATTGCCGAGCATTGGGCCAAGCTGCACCCGCCAGCGCAGCGGAACCGCCCGTCGCAGATGCCGCTGGCCGAATTTGTCGCTGCCTATGGCGGGGTGTTCGAACATTCGCCCTGGATCGCCGAGCGCGCCTTCGCGCTCGAGCTGGGCCCGGCCCATGACACCGCGCTGGGCCTGCACAATGCGCTGGCGCGCATCTTCCGCTCGGCCAGCGCCGAAGAGCGGATGGCGGTGATCACCGCCCATCCCGACCTGGCCGGCAAGCTGGCCCAGGCCCGGCGGCTGACGGCGGAGTCCACCGCCGAGCAGGCCTCGGCCGGGCTCGACGCGCTGACCGATGCCGAGCGCGCCGCCTTTACCGAACTGAACGCGGCTTACCAGGAAAAATTCGGCTTTCCCTTCATCATCGCCGTGCGCGACCATGACAAGGCGTCGATCCTGGCCGCCTTCCGGGCGCGGCTGGCGCATGACCGCGACACCGAATTTGCCACCGCCTGCGCCCAGGTGGAACGCATCGCCGAGCTGCGGCTGAGGGAGATGTTGCCGGGATGAGCGCGCCCATCCGCATCCGGCCGATCAGCGCCGAGGCCTTCGCGCCCTTTGGCGACCTGATCGCGACCGACGGGTCGCCGGATGTGATGATCAACCAGGGGCTGTGCGGCCGCTATCACGACCGCGCCCGGTTCGAGTTCGGCGCCGGCCGCGCCGGGCTCAGCCTGTTCGACGCGGTGCCGCGCGATCTGCCCTACCGGCTGGAGCTGGTCGAGCGGCACCCGCTGGGCAGCCAGGCCTTCATCCCGATGACCTTCCAGCCCTTCCTGGTGATCGTCGCACCCGATGCCGGCGGCGTGCCGGGCCGGCCGCTGGCCTTCCGCACCGGCGCCGGCCAGGCGATCAATTTTCACCGCGGCACCTGGCACGGGGTGCTGACGCCGCTGCAGGCGCCGGGGCTGTTCGCCGTGGTCGACCGCATCGGCGAGGGCACCAACCTGGAGGAACACTGGTTCGACGAGCCGCATGTGATCGTCGCCTGACAGACGGCCCGCCAAGGACGCGGCCCGAGGGATAACAGCGAGAGGACGACTGGAATGGCCGATACTTCACTTGGAACGCCGGAGCAGCTGCGCGATCCGAATTACATGCCCGCGCTGGTCAAGGCGGTGCCGCTGGGCATCCAGCACGTGCTGTCGATGTTCGTCTCCAATGTCACCCCGGCAATCATCGTCGCCGGCGCCGCCGGGTTCGGCTTTGGCTCGAACTCGCCGGATTTTCCCGAACTGCTCTACATGATCCAGATGTCGATGCTGTTCGCCGGCATCGCCACCCTGCTGCAGACGGTGGGGGCCGGGCCGGTTGGCGCCCGGCTGCCGGTGGTGCAGGGCACTTCCTTCGCCTTCATCCCGATCATGATTCCGCTGGTCGCGGGCCGCGGCGTGGATGCGCTGGCGGCGCTGTACGGCGGTGTGCTGCTGGGCGGGCTGTTTCATGCGCTGCTGGGCACCGTGATCGGCCGGATCCGCTTTGCCCTGCCGCCGCTGGTCACCGGGCTGGTGGTCACCATGATTGGCCTGGCGCTGGTCAAGGTGGGGATCGAATATGCTGCGGGCGGGGTACCGGCCAAGGCCTCGGGCGCCGCAAGCTATGGCGGGCTGCGCAGCTGGTCGGCGGCGCTGGTGGTGATCTTCGTCACCCTGGGCCTGAAATTCTTCGCCCGGGGCATGTTGTCGGTCTCGGCGGTGCTGCTGGGGATCATCGCCGGCTATATCTATGCGCTGGGCATCGGCATGCTGAGCTTCGAGGCGATCGGCCAGAGCTGGAGCCGCGCCGCCGCCTTCGCCCTGCCGCAGCCGTTCAAATACGGCTTCGAATTCTCCGCCGCGGCGCTGATCGGCTTCTGCCTGATGGCCTTTGTCTCGGCGGTCGAGACGGTGGGCGACGTGTCGGGCATCGCCAAGGGCGGGGCCGGGCGCGAGGCCACCGACAAGGAAATCCAGGGCGCCACCTATGCTGATGGCATCGGCACCGCGATCGCGGGCTGTTTCGGGGCGCTGCCCAATACCTCGTTTTCGCAGAACGTCGGGCTGATCGCGATGACCGGGGTGATGAGCCGCCACGTGGTCACGCTTGGCGCGCTGTTCCTGATCCTCTGCGGGCTGGTGCCCAAGGTGGGCGGGCTGATCCGCACCGTGCCGATCGAGGTGCTGGGCGGCGGCGTGATCGTGATGTTCGGCATGGTGGTCGCGGCCGGGGTGTCGATGCTGTCCGATGTCACCTGGAACCGGCGCAATATGGTGATCTTCGCGGTGGCGCTGTCGGTGGGCCTGGGCCTGCAGCTCGAGGTGATGAACCTGGCGCCGGGCGCGCCCAACGCGTTGCAACACCTGCCGGACACCCTGCGCATCCTCGGGGCCTCGGGGATCCTGCCGGCGGCGCTGATTGCCATCGTGCTGAACCTGCTGCTGCCCGAGGAACTGGCCAGCGAGGCGACCGAGGAGATCTCGGGCGGCATGGCCGGGCACAAGTAGGGGCACGGGGATGCAGGATGGGGTTGCATTCCATCCTGCATCGATCGCGATCCGGGCGCACCGGGTACCGACCTGCGGCCAATGGCGCCCGCCACCCCGCCTCCGGTAAGAATTGCCAGCGCGCCGGCAACCGGCTATCACGATGTGCGGGAGGACGGGTGATCTCGCACGAGAAGCTCCATATCGAAAAGGTGATGAGCGCGGTGAACTCGCGCTCGGCCGCGGCGCGGTCGTCGCTGGCGGCCTCCTGGCGGCGCTCGGTCGAGCGCCACGGGCTGGACCCGGCGGAAAGCGTCGGGGTGGGCCGGCTGGACGATACCGGCCTGAACGAACGCCGCGCCCGGCTTGACCGGTTCATGATGGTGGCCTGTCCCAAGCTGGATCAGCTGTTCGGCCTGGTCGGCAATTCCGGCTGCGGTGTGTTGCTGACCGACGAGGCCGGGATCGTGCTCGACGCGCGCTGTTCCGGCGCCGACGAACAGACCTTCAAGGACTGGGGCCTGTGGCTGGGCGCCGACTGGAGCGAGGCGGCCGAGGGCACCAACGGCATCGGCACCTGCCTGACCGAACAGCGCCAGGTGATCATCCACCGCGACGAACATTTCCTTGCCCGCAACATCGGCATGAGCTGCATGGACGCGCCGATCTTCGGCCCCGACGGGCAGCTGCTGGCGGCGCTCGACGTGTCCTCGGCGCGCGCCGACCAGACCGAATCCTATAACCGGCTGATCGCCGCGATGGTCGACCAGACCGCCCGCGCCATCGAATCCGATTTCTTCCGCGCCTGCTTTCCCAAGGCGCGTATCGTCATTGCCGAGGGCGGCGAGGCGCCCTCGGCAATGCTGCTGGCGGTGGATGCCGATGACATCGTCATCGGCGCCACCCGCGGCGCCCGCCGCGCCTTTGAGCTGGAGGCCAGCGGCCCGCTGCGGCCACGCCCGGCCTCGGACCTGTTCGGCCG
>NZ_PGTB01000151.1 GCF_002786325.1 Pseudooceanicola lipolyticus | reverse complement strand
GCCACCGGCGAGCCCCCCCGCCCCGAGGCCGCCCCCGACGAGGCGCGCATTCTGACCGCGTTGTCGGGCACTCCGCTGAAAGCGCGGGCATGGGCCGAGGCTGCGGCCGAGATCAGCAGCCGCACCCGCCAGGGCGCGGCGGTCAACCTTGACCCCGCTTCACTTGTCCTAGATACGGTTTTCAAAATGCAGGACACCGCGGCGGGCTAAGCCTGCCGATCTTCGCGCGACATGACTGATATACCCCAGATCACCGACAGCCATTGCCACCTGGATTTTCCCGATTTCGACGGAGAACTGGACACCATCATCGCCGATGCCAAGGCCGCCGGCGTCACCCGCATGGTCACCATCTGCACCCGGCTGAAAAACGAACCCGTCGTGCGCGCCATCGCCGAGGCGCATGACCCGGTGTTCTACGCCGCCGGCACCCACCCGATGAGCGCCGCCGACGAACCGCTGGTCACCGTTGACGCGCTGACCGCGCTGGCGCGGCATCCGAAATTTGTTGGCATCGGCGAAACCGGGCTCGACTATCACTATACCGCCGACAGCGCCGACATTCAGCAACGCTCGCTGCGCCTCCATATCGCCGCGGCGCGCGACACCGGGCTGCCGCTGATCATCCATGCCCGCGATGCCGATGCCGACATGGCCCGCATCCTGACCGAGGAATACCGCAACGGCGCCTATTCCTGCGTCATGCATTGCTTTTCCTCGGGCGCCGAACTGGCCAGGGCCGCGCTTGACCTCGGGTTCTACCTGTCGATGTCGGGCATCGCCGCCTTTCCCAAAAGCCAGGATCTGCGCGACATTTTCACCGCCGCCCCGGTCGACCGCATCCTGGTGGAAACCGACAGCCCCTACCTCGCCCCGCCACCGCATCGCGGCAAACGCAACCAGCCGGCCTATACCGCGCTGACTGCGCAGGTCGGCGCCGAGGCCTTCGGGATGGATTACGCCGCCTTTGCGGCGCAGACCCAGAAGAATTTCGACCGCCTGTTCTGGAAGGTGGGCACATTCGAGGCCGCCGCCTGATGGGCGAAATGCGCTTCACCATCCTCGGCTGCGGCTCGTCCGGCGGCGTGCCCCGTCTGGGCGGGCATTGGGGCGATTGCGACCCCGAGAACCCGAAGAATTACCGCCGCCGCTGTTCGATGCTGGTCGAGCGCGAGGGCGAAGGCGGCACCACATCGGTGCTGATCGACACCACCCCCGACCTGCGCAACCAACTGCTGGATACCGGGACCGGGCGGCTGGACGCGGTGGTCTATACCCATTCCCATGCCGATCACGTGCATGGCATCGACGATCTGCGCATGATCGTGTTCAACACCCGCCAGCGCCTGCCGGTCTGGGCCGATGGCGATACGCAGAACGCGCTGCTGTCGCGGTTCGGCTATGCCTTCGTGCAGCCCGAGGGCTCGCCCTATCCGCCGATCCTGAACATGAAGACCATTTCCGGCCCGTTCGAGATTGACGGTGCCGGCGGCCCGATCCCGTTCCGCCCGTTCCGGGTGGGCCATGGATCGATCGATTCCCTGGGGTTCCGCATGGGCGATGTCGCCTACCTGCCGGATGTTGCCGAGATCTATGACGAGGCATGGCCGGCGCTGAACGGGCTTGACTGGTTCATCGTCGACGCGCTGCGCCGCACGCCGCATCCGACCCATTCGCACCTGGACAACACGCTGGGCTGGATCGAGCGGATCAGGCCCGCCAACGCGGTGCTGACCAACATGCATATCGATCTCGATTACGAGACCGTCTGCCGCGAAACGCCAGACAATGTCACCGCCGCCTATGACGGCATGACCATCCGCGTGCCGGTGTGAGGAAAGCATCCGGATTCCCTATGTGCGCTGTGGGAGGCAGCCTCAACCCGAAGGACCCGCCCCCCGCATGATCCAGTCACTGTTTGACGTCGTGGTTCCGGTTTTCCTGGTGATCGGGGCCGGCTATGTGGCCACGCGCGCCAATTTCTTCACCTCGTACCATGTCGATGGCCTGATGAAATTCACCCAGAATTTCGCCATCCCCTGCCTGCTGTTTTACGCCATCGCCACCATCGATTTGAAGCAAAGTTTCGAGCCCGGGCTGCTTGTATCCTTCTATGGCGCCGCCGGTCTGTGTTTCGCCGCCGGCATGGCCGGCGCGCGGCTGCTGTTCAAGCGCGACTGGGAAGATTGCGTGGTGATCGGCTTTGCCTGCCTGTTTTCCAACTCGCTGCTCCTGGGCCTGCCGATCACCGAACGCGCCTTCGGACAGCAGGCGCTGGTCGGCAACTATGCCATCATCGCCTTCCACTCGCCGTTTTGCTACGGGCTCGGACTGACGGTGATGGAATTCTTCCGTGCCCGCGGCAAAACCGGCCTTGGCTTTGTCCGCTCGGTGCTGTCGGCGATGTTCAACAACACGCTGATCATGGGCATTGCGCTGGGCTTTCTGTTCAACATCTCGGGCCTGGCGATCCCCGGCGTCGTCGACGACGCGCTGCAACTGATCATCCGCGCCGCCCTGCCCTGCGCGCTCTTCGCCCTGGGCGGCGTGCTGGTGCAATACCGCCCCGAAGGCGACCTGCGCGCCATCACCTTCGTCTGCGCGATTTCACTGCTGCTGCACCCCACGCTGGTCTGGCTGTTCGGCACCGCGCTGGCGGTGCCACAGGACCTGTTCCGCTCGGCAATCATGAACTCGGCGATGCCGCCGGGCTTCAACGCTTACATCTTTGCCAATCTCTACGGCCGGGCCAAGCGGGTGGCCGCCTCTTCGGTGCTGATCGCAACCGGCGCGTCGGTACTCACCGTTTGGCTCTGGCTGATCGCGCTGGGGCACAATTGACGCGACAGGCTGCCCCGGCCCGCGTTGCCGTGGTGAAACGCAGCGCAGGATGCGGTTCCACCCCATCCTGCCATCCGTGAACCGGCCCTATTCCGCCGCGATTGCGGCGCTGCCGCCGGGCGTGTAATTCAGGATCGGCGCCAGCCAGCGTTCGGCCTCTTCCACCGTCATGCCCTTGCGCGCGGCGTAATCCGCAACCTGGTCACGCTCGACCTTGGCAACCCCGAAATAATAGCTGTCGGGATGGCCGATATAGAGCCCCGACACCGACGCCCCCGGCCACATCGCATAGCTTTCGGTCAGTTCCACGCCGGTTGCCGCGGTTGCATCCAGCAATTTGAACAGGGTTGCCTTTTCGGTGTGATCGGGCTGGGCCGGATAGCCGGGCGCCGGGCGGATACCGCTGTATTTCTCGGCGATCAGATCGGCATTGCTCAGCGCCTCCTGCGGCGCATAGCCCCACAGGTCGGTGCGCACCTTCTGATGCATCCGTTCGGCCAGCGCCTCGGCAAAGCGGTCGGCCAGCGCCTTGACCAGGATTGCCGAGTAATCGTCGTTATTGCCTTCGAAGGCCTCGGCAATTGCCACTTCCTCCAGCCCGGCGGTCACCACGAAGCCGCCGACGTAGTCCGGCACGCTGCCCTCGGGCGCGACGAAATCGGACAGTGCCACGTTGCGCCGGTCGCCGCGCTTGGCGGTCTGCTGGCGCAGCGTGTGCAGGGTGGCCAGCGTCTCGGACCGGTCGTCGTCGGTGAACAGGCGGATGTCATCGCCCACCGCATTGGCCGGCCAGAAACCGACCACCGCGCGCGGGCGGAACCACTTCTCGTCGATGACCCGCCGCAGCATGTCCTGCGCATCGGCAAACAGCTGCCGCGCCGCTTCGCCCTGTTTCTCATCCTCCAGGATGCGGGGATAGACGCCGCGCATCTCCCAGGTGTGAAAGAACGGGGTCCAGTCGATATAGCGGCTCAGCTCTTCCAGATCCCAGTCCTCGAAGCTGCGCGTGCCAAGGAAGCCGGGCGTGGTGGCGGCATAGCCGGAAAAATCGATCTTGGGCGCGTTGTCGCGCGCGGCCTGCAAGGTCACCCGCGTCTTGGCCAGCTCGGCTCGGCTGTGCTGTTCGGCCACATCGGCATATTCGGTCCGGATGCCCTCGACATAACCCGATTTTTGAGTCGTCGACAGCAGCGATGACACCACGCCCACTGCGCGGCTGGCATCGGTCACATAGATTGCCTGCCCCTTGTTGTAACGGGGATGGATCTTCACCGCCGTGTGTACCCGCGAGGTGGTGGCGCCGCCGATCAGCAGCGGGATGTCAAAGCCGTCGCGCTCCATCTCGGCGGCCACATGCACCATCTCGTCCAGCGACGGGGTGATCAGGCCCGACAGGCCGATCACGTCGACGCCGCGCTCCTTGGCGGTGGCCAGGATCTTCTCGGCCGGCACCATGACGCCCAGGTCGATGATCTCGTAATTGTTGCAGGCCAGCACGACGCCGACGATGTTCTTGCCAATGTCGTGCACATCGCCCTTCACCGTCGCCATCAACACCTTGCCAGCGCTTTCGCGGCCGTCGTCGCCGTTCAGGCGCTTTTCCTCTTCCATGTAGGGCAGCAGTACAGCCACCGCCTGTTTCATCACCCGGGCCGATTTCACCACCTGCGGCAGGAACATCTTGCCCGAGCCGAACAGGTCGCCCACCACGTTCATGCCGGCCATCAGCGGGCCTTCGATCACGTGCAGCGGCCGTTCCGCCTGCTGTCGGGCTTCCTCGGTATCATCCTCGATAAACTCGGTAATGCCGTTGACCAGCGCGTGTTCCAGCCGCTTCTCGACCGGGAGTTCCCGCCACGACATGTCCTTTTCGCGGCCCTTGCCACCGCTCTGGCCTCGGTATTTCTCGGCGATCTCCAGCAGGTTTTCGGTGGCATTGCCGCCATTGGCCGGCGCGCGGTTCAGCACCACGTCCTCGCAGGCTTCGCGCAGTTCGGCGTCGATCTGGTCATAGACCGCCAGCTGGCCGGCATTGACGATGCCCATATCCATACCCGCCTGGATGGCGTGGTACAGGAACACCGCATGCATCGCCTCGCGCACCGGCTCGTTGCCGCGGAAGGAAAAGCTCAGGTTCGACACGCCGCCCGAGATATGCACATGCGGGCAATCCCGCACGATGCGCCGCGTCGCCTCGATGAAATCGACACCGTAATTGTCATGCTCCTCGATCCCGGTCGCCACCGCGAACACGTTGGGGTCGAAGATGATATCCTCCGGCGGGAAACCGACCTTTTCGGTCAGCAGCTTATAGGCGCGGGTGCAGATCTCGACCTTGCGATCCTCGGTATCGGCCTGGCCCTCTTCGTCAAAGGCCATCACCACCACCGCGGCGCCATAGGCGCGGCACAGCCGGGCTTGCTGCAGGAAGGCCTCTTCGCCCTCCTTCATCGAGATCGAGTTGACGATGGACTTGCCCTGCACGCATTGCAGCCCGGCCTCGATCACCTCCCATTTCGAACTGTCGATCATCACCGGCACGCGGGCGATGTCGGGTTCGGCGGCGATCAGGTTCAGGAACTCGATCATCGCCTGTTTCGAATCGATCAGGCCCTCGTCCATGTTCACGTCGATCACTTGTGCGCCGTTCTCGACCTGCTGGCGCGCCACTTCCAGCGCGGCGGCGTAATCGGCATTGGTGATCAGTTTGCGGAACCGGGCCGAGCCGGTGACATTGGTGCGCTCGCCGACGTTGACGAAGGGAATCTCCTCGGTCAGCGTGAACGGCTCCAAACCCGACAGCCGCATCTTCGGCGCCGGCTTCGGCAGCGCCCGCGGCGCAAACCCCTGCATCGCATCGGCGATGGCGCGGATATGGTCATAGGTCGACCCGCAGCAGCCGCCGACGATATTGACCAGCCCCTCGCGGGCAAATTCGGCCACCTGTGCCGCCATCGCCTCGGGGCTTTCGTCATACTCGCCCATCTCGTTGGGCAGGCCGGCATTGGGATAGGCGCAGATCAGCGTCTCGGCCACGCCCGACAGCTCGGCGATATGCGCGCGCATCGCCGCCGCGCCCAGCGCGCAGTTCAGCCCCACGGTCAGCGGCTGGGCATGGCGTACCGAATGCCAGAAGGCCGTGGGCGTCTGCCCCGACAGGGTCCGTCCCGACAGGTCGGTGATGGTGCCCGAGATCATCACCGGCAGGCGCAGGCCGCGCTCGGCAAACACCTCCTCGCAGGCAAAGATCGCCGCCTTGGCATTCAGCGTGTCGAAGATGGTCTCGATCAGTAGCAGGTCGGCGCCGCCCTCGATCAGTGCACGCGCCTGCGCGCCATAGGCCTGGCGCAGCGTGTCGAAGGTGACGGCGCGATAGCCCGGATTGTTCACATCCGGGCTGATCGAGGCGGTGCGGTTCGTCGGTCCCAGCGCCCCAGCGACGAAACGCGCGCGGCCGTCCTCGGCCTCGGCCCGGTCCATCGCCTGCCGCGCCAGCCGCGCCCCCTGATAGTTCAGATCATAAACCGCCGCCTCCATGCCGTAATCGGCCTGGGCAATGCTGGTCGAGGAAAACGTGTTGGTCTCGACGATATCGGCGCCGGCCATGGCATAGAGAAAGTGGATCTCCTCCATGGCATCGGGCTGGGTCAGGTTCAGAAGGTCGTTATTGCCCTTCTGCGGCCTGTCCTCGCCCTGCAGGTGTTGACAGCCGCAACCGCAGCCGCTGCCATGGCCCTGGAAATCCTCTTCCGACAGGCCCAGTTGCTGGATCTGGGTGCCCATCGCCCCATCGAGGATCAGGATGCGCTCTTGGCAGGCTTTCTGCAAACGGGCGAATACGGGCGAAAGGGGCAGTTGGGAAGAAGACATGGGGATATGGCGGCCGGAAATAAGGAATGTGTCGACGCGGCCGTCTTACAGGCCCGCAGGCCTCAAATCCAATTCATATTAATCATTGTCTTTATGAGGAACGCTCACAAAGCCCAGAAGACCTGGCAGGGGTCGACCCGATCTGGTCCGGGCCCAGGCGGCCCCGGACCGGCATTTGCGGCGCCTCCTAGGTCAGCTTGGCCTCGATCGCCTGCCAGATCTGCGCCGCGACATTGATGCCGTCGAACCGCTCCAGTTCCTGAATGCCGGTGGGCGAGGTCACGTTGATCTCGGTCAGGTAATCGCCGATCACGTCGATGCCGACAAACACCTGCCCCTTTTCCCGCAGCAGCGGCCCGATCGTCGCGCAGATCTCCCTGTCGCGCGCGGTCAGGTCGATCTTTTCCGGGCGGCCACCCACATGCATGTTCGACCGGGTCTCGCCCTCGGCCGGCACCCGGTTGATCGCGCCGACGGCTTCGCCGTCAACCAGGATCACCCGCTTGTCGCCCTTGCTGACGGCGGGCAGGAATTTCTGCACGATCAGCGGCTCGCGCGAGAAGCCGGTGAACAGCTCATGCAACGAGGACAGGTTGCGGTCATTGGCGTCCAGCCGGAACACCCCGGCGCCGCCATTGCCGTAAAGCGGTTTGAGGATGACATCGCCATGCTTGGCCTTGAAGGCGCGGATCACCTCCAGGTCGCGGGCGATGGTGGTCGGCGGGGTCAGCTGCGGAAAGTTCAGCACCAGCAGCTTCTCGGGATAGTTGCGCACCCAGAACGGATCATTCACCACCAGAACCTGCCCGGCCAGCCGGTCCAGCAGATGCGTCGAAGTGATGTAATGCATGTCGAAGGGCGGGTCCTGGCGCAGCCAGATCACGTCCATCTCGGCCAGGTCGACCTCGCGCCGTTCACCCAGCACCGCCGGGTTGCCGGCCACCCGCTGCACCGTCATGTCATGGCCGCGCGCGGTGATCCGGCCCTCCTGATAGGCCAGCTGGTCGGGGCTGTAGTAAAACAGCTCGTGGCCGCGCGCCTGCGCCTCTTCCGCCAGGCGAAAGCTGCTGTCGGCATTGATGTCCACGGCCCCGATCGGGTCCATCTGAAAGGCGATCTTCATGCGCGTTCCCCTGCGGTTTCACGGCCGATACATGGCGCAAGGCAGGGATGGGATCAATGGCGATCAGGCCTCGCCAAAGGCGTTCTCGATGATGCGGCAGCGCCCGGTCCGGTCCACCAGCGCCACGTCAAACCGGACATGGGTCAGCAGACCGCCGGGTTCGCCGGCCAGGAATTGCTGTGCCGCGTCGCAGATGCGCTGCATCTGGCGGCGGCAGATGCGTTCGGCGGCGCGGGCAAAATCGCGCGCCGTCTTGACCTCGACAAAGACCAGGCCTTCGCGGTCGCGGGTGATCAGGTCGATCTCGCCGCCGGAGGCGCGCCAGCGACGGTGCTCCACCGCATAGCCGCGCCGCTGATAGGCGCGCGCGACGCTGTCCTCGGCCGAGAGCCCCGCCAGATAGGCGGTCTGTCCGCGCGTTGCCAATGCCTGATCCGCCATCTGTTCAGCCCTTCGCCAGTTTCAGTGCCAGCTGGTAGACATCGCGCCGCTTCGCATTGTGCAGACCGGCCACCAGATCGGCGGCGTCGCGCACCGAATGGGTTTGCAGCGCCGCTTTCAGATCCTGTTCTAGATCAGCTTCGCTAATATTCTCCGAACGCCCGCGCTCCACGATCACCACGATCTCGCCCCTCGGCGGCGCCTCGGCGACGGCGGCGGCCAGTTCGGCCAGCGGTGCACGGCGGATTTCCTCGAATTTCTTGGTCAGCTCGCGGCAGACCGCCGCCTCGCGCGCACCGCCCAGCACTTCGGCCATATCGGCCAGCGCCGCTGCCAGCCGCTTGGGCGATTCGTAGAACGCCAGCGTTCCGGGCACCGCCGCCAGCGCGCTCAGCCGGGTGCGGCGCG
>NZ_PGTB01000150.1 GCF_002786325.1 Pseudooceanicola lipolyticus | reverse complement strand
TGCCGGCCGGCTTTGCCCCTTCCGCGGCCGCGGCGCGCGCCGACTGCCAGTTCGGCGCCGGGCATATCGGCGGCCATGGCGGCCATATCCGGGTGGTGCTGGCGCCGGAAAAGGCCACCATCCAGACCCGCCCGGTGCGGGTGACCGAAATCGGGTTCAGCGCCGATTTCTGGCGCTTTTACCTGCCGCGCGCGGCGCTGGCCGAGTGGTGGCCGGGCCGCCCGGCGGTGATCGACATCCCCGCCGAGGCCTTTCCCGACGCTTTGCGCAACGTCTTCACCGGCCGGCGCTTTCACCTGGATGCCACCGTCACCCCCGAAGGCGTGTTCCTGGCGCCCGGCGCTCCGGTTGAAACGCAGGCACCGGTCGAAGCCATCGAGGAAGACGAACCCGAGACCCCCGAAATACAGCCGGCGCCCGAACCCAAGCGGCGCCGGCGGACCCCGCTGCGGGCAGCGATGACGGCATTCCTCGTGGCCGGAACCGCAGCGGGGGCCGGAGTGCTGACGCTGGGCGATCCGGCGCCGATGCTGACCGCAATGCTGAAATCCGGGCTGACCCCATGAAATGCGCGGTGATCACCCCGGTCGGCCCCGGACATCAGGCGCTGCTGGCCGACAGTTGCGCGCCCTCGGTGGCCGGGGCGATGGCCTATGACATGGGGCCGTTCACCGCCGTCGAACATCTGGTGATGGACGACACCCAGGGGCGGCACGGCCGCTCGAACCGCCGCAACGAGGCCCTGGCCCAGGCCCGCGACAACGGCTTTGACTGGGTGTTCTTCCTCGATGCCGACGACGTGATGACCCCCAATGCCTTCCAGGCCTTCGGACGGGTGATCGCGGCCGAGCCCGATCTGGACGCGGTCTGGGGTCTGATCTGCACCTTCAACGAGGCCGGCGAGCCCGAGCTGCGCGAGGGCCAGCCGGAGCGCATCGACAGCCGCGCCGCGCTGCTGTCGGTCGAACCCTTCCTGTCGCTGCAGATCGGCGCCTTTATCCGCGCCGGCTGCGCCGCGCGCTTCGGCTTCGATCCCGACATGGATACCGGCGAGGATTTCAAGTTCTACTACCAGCTCTGGGCCCATTGCCGCTGTGCCAAGCGGCCCGAGATCTTCTTCGTCAACCGCCGCGGCCAGCATTCCACCGGGCCGCGCGGCGCCACCGGCGCCGACTGGTCCGCCGCGGTTGCCCGGCAATGGGCCGAACAGCTGGCCGAACTGCCGGTCTGGGCCGAGATCCGCGACGGCGATGGCGCCCCGGCCAGGATGCGCATCACCAACCCGCGCGACCTGATCCAGGCGGCGCATCTGCGCGGCGAATTCTTCGAGGATTCGTCTCTGTCCAAGCTGAAACGCCTGCTGAAAAACCCCAACCCGGCAATTGTCGAGGTCGGCGCCAATATCGGCAACCACGTGGTCTGGTACGCCCGGCACCTGGATCCAGCGCGGATCTACCCGGTGGAGCCGAACCCCGAGGCGCTGAAGCTGCTGGAACAGAATATCGAGGCCAACGGCATTGCCGACCGGATCGACCGGCGCGGCTGGGGCCTGGGCGCCGGGCGCGGCGAAGGCCGTTTTGCCGCCGTCACCGACAATGCCGACAACCTGGGCGCGACGCGCCTGGTGGCCGCCGACGATGGCGGCATCGAAACCCGCAGCCTCGATGCGCTGCTGGGCGCCGACCGGGTCGATTTCATCAAGATCGACGCCGAAGGCATGGAGATGGACGTGCTCGACGGCGCGTCGGAACTGATCGCCCGCGACAAGCCGGTGATCTGGATCGAGGTGCTGAGGGGAAACATGATGGATTTCGTACAGGGCTGGTGCCGCAAGGCCGGCTATCGCGTGGTGGACAGCACCGCCTATCTGAACACCGTCGATTACTTCGCCGTGCCGAGGGCCTGAGATGAGCACAACCGCCCTCAGCCGCAGGGACCGTCGCGTCAAGATCGCTAAGGCCGCCAAGATCTACGGCATCAAGGGCCCGGAATCGCTGGATCTGCACGAGGCCTATAATGCCTTGGCGCGGGGCGAGGTCGGCACCGCGGTGCAGCTGGCCCATCCGATCACGCAAAGCCATCCGGCCAACCCGCATGGCTGGGTGGTGATGGGCGGTGCCGCGCTGGCGCAACGCGAGGGCAAGACCGCGCAGACCTTTTTCGGCCAGGCCGCCATCTACCGGCCGAACGATCCGGTGGTGCTGGGCGGCATGGCCAAGGCCCATGTGCTGGAAGCCGAGGTGGAAGAGGCGGTGGCGATGGCGCCCCGTGCCTTTGCCGCCGGCTCCGAAGATGTCGGCCTCGCCGGGCTCTATCTTGACCTGATGGTGCAATTCGGCCGGCGGCTGGCGGCGGCCGACATCCTGGCACCCATGGCCGAGCGGCTGAACGATGCCGGCCTCTGCCACCGCCTGGGCGACCTGCTGGTCGATGCCGAAGAGCCGGGCAAGGCGGCCCGCTGGTACGAAAAAGCCTATCGGCTGGATCCCCAGCCCGAGCCGCACCGCATCGGCCAGCTGCGCGGATTGCTGGCCAAATGTCGCTTTGACGAGGCCGAACCGCTGGCCCGCGACCTGGTGGCAACGGCCACCGACCGCGATGCGGCGGTCGGCCTGCTGCTGTTGCTGCTGCGGGTGACCGGACGCGCCGACGAGGCCGCGGCGCTGATCGACAGCAACGAATTTGCCACCCCCGAAGGTTTTGCCCATGCCAAGGGGGTGATGGCCAATATCCTGCAGGACCGGGGCGATTACGAAGCCGCCGCCGATACCTATGTCGAGGCGATGCATGTCACCGGCCAGGCCGGCAATATCGCCAAGGCCTATGGCGTGTTCCTGTTCCGCGACGGCGATTACGCCACCGGCCAGCCGCATTTTGCCGAACGTTTCCCGGCCCAGCAACGGGCGCGCATCCCGCTGGACAACGCCGCGCCCGAAAACCTGTCGCATCTCGACCGCGTGGTGCTGATGAGCGAACAGGGGGTCGGCGACCAGCTGGCGCTGCTGCCGCTGCTGCGCCTGGCGCCGCTGGCCCAAGGCGCCGAGTTGATCTTTGTCGCCGATGGCCGTTTCGGCCCGCTGCTCGAAGGCAACCTGCTGGGCGTCAGCCATCGCGACAAGACCGAGTTCCTGTCCACCCCGCAGCAGCTGCATCCGAACGAACTGGTCTATCTCGGGGATCTGAGCCGGTATCTCGACGGCGCCGACCCCGCCGCACGACAGGGCGCCTACCTGCAGCCCGACGCGGCGCGGGTCGCGGCGCTGAAACAGAAATATCAGGCTCTGGCCAACGGCAAACCGTTGATCGGCATGGCCTGGAACAGCGCCAGCCTGATCGGTCACCTGCGCTCGATCCCGCTGGAGCACCTGGTGACGGCCCTGCCCGACGGGGCGCTGGTGGTGAACCTGCAATATGGCGCGGTGGCCAAGGACATCGCCGCCGCCCAGGCGGCGCGGCCCGACCTGCAGTTCGTCACCGACGACACCGTCGACCAGATGGCCGATCTGGCCGGCTTTGCCGCGCAGATCGCCGCGCTGGACCATGTGGTGACCATCGACAACACCACCGCCCATGTCTGTGGCGCGCTGGGGCACCCCGATGCCCATGTGATGATTCCCGCCGGGGCGGAATGCATGTGGTATTGGGGCCGGACCGACCGGCGCGACCCCTGGTACGGCGCCGCCACCCTGCACCGCCAGGCCGCGGTCGGTGACTGGGCCTCGCCGCTGGCGGCGCTGCGCGCGGATCTGGAAAAATGAGCCGCGCCAGCCTAGGCGCCGGACAAGCCGGTATAGTCCAGCGTATAGCCGGACGACCGGATCGTGCGGATCGTGAACAGGCTGTCCTCGGCGCGCTGCAATTTCTGCCGGATCCGGGTGACATGCACGTCGAAGCGGCGGTCGCCATAGGTCCAGGGCATACCGTACAGATGCATCGAAAGGTCGTCGCGGGTCACGATCTGTCCCTGCCGCGCCGCCAGCACCCGCAGCACCCGCGCCTCGGCCTGGGTCAGGTCCAGCTGCGCGATCATCTCATGCGCCACCTCGGCGATGCGCGCCTTTTGCGGCGCCATCCGGGTCAGCCCCTGGGCCAGCCGCGCCTCGAATTCCGAGACTCGGAACGGCAGCCGCAGCACGTCATGCGCCCCAGCGGAAAAGCAGCGCGCGGTGCTGTCCTCGCTCTCGACCGAGTCGATTGCCAGGATCAGACAACCGGGACAGGCCACGCGCAGCCGCGACAGCAGGCCCAGCGCCGCTTCGGGCGGATCGCAGACGGCGATCACCGCCAGGTAAAGCGGCAGCGGCCGCGCCAGGGTTTCCCCCACCTGCGCGGCATCGGCACTGTCGATGACCCCGTTCAGCCCGGCACGCTCCAGCACCCGCAAAACCAACGATTTGCGCGCTGCGTTCAGGTCGAAGACAAGACAGGGGCCGCTCATCGGGCGCACCTCATAAGTGCCGGCGACGTCACCTGTACACGCATAACGTGTTTCAAAGGATTTTCCAAACAGATTGATGAACAAATGTGGCGAAATTGTTGCATTTTTCAGCTAACCTTAACCCTAATTGCATAGTTATTCATGTGAACGAGGGGATATACTCTTGCTGCCGCACTAATGCCCGGAGGAAAGAAGCAACGTGGCGCAGATGGAAATACTGACTCGGGTCAAGCGGCGCGGCCGCGGCTTGTTCGACCGGCTCTGCCGCCGGACCGGCCATCGCGTTCCGGCCCTGCCGGTCGAGGACAGCGTGACCGCAAACTTCCTGGTCTGCCTGGAAACCGGCACCCGCCATGTCGCCTTGCGCCGACACCTGCGCGAGGTTCTGGGGCTGACCCCGGCGCAATACCGCAGGCGCTGGGGTCTGCCGGAGGACTATCCGATGGTGGCGGAAAACTACCGGAACCGGCGAAAACACGCCGCTGTGCTGAGTTTGGGGCATGTCGGTGATGAAAAGTGACATTTTCTCAAGGACTCGCGGAACAATCGTTCATAGTTTAACATGGTTTAAAACGGCTGCACCTAACTGGAAGTGATTAGATGTTGCCACCCTACAGTAATCTCGGGGGCGAGATGAACGAAAGAGATGCGAAGCAAGAAATGATCGGCCGGATCGTCGCGGCCTACGCGACACGTCCCGATGTGGATGCCAATGCCATCATGGAGCTCCTGACGCGGCTGACCCGCGAAATGCAGGACGGCGCAACTCCGCCGCCCGCGGCAGATGCACCGCGCCCGCCGGGTCTGGTGGAACCGGCGCTGCCGATCGAAAAGGCGATGACCAAGGACAAGGTCTATTGCCTGTGCTGCGGCAAGGGCTTCAAGATGCTGAAACGGCATCTGGGCGCCGAACATGGCCTTACCGAGGCGGAATACCGCGCCATGTTCAACCTGCCTGCCGACATGCCGCTGGTGGCGCCCAGCTATTCCCGCAAAAAGGCCGAATACGCGAAAGAGGCGGGGTTCGGGAAATACAGCCGCAAGGGCCCCGCCCGCACCGGCAAGAAGGGCGCAAAGGTCTAGGACCGCGCTGATCCGGCCCAACCGGGGCAACAGATTCCGGGGGCGGCACAGGCAGAGACAGGACAGGCATGGCCACGAACGAGCCGATTATCATCAAGCGGGTCGAGGAAGACGGCGAAGGCGGCCATCACGGCGGCGGCTGGAAGGTGGCCTATGCCGACTTCATGACCGCGATGATGGCGTTTTTCCTGCTGCTCTGGATCCTCGCCGCCTCGGACGAGGAAAAGCTGCGCGGCCTGGCCGATTACTTTACCCCCTCGCTCTCCGATCAGGGCGGCCGCGGCGACGGTATCCTCGAAGGCTCGGTGCTGGGCCCCGATGGCGTGCTCAGCGGCACCGACGGCCCCCGCAGCGAAGTGCAGTTGCCCAGTTTCGGCCAGGAAAACCCGCTCTCGGTTTTCGACAGCCGCCTGAAGGACGACCGCACCCAGGTGGTGATCGAATACGAACCGGCCCCGGCGGCCGCCGCCGATGGCTCGGGCGGCACCGAACGCACCCAGGGCGCCGGCGGCAGCATGCCCTATGACAGCACGGTGCCCGCCGCCGGCGAATCCGAAGTGCAAACCGAGGGCGAACCCGGCGAGTTGAGCGCCGAGCTGCAGCAGCAATTGCAGCAGGAGTTGCAAGAGCAGCAGGAACAGGAACGCGAGGCGCGCGAAACCCAGCTTGAGGCGCTGGAACAGGAAATCGCCCGCGCCATCGACGCACGGCCCGATCTGCAAGACCTGCTGGGCAATATCCGATTTGTCCGCACCCCCGAGGGGCTGAACGTGCAGATCCTCGATCAGGAAGGCCGCTCGATGTTCGGCCTCGGCAGTTCCCGGATCGAGGACCACACCCGCGAACTGATCGAGATCATCGGCCGGGCGATTTCGGAAATGCCCTATCCGGTGAATATCGCCGGCCATACCGATTCCCTGCCGTTTTCGCGCGAATCCGGCTATTCCAACTGGGAACTCTCCGCCGACCGCGCCAATGCCACCCGCCGGATCCTTGTCGGCACCGGGGTCAGCCCGGCGCGGATCGAACGGATTTCGGGCCTGGCCGATACCGTGCCGCTGACGCCCGAAACCCCGGACGCGCCGCAGAACCGCCGCATCGATATCCTGCTGGTCTATCCCGACCCCGCTCTGGTTCAATAAAAGCCGCCGGCGCCGTTGGCCCGGCAACTATCCACAATAAATCACGGTCAATCCCCTGAATTGTTAACGCGCCACCAGCGGCACGCCTGGCGCCGCCGCGCCTTTCGCGGCGGATCGGCCGCGCTCCGCCTGAGCGCGGCGCATGGTGAATCCTAGGGAAAATAGGGGGTCAGGCCGCCGCAGATCCCCCGCGGCATATATATGAGCAACTGCTATATATTGTGTGGGCACCAGGATACCTATCTATTATCTGGTAGCCGGACTTAACACTTGCAACCTAGATGCAGCGGTAAACGCCCGGTTAATATCCAACAGGTTCGACGGGAATATGGGGATTCTTGATGCGACAGCGGATATTGGAACTGGTCTGGCAGGGCGCCGTCAGGCCGATGTCTGTAACAGAAAGCAGCCGCCTGCGGCGCGTGTTCAAGGCGATGCTGCCAATGCGAATCGTCTGCCTTGCCGCCGCTGCCGGGGTCAGCCGGATCTCGGTGCTGTCCGACGAACTCGAGGTGATGCCAGCGCTGCCGCTGGGCGATGTGATCGACGAGGAACTGGGCATCGACGTGCCCTATGGCTCGCTGCTGGTGCTCTGCGACGAAGACAGCGTGACCCAGCCGATGGCCTACGAAGATCTGTCCTTCGACATGGGGACCGCCGTGGGCAAGGTGCTGCTGACGGTGCTGCGCCGCGGGATCTTCCCGCTCGAGCGCGAAAACGAGGCGCTCTATGTCATGGCCTGCGCCTTCGACCGCATGGCGCGCACCAGCGAGATGCAGAATCTCGGCCTGATTCCCGGTGAATTCTCAAAGGCCCTGGCCGGCACGCTGGGCGCCTATTGGGCCGGCTCGCAGCTGCTGCCGCAGGATCGCTGCGGCATGATCCCCGATTGCGGCTATCTGGCCAGTCCGGAATTGCGGCAATACCTGATGATGCTGGATCCGGGCTTTGCGGCGCCCGCCTATGGCCAGGTGCCCAGCGGCCTGCTGGCCTTTTCCGGCGGGCCGCGCAGCTTCCCGGAATGGCTGGAACAGGTGCGCGATGTGGTCAACAGCCTGCTGGGCGAACGCCGCCACCGGCTGATCCGCAGCTGATCCGCCCCAGTTCCTGCGGGCGGGTAGGCCATTGATAAAATAGATGCAAAATACAGGTTTTAACCTTCCTTAAATCATTCAATTCTTTATGGGTCGGTCGATTTGTGTTTATCTGTTCATGAGCAGTCAGACATGATCGAGCGCCCATCCAATGATGTTTATCACGCGCCAAGCGGCGATGAGCGAACCGATGTTGTCCGTCGCGCAGGAACGCGACGCGGTGCGCAACTGGCAAGAGCGCGGCGACCGCGACGCGCTGGAACTGCTGATCCGGTCCCATGCCCGTCAGGTCTATGCCCAGGCCGCAAGATGGACCGACAATCCCTCGCATCGCGAGGATCTGGTGGCCGAGGGGATGATCGGACTGATGCGCGCGGCGGATAATTTCGACCTGGCGCAGGGCGTGCGGTTTTCCACCTATGCCAGCTGGTGGGTGCTCAACGGCGTCTCGGCGGCGCTGGTGCGGATCAAGACGGTGATCGACATCCCGGTGCGCACCTATCTCGATGCCAGTGGCGGGCGGCTGGGCAGCGAAGATCAGGAAATCGCCCAGATGGCGATCCAGGGCGCGGTCGAGCTGGGCTTTGGCGGCGAGGTCGATGGCGGCCTGGTCTCCTCCGACCTGACGCCGGAAGAGGTCGCCGCGCTGCGTTCGGACGAGGATGAACAGCGCCGCATGCTCGAGGCCGCGCTGGCCCAGCTGGACCCGCGCGATGCCGAGGTGATCCGCCGGCTGAACCTGAACGACCCGCCCGACAGCGCCGAGGTGCTGGCGCGCGAATACGGCATGTCGCGCGACCGGGTGCGGCAGATCGAGAAACGGGCGCTGCTGCGGCTGCGCAAGCGCCTGATCGAAAGCGGTTTCCGCCTGACCGCGCTGGCCTGAGGAGTGACCATGATCGAATTCGCCGGACTCGACCTTCGCAGCGCCACAGCCGCTCGCCCCACCCGCGAGGGCACCCAAGGCGACGATCCATCGGGCTTTGCCGCGCTGCTGGCAACCCTGGGCAGCCTGCCCGTCGAGCCCGCCGCCCGCGCCGACGCCGCGCGGC